>CAJKZO010000133.1:0-4971 GCA_905204365.1 uncultured Collinsella sp.
CGGCTCTTCCATGGACACTGCCAAGGCCATCGGCATCATCATCAACAACCCCGAGTTTGCCGATGTCCGCAGCCTCGAGGGCGTTGCTCCCACCAAGAACCATGCCGTGTTCACCATCGCCGTGCCGACGACCGCCGGTACCGCTGCCGAGGTTACCATCAACTACGTCATCACCGACCCCGAGAAGGTCCGCAAGTTCGTGTGCGTCGACACCAACGACGCCCCCGAGGTCGCCGTCGTCGACCCCGACATGATGGCCTCCATGCCCGCCGGCCTCACCGCCTCCACCGGTATGGACGCCCTGACCCACGCCATCGAGGGCTACACCACCAAGGGCGCTTGGGAGCTCTCCGACATGTTCCACTTTGAGGCCATCAAGCTGATCAGCGAGAACCTGCGCGACTCCGTCGCCGAGGCCAAGTCCGGCCAGCCCGGCTCCGGCCGCGAGGGCATGGCCCTTGGCCAGTATGTCGCCGGCATGGGCTTCTCTAACGTTGGCCTGGGCATCGACCACGCCATGGCTCACACCCTGTCCGCTCACTACGACACCCCGCACGGCGTCGCCTGCGCCATGCTGCTGCCGATTGCCATGGAGTTCAACAAGCCGGTTTGCGCCGAGCGCCTGGCCAAGGTCGCCGTCGCTATGGGCGTTGACACCACGGGCATGAGCACCGACGAGGCCGCCGATGCCGCCATCGCCGCCGTCAAGCAGCTCTCCGCCGACGTGAACATCCCGCACGTCTGCGAGGCCATGAAGGCTGACGAGATCGAGGTCCTGGCCAAGGACGCCATGGCCGACGCTTGCTTCCCGGGTAACCCGCGCGAGGCGACGCTCGACGACGTCATTGAGCTCTTCAAGAAGATCTGCCCGGCTGCCTAGCCTCGTTTGGTGTTCTTTCACCTGTAGGCGTATGGTCTTTTGACTTGCCGCTGGCCCCGCCGCGCTACGCACGGCGGGGCTTTTTGTGCTGCGTCGATGCCCTGAGACGGACAAAACCAAGGCGTACTGCCCGCTGCGGATAGGTGGTGCACTTCCCTGCGCGCATTTTTGGGAGTATTCAACAAGCTCTTAAAAATGCATAACGTTGTGAATGGGCGGTAGTGACCCGCAGACGCCCATCGACAGCCATTGTGGGCGGGCTATCAATGAGTGGAGGGGGTTGTTACCGAGTTTCTGCTTTGCGACGACCTGCAACACTGCTGTAACCGCGTCGTTTTGTCGTTCGCGATGGGGTCGTTGGGGCCCACGGTGCTGAATACTCCGTTTTTTGCACGGCCCAAGGTGGGGCACCCTGAGACGAAGCAAAAAGATTCCTCATTTCTATGCAGATACCGATAGGATTTATGCAAGATTGGGATTGCAAGCCGTGCGCGTGCGCAAAATCGGCGCGGGGACGTCTGGAGGCGACTCGGCTCCCAGGGCCTTACGCGTGCAGAACGGTTAAAATCGGGACTCGGTCTTAGTTTTGCTTGGAAGGATGCATATGACTTCTGATATTGCTTCTTTAGAGGGGACGCTCTCCTATATTACTGACCAGCTGAAGGCGCTTACCTCGATTGCTTCGCCTACGGGGTTTACTCGTGCGGCTACTGATTATCTGATGGAGACCCTGCGCGATATGGGCTTTGGCCCCGAGCGTTCCAATAAGGGCAACGTGCTCGTTGAGCTTGGTGGCGAGGGTGAGCCGCTCGTACTGGCGAGCCATGTCGATACCCTGGGCGCCATGGTGCGCTCCATTAAGGACAATGGCCGTCTGCGTCCCACGACGCTCGGCGGGCATCAGTGGTCTACGGCCGATGGCGAGAACTGCACCGTCTACACGCGTGACGGCAATGTGTACACGGGTGTGGTTCTTAACACCGAGCCTTCGGCGCACGTGGCCGACGAGCCGGTCAAGACCATCGAGAAGAACATGGAAATCCTGCTCGATGAGAATGTCGACAGCAAGGACGATGTGCTTGAGCTGGGCATTCAGACCGGCGACATCATCGCTATGGATCCGCGTACCACGGTGACGGAGAGCGGCTACATCAAGAGCCGCTTCCTGGATGACAAGCTGTCGGCGTCGATTCTGCTGGGTCTGGCCCGCGCTGTTGCTGATGGCGAGGTGTCGCTTTCGCGCAAGGTGTCGCTGCTCTTTACCGTGTACGAGGAGGTCGGCCACGGCGGTGCTTTCGTGCCGGCCGACACGCGCGAGATGATCAGCGTTGACATGGGCTGCGTGGGCGACGACCTGGGCTGCACCGAGCGCATGGTGTCGATTTGCGCCAAGGATTCGGGTGGCCCCTACAACTACGATCTGGTGACCACGCTGTCCAATATCGCGCGCGAGCTTGAGCTCGATTATGCCATCGACGTGTACCCGCATTACGGCTCGGACGTTGAGGCCACGCTCTCTGCCGGCTACGACATCCGTCACGGCCTGATCGGCCCCGGCGTGTACGCGAGCCACAACTACGAGCGCAGCCACATCGACGGCGTGCGCAACACCTACGAGCTCGTCCGCGCCTACGTACAGCGCTAGGGGAGCAGCTTGCGACTCGGCTGACCGATCGCTAAGGCCCGATTTCTCGGGCCTTTTTTCGCTTTAGGATGTTTAGTATTATGATGTATGTAATCTATTAACTAAACATATAAATTACTTAACGAGGTGATGCGGTGTATGGATACGTCTGGGTACTTGTCTATGGGTGATGCCGCCCACCTGTTGGGCGTTACGAAAGCCCGCATATCTCAACTTGCCGCATCGGGAACGCTTGTGTGCGATATTGTGGGCGGACGGAAGATGGTTGAGTATGATTCTGCGGTCGCTTATCAAAAGGTCCGCAAACGTGGACGCCGTCCTGCGGCCGATGTGGGGCGCAAGTTTACGCTGATGTCCGCCGATTACGAGGTTGCACGTGTTTCGTTTGATCCGACGCGCGAGTTTTCCTTCGAAATCGCCGAGGTCCTCGATGCGCAACGAATGCCGTTTGGCACGTGCTCGAGCTCTTCTCCAACGGTGAATAAACGGGATCTCAACGTGTGGTGGGGGCATCGGTCGGTACCCGATGTTCGCCCTGGGCTTATCTCGCGCTACCGCGAGCTGGGGATTGTCAGCGGCATTGAGGCTCCGGTTCGGTGCCTGGGCCTCTCGCTTTCGGATTGTTATTGGCTGCGGCCGGCCGATTGCGCCGAACTCAAATGGCAAAACATCAATTATTTTGAGAACGAATTTGAGCGATCGGCACCCGAAGAGCGTTCGGGTTGGCTGGAAGGCATCGGTCTTAAAAATCCGGATAACACGTCCGAGGGCGAGCTCCCTAAATCGTGGATGATTCGAAACGACATTCGCGTGTTGGCTAAAGGGTGCGGGATGGACGATCAACGTCCCGTTAACGAGGCGGTTGCAACGGCTCTACATCGTCGCTTGCTGTCGGAGGGCGAGTTTGTTCCTTATACGGTTGAGCGGATGTTCGATGGCCCTGTGTGTCTGTGCGACGACTTTCTTGATGGCCGCGAGGAATATGTTCCGGCTGTTTACGTTAAGAACGCCCTTGGCGGCCAGCGAGGAAGCTCGACGTACGACCGATACTGTCGCTTCCTTGGTAAGCATGGTGTCGATGAGGCCGCTGTGAGAAGGTCTATGTCGCAGATGATTATCTGCGATGCCCTTTTGGCCAACAGCGACCGCCATTGGCGAAACTTCGGCATTATCCGCAATGTCGACACCCTGGAGATAAAACCTGCTCCGCTGTTCGATAGCGGCAACTGCCTGTGGTACAACGTATCAACTGCCGTGCGCGCAGCTGGGGAGTTTGGGTTTTCCGCTAAGCCGTTTGGGCCCGACCCTTCCGTCCAGCTGGCGCTTGCGGACTCGCTCGATTGGTTCGATTCAACACGACTCAACGGATTTGTTGATGAGGCGATCGAGATTCTTTCGCAGAGCGAATGGGCGACGGCGGAGGGTCGACTCGAGGCCATTTGCCGCGGCCTCGAGCGTCGCGTTATCGAGGTGAATGCTGCTGTTGGAGTGCTTCGACACGTGCGGCGATAATCCCGCGGCTACCTGATGGCTGCCGTAACGGTGCCGCCGCCGAGGACGATGTCGCCGCGGTAGACTACAACGGCTTGGCCGGGGGCGATGGCTCGCTGCGGCTCGTCAAAAGTTAGCAGCATTTGCCCATCTTCGTCACGCGTAAGGGTCGCTGCCTGGTCTTTCTGACGGTAGCGGTATTTGGCACCTACGCGAATGCCGCCGGCGTCGAGCTCCGCCTCCATGCGTGCGTCCGGCGCGCTCCAGATCCACTCATCGGCCGTGAGGGCAGCGGCGGTCAGGTCCTCGGCCTCGCCCAGATGCACGGTGTTGTTGGCGGCGTCGACGCCCGTCACATACACGGGATGCGCCATCGCGACGCCCAGGCCCTTGCGCTGGCCGATGGTGTAGCGCAGCGCGCCGTTGTGGCGCCCGACCACGCTGCCGTCGCGCCACACAATGTCGCCCGGTGCAGCGGGATGTCCGCAGCGGCGCTCGATATAGCCCGCGTAGTCACCGTCTGGAATAAAGCAGATGTCCTCGCTTTCGGCCTTCTGGGCGTTGGTAAATCCCTGCTCGGCGGCTATGCGGCGTACGTCGTGCTCTTTGTCTAGGCCTGCCAGCGGAAAGATCGTGTGCGCCAGGCGCTCCTGCGTAAGCGAATACAAAAAGTAGCTTTGGTCCTTTTTGGGATCTTCGCCGCGATGTAGCTGCCAGGTGCCGTCTGCCGCCTGGCTTGTTTTGGCGTAATGTCCCGTTGCGATGTAGTCGCAGCCCATGTCCAGCGCCGCATCGAGCAGCGCGCCAAACTTAATGTGGCGGTTGCAGATAATGCACGGATTGGGCGTCAGCCCCTCCTGGTAGGCGTTCACAAAACGCTCGATAACGTTGCGGTCGAACGTCTGCTGCAGGTCGAGCACATGGTGGGGTATCCCCAGGCGCTCGGCGACGGCCT
>CAJKZO010000134.1:0-4740 GCA_905204365.1 uncultured Collinsella sp.
AGGGAAGAGGCGGGGCATGCCCCGCCTCTTACACCACATCTCTGCGCGCTACCCGGTTTTGTTTTTGCGATTTTCCGTATGGTCGGAGGTTCGCTATCCAGCCCCGTAATCCGGCATAGTTTTGTTCGCGACGGCACAGCCGCGCGTTTAAGCGCGGGGCCGGTGGGGCATTTTTGCCCCGCCGGCCCCCATTCCAGCGCTATACCAGCCCCATTCCAGAACTACTCCGGCTTGGTTTCTACCGTGGGAGTCTTGTCCGCCGCAACCGGAGTGCGGGCGGTGTCCATGCTCAGGCAGTGTTTAGGACAGCTTTCGATGCACTCGCCGCACACCACACAGGCATACGGGTCGATCGACCACGTTCCGCCCTTGCGATCGACCGCGAGCGCGCCCGCCGGGCAGCGACGCGCGCACATGCCGCAGCAGATACACACGTCCATGTCGTTAACGATATGTCCGCGCAAGCGCTCGGGTGCCGCGAGCTTCTCCTGCGGATAGCACACCGTGACCGGCTGCTTGACCATAGAACCCAAGGCCGTCTTGGCAAATGTCAGCAAACTCATGCCGCGCCTACCTTTCCGTACAGCTAATGCAGGGGTCGATGGTCAGGATAATCATGGGCACGTTGGCAAGGAGCACGCCCTGCAGCGCATGCGTCAGACCCGCCAGGTTTTGCGACGTCGGCGTGCGCACGCGAAAACGGTCCAGGTTCTTGGTGCCGTTACCGCGCACATAGTAATACGCCTCGCCGCGCGGCTGCTCAATCACAACCTCGCCGCGTGCGCCGTCGGCCGGCGTAAGCTTGGTGCGCCCGCCGATCCCGTCGTGCGGAATCTTGCCCACAAGCTCCTTAATGATGTCCATGGCCTGCGTGACCTCGGCGCAGCGCACCTGGCAGCGGGCATAGCAATCGCCATCGGTAGCAACGATGGGCTCAAACGCAGCCAAGTCCGCATAGGCACCGTCGCCGAACATGCGCACGTCGTAGTCCACGCCCGAGGCGCGGCCGAACGGGCCGACCATCGAAAGCTCCAGCGCGTCCTTCTTGCTGATCACGCCCACGCCGTGCAGGCGCTCGCCGCAGCTATTGTCGTCCAAAAACGTATGCACCAGGGCCTCGTAGTCGGGGCGCATGGCATCGAGCGTCTGGACAATGCCCACCAGCTCGGAGTCCTCGATATCGTGCTTAAGGCCGCCGATCTCGTTAATCGACAGAATCACGCGCCCGCCGCAAGTGCTCTCAAAAATCTTGAGTATCTGCTCGCGCAGGGTCCACGACCGATAGAACAGCGCCTCAAAACCAAAGGCGTCGGCGAGCAGGCCCAGCCACAGCAGATGCGAGTGGATGCGCGAAAGCTCGTGCAAAATGGTGCGGATATACTGCACGCGGCCGGGCACCTCGATGTCGAGCATGCGCTCGCAGGCGCTGGCATAGCCGCAGCTGTGGCCCACGGCGCAAATGCCGCAGATGCGCTCGGCGATGTAGCCAAACTGGTGCATGTCACGCTTTTCGGTGAGCTTCTCGAGTCCGCGGTGCACAAAACCGATCTGCGGAATTGCCTCGATGACGCGGTCGTCCTCGATCACCAGGTCCAGATGAAGCGGCTCGGGCAGCACCGGGTGCTGCGGGCCAAACGGAATAACGGAGCGATGTGCCATGGACCTTACGCCTCCTTTTTCTGCTTGTCGCGGGCGGCCTTGGCGGCAAGCGCCGCGCGGACCTTGGCCGCTTTCTCGGGATCCATGGCGGCGAGCTTTGCCTCCATCTCGGCAGCCTTGAGCGCGGCCTTTGCAGCAGTTTCATCGTGCCGAGCATCGGAGCCGGCAGCCGCAGCGGACTGGGCGGCGGCGCCCGCGGCATCGCCGGCGCTCGCAGTGCCCTCCCCCGCAGCGGCCGCGGCAGCGGCAGCCTTCTCGGCTGCGGCCTTGCGCGCCTTGGCCTCGGCGGCGGCACGGACCTTCATGGCTTTCTCACGCGCGGCCTTCACCTCGGGCGCGATGACGCTCATGGGTTCGGCAGTCGAGACCTGGTAGAAAAAGCCCTTAAAGTCGATCTGCATATCGGTGATGGCAAGACCAAACAGGTCGTGCGCCTCGTTTTCAAACGGGAACACCGCCGGATAGTACGAGCTGATGGACGGAATCTCCTGGTACTGGTCGATACCCTCGACCACTAGATTCTCAATCGCATAGTTTCCGTCCTGCGCGATCTGCTCTTGCGCAGCGCGGACGTTGATAAACGTATAGACCAAGCGATACTTGCCGTCGTCGACGTTGCGTTCAGCGTGCATCTGCACAAAGCGCGCGCCAACGCCCTTGAGCGCCTGGACATGCGACAGGAGCCCGTCGATCCCGACGGTGGTATAGATTGCCTTTTGCATTACTCGGCCTCCCTTGCAGCGGCGGGCGCACCGTCAGCCGTGCCTGCGTCGACACCGGCCCCGGCCCCCGCAGCCACAAACCCGTCCTCGCCCAGCTCAACGCCACCATCCCAGGTAGCGGCGCCGCCCACGGTAAGCGGATCGCCGCCGGCGCGCATCACGGCCTCCTTCTGGTCCAGGATGCCGCACGCCTCCACGATGGCATCGATCACGGTCTCGGGGCGAATGGCGCACCCGGGCGCGTACACGTCCACGGGAATCGCGCGGTCCACGCCGCCGATCACGTTATAGGCATCGCGGAACACGCCGCCCGAACACGCGCAGATACCGCAGGCCACCACGCACTTGGGCTCGAGCATCTGGTTGTAGATCTGGCGCACGACGGGCAGGTTCTGGGCATTGACCGACCCCGTCACCAAAAAGATATCCGCATGCTTGGGGTTGCCGGTGTTGACCACGCCAAAGCGCTCCGCATCGAACAGCGGCGTGAGCGAGGCCAGCACCTCGATATCGCATCCGTTGCAGCTCGAGCCGTCGTAATGAATAACCCACGGCGAGCGCGACATTTTATGATCCATGGATGCCGCCTCCTAAATAAACACGTCGACGAGGATGGGCATAAGGTTGAGCAGGCCAAACACCAACGCCACGCCCCAGCCGAGCTTAAAGCAGCTGCGCCAGGTGCTGCGGGCGAAGGTGTTGTCGATCAGCACCTCGACAAAATACGTCGCGGCCATCACGACCAGGGCTACGACCCAGCTCACGGGGTTGTCCCAGACAAAGAACATGCCCACCCACATCAAAAACAGCACGGTCTCGCACCAGTGCATAAGGGTCATCTTTGCCAGCGTGCCGCCGCTCATCTCGGTGGCGACGCCCTGAACGATCTCCTGATGCGCGTGATGCGAATACGAAAGATCGAACGGCGACTTGCGCAGCTTGATGGTGAGCACCGCGAGCAGCGCGAAGAAAATGGGCGCGCTGTACACGATGATGGGGGCCGACTGCCCCGTCACGGCGATGGAATCGAAGCTATCGGTGGCAAGGTACAGGCCCACGCTCATCAGCAGAACAGCGGGCTCATAACTCATAACCTGCAG
Source organism: uncultured Collinsella sp. (assembly GCA_905204365.1). Taxonomy (GTDB): domain Bacteria; phylum Actinomycetota; class Coriobacteriia; order Coriobacteriales; family Coriobacteriaceae; genus Collinsella. Next base: position 3,482 of record CAJKZO010000134.1, read on the forward strand.
CAACTCACGATCGGCGCCAACCTGGGCAAACGGGCTTTGCGTCGAGGCGGACGCCAACACCACAAAGATCGCGGCGAGCGTCACCATAAAAGCGCACAGCAGCGTGTTGGAACCCGACACAAAGATGCCGCCGCCCACCACGGTAAAGATGAGCGCACACGCCATGTAGGTATCGTCCATGGTGTTTACGCTGGCAGGGGCCTTGCGCAGCAGCTTGGCAACATCGTAGAAGGGCTGCAGCAAGCGCGGGCCCACGCGGCCCTGCATGCGAGCCGAAAGCTTACGGTCAAGACCGTCGATCAGGCCGCCCACAAGCGGCGCCAGCAGGGCAAACGCCACGGTACCAATAAAGATGCCCACGACACCCGAGCCTTCGAAATACTTGCCGCGCAGCACCGAGGGCGCGCTCATGGCAAGTCTCTCGGGTCCAATCCACGCGCAACACAGCAGCGCAAACAAGATAATGCTGCAGCACACGACGCTACCCGCGGGGCCAATACGCTTCTCGCCAAGGGCGTCCTCCGAGTACCAATTGCGCTTTTCGGCCTTCACCTCATGTCCCATCGAGCCGCGGAAATGGCGATATTTGTCGGTTCCCACGCCCGAAAGGTACACGTTGACGTGCGGTTTGTTGCTCACGCGGAATGAAGTCAGCAGCACCACGGCGATAAAAGCCACGATAACCACCATCAGATACATGGCGTCCTTGCCAATAACGTACGGCACGCGGCCAAACACCATGGCCAAGTAAGGCGACACCAGACCGCTCGAGATAACCGGAAACGCCACGCAGCACAGAATCAGCAGCGCGGCGATGGTGTTGAGGGCCATCCATTCGGTCTTGTGGACATTGACCTCCACGTTTTGAGCCGTGGGGTCGACGCCCGAAAGCTTGGCAAGCCACTTGCCCCAGAAGAAGAACGTCGCGGCCGAGCCAAAGGCAAGCACCATGATCATGAGCACGTTGCCGGTCTGGGCAAACGCCACCAGGGCGCCCCACTTGGACACGAGCATGCCAAACGGCGCCACAAACATGCCCATAATGCCCAGCATCATCAGACGCGTCAGGTGCGGCATGCGGCTGAACATGCCGTCCATGTCCTCGATATTGCGGCTGCCGATATGATGCTCGGCGGTGCCCACGCACAGGAACAGCAGCGACTTGGCCACCGTGTGGAACAGGATCAGGAAGATCGCGGCCCACACGGCCTCGGGCGCGCCGACACCCAAGCAGGCACTGATGAGACCCAAGTTGGAAA
>CAJKZO010000135.1:0-4670 GCA_905204365.1 uncultured Collinsella sp.
GGACGAGGACGCGTGCGCTGCCAACTCGGCAGCGATCGAGGCCATCTGCGGCGTCGACGGTCTGTCCGTGGACGTGGGCGGCGGCGTTCGCTCGCTTGCACGCATCGACGAGCTGGCCGGCTACGGCGCGCGTCGCATCGCACTCGGCACGGTGCTCGTGACCGAGCCGGGATTTGCCGAGGTGGCGGCCCAAGGCTTTGGCGAGCTGCTGGTGGCAGATATCGCCGCGCGCGACGGCCAGGTCAAGGTGAACGGCTGGCGTGACGGCGCGGGCGTGGCGCTCGACGATGCCGTGGCGCAGCTCACTGAGCTGGGCTTTAAACATCTGGTCTATACCGATATTGCGCGCGATGGCATGCAGACGGGCATCGATGTGGCGGCGTATCGCCATGTGGCCGAGGTAGCGGGCTTTCCCGTCGTGGCTTCGGGCGGTATCTCGACGCTCGACGACATCCGTGCGCTTGCCGCGGCGGGCGAGGATGCCATCGAGGGTGCCATTACCGGTCGAGCGCTCTACGAGGGCAACTTTACGCTGGCCCAGGCACTGGCCGCCGCCCGAGGGGAGGAGTAGCCCATGCTTACCAAACGCGTGATTCCCTGTCTGGATGTTAAGGACGGCCGCGTGGTCAAGGGCGTCAACTTTGTGAGCCTGCGCGATGCGGGCGACCCGGTGGAGCTGGCCCGCGTCTACGACCGCGAGGGTGCGGACGAGGTCGTATTTTTGGACATTACCGCGACGAGCGACAACCGAGCGACGACCATCGAGATGGCGGCGCATGCGGCCGAGGAGCTCGCTATTCCCTATACCGTGGGCGGCGGCTTTCGCGACCTGGCGGGCATGCGCACCATGGTTGCCGCCGGTGCCGACAAGGTGTCGCTCAACTCGGCGGCCGTGCGCGATCCGTCGTTGATCAGCCAAGCCGCTGCGGCGTTTGGTAGCCAAGCCGTGGTCGTGGCGATCGATGCCAAGCGCGTGGGCCTGCCCGGTGAGCCGGGGGCCGACAAGTGGGAGGTCTTCACGGCGGGCGGTCGCAACGCTACGGGTGTCGATGCGGTGGCGTGGGCCGAGGAAGCGGCTCGTCGCGGCGCCGGTGAGATCTTGCTCACCAGCATGGATCGCGACGGCACCAAGGCCGGCTTTGACCTGGCACTCACCCGTGCCGTGGCGCGCGCGGTGCCGATTCCCGTCATCGCGAGCGGCGGCGTGGGCACGCTCGAGCATTTTGCCGAGGGCGTGATCGAGGGCGAAGCCGACGCCGTGCTGGCGGCCAGCGTCTTTCACTTTGGAACCTTCAGCATTCGTCAGGTGAAGGAGTATATGGCGTCGCAGGGCATTCCTGTGAGGCTGGACTTCTAATGCTGTGGGCTGCGCTGCGGCTTGTCCAGGCACCGCATCTTGCCGCTCAAACCGTCGCTCGCGTACCAAAGTACGCGTCGCTCCTCTTTCGCGGCAACCTGCGGCACCTGGACAACCCTCGCCGACCTGTGGGGTTTACGGTAATTACTTGGGAGAAATGATGACTGAGGTAATAGAAGCGTCTGATCTTACGTACGACGCTCGCGGGCTGATTCCTTGTGTTGTTCAGCAGTATGACACCGGTGAGGTGCTTATGGTGGCTTGGATGAACGAGGAATCGGTGGGGCTGACGCTCAAGACCGGGACCACGTGGTTTTGGAGTCGCAGCCGCCAGGAGCTCTGGAACAAGGGCGCGACGAGCGGCAATATGCAGGAGGTCAAGGAACTCTGGGCCGACTGCGATAGCGATACGCTACTGGTCAAGGTCGACTCGCCGGGCCCGGCTTGCCACACCGGCAACCGTACCTGCTTCTTTAAGAAACTCGCCTAAGGCGGGCGCCCTGTTGGGCGCTCGGTAAAACGGAAAGGATTGAACTATGGGTGTGCGCACCGCAAATGTTCAGGATGGAAATATCGGTGAGACGCTGACGGGTCTGGCCGAGGTGATCCACGGTCGTCGCGACGCATCGCCACAGGAGAGCTATACCGCGCGTCTGCTGACTGACGTGGAGGATGAGCTGCTCAAGAAGCTTGCCGAGGAGGCAAGCGAGGTAATCATGGCCTGCAAAGATAACGATCACGACCACATCCGCTACGAGGCCGGCGACCTGGTCTACCACCTGCTCGTGACGCTCGAGCGCTACGGTATCACCCTCGACGAGCTTGCCGGCGAACTCAACGCCCGCCGTCACTAGTCATTGGGGACGTTCTTAAACGACTAGTTAGGCGAGGGGTGTGGATTCCCATTCGCCGGTGGGGTGGGGGACGTCGAAGGTTCGGTAGCCACAGTCGTAGGCGTGTGCCTGGGCCTCACGGATGTTCCAGCAAATGTCGCAGGCGCGGTGTGCGTCCGAGCCAAAAGTGATCGGCACCTCGGCGTGGGCGAAGCAACGCAACAACCCGGTCGCGGGATAGTAGTCGTCGAGTCCCTTGCGCGGTGCGGCGGTCGAGACCTCAACGCGGCGGCCTGTGTCGTGCGCGCACTCAGCCATCTGCCCCCAGAACGGCGCGGGGTCAAAATCGGGTGCAAAGCCTTCCTTCGAAAAGCGCATGACCAGGTCGGGATGAGCCATCACATCAAAGTTAAGCGAGCTTTCGCAGGCGCGACACCAGTCGTCGACGTAGCGCTCCCACACGCCGCGCACGCCCAGGTTTTCCCAAACGTGCAGGTTGGTGTCATCGTCGATCCAACCGCAGCTCGAATCGGGCGTGTCGGGACGAGCGACGTTTTCCGTTCCCGCCGTACCCGCGGCACCGGCCATGATATCGCCGGGGTCGCCAATCCAGTGCACGCTGCCCAAGCGCACCACGGCGCCCTGGGACCAGCGCTCTACCAAGGGCTCGCAACCTTCGTACCAATCGCATTCAAAACCGTTGATAAAGGTGAGCTCCGGCGCGATCTGCGCGGCGAGTTTGCGGGCGTCCTCAAAGGCCAGACGATGCGCCGGCAAGTCGCCCTCGACGACCTGCACTTCGCAGCTGGCGTCCATGCTGGCGGGCAGGGTGAGGTGGTCGGTCGAGACCATGGCGCGGCAGCCGGCGGCGGCAGCAGCGCGGACGTTGTCCTCAAACGAGGCATGACCGTCCGAAAACGAAGTATGGGTGTGGCAATCGACCAGCGGGCAGGCGGGCATGGCGACTCCTTTGCATTTGGCGAATCCGCTCCATTGTAATGGCGCAGCTCTCAACACACCGCGCACGCCGGAGCCCGAAATCGATCGGAAAGGCTGCGCGGCGCGGCCTCGCTTGCTCTTAAAACATGTACATCAGTCTCCAAAACCGACAAAAAATGACATGTTTGGAGGCTGACGTACACGTTTGGATAGGGGCGAGGGCGGCGACGGACGAAAGTCACGCCTGCGTCACGTACGATGTGCTAGCGTTTGGGTGAATAAAACGAGCCCGTGCGGAAAGGATCCGGACCGTATGCAACGTGGAAGTACATCTCCGCTGTCCCGCGAGACCGATGCGCCCGAAACCATCGTCAAGCTGGAGTGCGACATCGACGATGCGTCGCCCGAGGTACTCGCCTATGCCGCCGACCGCTTGCGCGAGGCGGGCGCCCGCGAAGTGCACTGGCTGCCTCTCTACTGCAAAAAAGGTCGTCCCGGCTGGCAGCTGCAGGTAATCTGCGCCCGCGAGGACATTGACCGTCTGCAGATGATCATCTTTTTGGAAACCACGACCAACGGCATCCGCCGCCAGGTTATGGAGCGCGTTTGCCTGCCGCGCCGATTCGAGCAGGTGACAACGCCTTGGGGCGAAGTGTCCGTCAAAGTAGCCACCCTGCCCGATGGCACCGAGCGCGCCGCGCCCGAGTACGAGGACTGTGCTCGCCTTGCCCGCGAGCACAACGTGCCGCTCCAACGCGTGATGCAGGCGGCCCAGAGCGCGGCACTGCGATTTGAATAGCGCGGCCGGCGACATCCCGTGCCCAGCCGCATTAACCCCATCCCGAAAGGATCCCCCATGAAATACCTCATCGCTTCTGACATCCACGGCTCGGCATACTGGGCCGAGCGCCTGGTCGCCGCCATCGAATCCCAGCAGCCCGACCGCATCGTCCTGCTGGGCGACCTGCTCTACCACGGTCCGCGCAACGACCTGCCGCGCGATTACGCCCCCAAGCGCGTAATCCCGCTGCTCAACGCCCTGGCCGACCACATCATCGCGGTACGCGGCAACTGCGATGCTGAGGTCGACCAGATGGTGCTTGACTTCCCCGTCATGGCCGACTACGCCACGCTGTTCGACGAGACCGGCCGCGAGCTGTTCCTGACGCACGGCCATGTCTTTGGCGCCGGCATGCACAACAGCGTCGACCACGCGCCCGCGCTGCCCGAGGGCTCCGCGCTCGTCTACGGTCATACGCACATCAAGGTTAACGAGGCAAGCGAGGCGCACCCGGGCCTGTGGCTTTTCAACCCCGGCAGCGTGAGCATCCCCAAGGACGGCACGCACAGCTACGGCATCTACGAGGGCGGTGCGTTCCGCCACGTGATCCTGGAGGAGGAATAACCATGGCGCAGCACATGGCTCAGCAAAATGCCGAGGGCTCGCGCGATCTGTCCGCGCTGGTAGACGCGTCGGCCGAGCTGCAGCATCTGGTGCAGACCATCTGGCGCCTGCGTCAGCCCGATGGCTGCCCGTGGGA
>CAJKZO010000136.1:0-4669 GCA_905204365.1 uncultured Collinsella sp.
CATCGCGGAACTCGGATACGGTGCGCCCAAAGGCGCCCTTTCTAAACGGCGTCTCGATAAAGCGATATGAGCATTCGGCCACGGCGACCACCAGCAGCACCTGCAAAATGTACTGCCACCAGGGTGTATCGTTGATGTTGGCGACCGGGTTCATGAGCAACAGCAGCGGATAGTGCCACAGGTAGATGCTGTACGAGCGCTTGCCAACCCACACGAGCGGCTCGGCGGACAGCACGCGGGCAACCATTCCCTGGGACTGCACGCAGGCCGCGATGACCATGAGCGTGAGGATGGAGCATAACAGCGTGCCGCCGCGATACTGGAACGCGGTGTAGCCGTTGGTGAGCGCGACCATGGCGGCAAGGCCAACCAGACCCACGACGCCCAACACATCGATGGATACGGGCGAGGACCAAAAGCGCACGAGGGCGCTCGGCTGTGCCGGGGCGGCCTCGGCTGATTCGTCGGCCTTCTCGCCAGGCTTGCCTTCGGCGCTCTTGCCGCGCTTGGCGGCGCCAGCCAGGCGATTGAGCCCCAAACGATGTGCGAGACGCACCGGCGCCAGGTCGCGATCGGGGATAAAGGCCATCCAGGCACCCAACAGCAGCGAGAACACGCGGGTGTCGGTGCCGTAGTACACGCGGCTGGGGTCGGCGGCAGGGTTGTAAAGCACCATCATGGCTAGGGCAGATACCACGGCAAGGCCCAGAACCACGCGGCGCGTGTTGGGCTTGCTCACATGCATGGATACCATGGCAAACAGCAGTGGCGGCCAAATCAGGTAGAACTGTTCCTCGATGGCAAGCGACCAAAAGTGCGTGAGCGGCGAGGGGTCGCCCAGAGCATTGAAGTACGAGACGTTTTGGGCAATCTGCCACCAGTTGTTGAAGAACAGCAGTGACGGCAGGATGTCGGGGCGCATCTTGGTGAGCATCACGTGGTTAAAAATGGTGCACAGCGCGCAGGTCACGAACACTACCGTTACCACGGCGGGGACCAGGCGACGGATGCGGCGAATCCAGAAGCTCTTAAGGTCGATGCGGCCGGTCTTAGCGACTTCGTTGAGCAGCAAGCGCGTGATCAGATAGCCCGAAAGCACAAAGAAGATCGTAACGCCGAGCAGGCCGCCCTGAGCCCACGTGAGGTTGAGGTGATAGAGCACCACCGCGACGACGGCAAGCGTGCGCAGGCCGTCGAGCGCAGGAATGTAGCGGGACTTGGGACGAGCGGGCGCCTGTTCTTTTGCGGCGCTGTTAGTGTGGGCGTCCTTGTTGGTGGGCGTTCGATGCGGGACCGGGCCGCGTCGCGACTCGCCGGCGCGGCGGTCGGCGCGTGGGCGTTCGTGCGGCGCCTGGTTATCGGGCGCGCGGCGCGGACCGCGTGGGCTCGATGGTGGGAATTGTTCCATAAAACATCATCCAATGACGAGAATAATCAGCACATATTCATTGTAGCTGCCTGCTCCTGTGAATGCTTGCTGCTGGCGCAACCTCAAGGGCGCGTTCACATCAAAGTGAACTAAAGTTATAGAGGTGCGAGGGCGCACGATCGACGGCCGACGGTGGGCATAAGGCCCGCAGATGAGGAGGTTCCCATGGCAGATCGCGGCATCGTTGCGGTGTTCGGCAGCATGAACATGGACCTTTCGGTGGCGTGCGAGCGCATGCCGCGCGCGGGTGAGACCGTTGGCGGCAGCGGTTTTATCACCAACGCTGGCGGCAAAGGCGCCAACCAGGCCGTAGCTGCCGCGCGCATGGGCGCGCGCACGCGCATGATCGGCGCGGTCGGGCGCGATGCGTTTGGCGATGTGCTCGTGGCGGGGCTTCAGGATGCCGGCGTGAGCTGTGACTTTGTGGCGCGTCGCGATGACGTGGAGACGGGAACGGCGACCATCATTCGCTGCGAGGGCGACAACCGCATCGTGCTGTCGCCGGGCGCTAACCATGCGCTTGCGGGCGAGGACGTTGCCTGCGCGCTGAGGCACCTGGTGGCCGATGGACTCGACGGAGACGCCAGCGAGGTTGCCCCGGCTGCCGGAAGCGTCTTTATCGCCCAGGGCGAATGTGACCTTGCGGCGACTGCCGAGGCGCTTGTTTGCGCTCACGAGCTGGGGTTCTATACGGTCTTTAATCCAGCGCCTGCCTGCGAGTTGCCTGTGGAGGCCTGGCCTGCGGTCGACCTGGTCTGTCCCAACGAGACTGAGTGCCAGGTGCTGACGGGCATCTTGCCCGCAGATGATGAGAGCTGCGTCGCGGCGCTCAATGCCCTGCTCGCCAAGGGTGCCGGGGCTGCGGTCATCACGTTGGGCGGCGCCGGGTCGGTTACGCTCGGCGATGACGGCGAGCCGCTGCGTATGCCGGCACTTTCGAGCACGGTAGTCGATACCACAGCCGCCGGCGATACGTTTATCGGCGCGCTTGCCGCGGCTCGTCTGGAGGGGCTGCCGCTCTTTGAGTGCATGGCCGCGGGTGCTCGCGCCTCGGCAGTGACGGTGTCGCGCCTGGGCGCTCAGCAATCGATTCCCACGCGCGCCGAAGTTGAACATTGGTTTGGTTAAACGATAAAGACGGAGAAGCGGAGTAGAACAATGGCAATCAAGAAGCTGATCCTTGATCTGGATATGGGTGTGGACGATGCGATGGCGCTGGCCTATGCCATCGCGAGCCCCGAGGTGGAACTCGTGGGCATCACCACGTGTTTTGGCAACGTGCGCGTCGACCAGTCGGCGCATAACTGCCTGGCGGTGCTCGACCTGTTGGGTCGTCCCGAGGTTCCGGTGTACCTGGGCGCCGATCGTCCCATTAAGGCGACTGAGCCCTATACACCGCCGGCGTCCACCACGCTTATCCACGGCAAGAACGGCATCGGCGGGGCGAGCGTGCCCGCGTCGCCGTACGAGCCGGTGGGGGCGACGTCGGCCGACGGTAACGCGGCGGTCGATTATCTGATTGATGCCGCGCGCACCTATGGCCCCGACCTGATCTACGTGGCGACCGGTCCGCTCTCCAACCTGGCACTTGCCTTGGAGCGCGATGCGGCGGTGATGATGTCTATCGGTCGCGTGGTCGTGATGGGCGGCGCCCTTACCGTGCCCGGAAACGTGAGCGCGGGCGCCGAGGCCAACATGGCAAGTGATCCTGAGGCGGCCGATGCCGTGCTGCGTTCGGGCCGCAAGCTCACTATGGTGGGTCTGGATGTGACGCATCGCGTGGTGCTCACGCGTCGCGACATTGCCGGCTGGACGGGCGCGGGCACCATGGCCGGTTGCGCGTTTGCGAGCATGGTGGAGCACTACATTGGCTCGTACGAGATGAACGCCCCCTACCTGGGTGGCTGCGCGCTGCACGATCCGCTTGCCGTCGCTGTGGCGATTGACCCCACGCTCGTGGGTGCGCTCGGCTGCAATCTGCGTGTTGATCTGCTGGGCGAGTATCGCGGCCGCACCATTTGCGACGAGCGCCGCCTATCCGATCCGGACAAGAGCGCGCTTGTGGCGCTGACCGTGGATGCCCCGCGCTTCCTGTCCGAGTTCAAGACGCGTATGGCCCGCGTCCTGGGCTAAGTTGTCTTTTTGGGACGGGGCTTTTTTGACTGGTATGATTGGTGGGACCATTCGAACCAGCTAAAAGAGCCCCGTCCCAATTTGACTATCGAGAGGATCTGCCATGGAGCGCATCGCGAGTTTTTCCGTTGACCATCTGCTGCTTGAGCCCGGCGTGTATGTGAGCCGCATCGACCGCGATCCGGCGACCGGCGCTGCCGTCACCACCTTTGACCTGCGCCTGACCACGCCCAATAAGGAGCCGGTCATGAACACGGCCGAGTGCCACACTATTGAGCACCTAGGCGCGACGTTCCTTCGTAACCATGCCGAGTGGTCGAGCCGCATTGTCTACTTTGGGCCCATGGGCTGCCGCACGGGCTTTTACCTCGTCGTGTTTGGTGAGGTGACGAGCGAGGAGATTCTGCCGCTCGTGCGTGAGCTGTTCGAGTTCGTCGCCGGCTTTGAGGGCGATGTCCCCGGTGCCGCTCCCGAGGAGTGCGGTAACTACCTGGACCAGAACCTCCCCATGGCAAACTGGCTCGCGCGCCGCTACCTCGACCGCGACCTGGCCGATATCGACGAGAAGCACCTGCACTATCAGCAGGCGTAAGGCTGCTTGCAGGAATAACGTTTGTGCCAGAAGCGCTCCCGCTCTTTGCGGAGCGCTTTTTTATACCGAGTGCTCAAAACAGAATGAGATTGTTCTAGAATGTTTATACTGTCACACAAACGAACAGGAGCGAACATGCATATCTACTCTGTCTCTGATCCCGAGTTCAAGTCCTATGGCAACGTTTGGGATAACGTTCCGTCCGAGCTTACGTCGCCCGTGCTCGAGGTACTTGCCTCCACGCCCATCCCCGAGGGCAGCAAGTATGTGGCCTCCGCGCCGGAGCTCGAGGGCGTCAAGGATGCCGATAAACTGGGCTTTCTCATGTTTGGCGGTCGTCCCTTCCAGCTGGGCTGGTGCAATGGCCACAACACGCGTCTCAACTGTCTGGAGTACCACCGCGCGAGCGAGTTCAACCTGGGCGCCCGCGACTTTATCCTGCTCGTGGCGCATCGCTGGGAGATCGAGGATGGCAAGCTCGATACCGCGTGCGTCAAGGCGTTCCGCGTGCCGGC
>CAJKZO010000137.1:0-4607 GCA_905204365.1 uncultured Collinsella sp.
ACTGATTTCAAGCTCTGCGGCGACCTCAAGGATTGCCCGTCCTCGTGCGTTACGGCCGGTAGCCGCCTATTGGAATTTAAGCAAGAGGTTGGACAGTGCCAGCGAAGAGAGTTCCACTGAATCTTGGTAGATGGCGTGACGCTCATAGTGGTGCCTACTGGATGGATGGAAGGCGGGTGCGTTCTTCCGATTTTTCCGTTGTCCGTATTAACTGAATATGAGAAAATATTCAGTGTAATCGGACAATGAGAAGGTGGTGGGGGTGCAGGCTATCATTGACTTGGCGGAATCGAGCAGCGGCCTGGTGACGACGGCGCAGGTTGTGGACGCCGGGATTCCCCGTGCGCGAATTTCGGACATGGTGAAGGCGGGCAAGCTTGAGCGTGTGCAGCGTGGCGTCTACCGCATGGCGGACGCATGGGAGGACGAATTTCTTGCCGCACAGCTCCGCTTCCCCAAGGGCATTCTCTCGGATGGAACTGCTCTCTACCTTCATGGCTACGCTGACCGCGTGCCGTTTCAGCTTACGATGACCTTCCCGCGCTCGTACGGAGCTACCAAGGTGCGTGAGACGGGCATCGAGGTGCGCACGTGCGCGGATGAGGTGCTCGGCCTGGGGCTTACGACGGTCAGAACCCCGTACGGCAACGAAGTGAGCGCCTATGACCTGGAGCGCACGCTCTGCGACATCGTCCGGGGGCATCGCGCCGGTGACGTGCAGGTGGTCAACCCGGCGATGAAGCAGTACGTCCGCAGCCGCGAGAAGGACGTCCAGAAGCTGCTGGGCTACGCGCGGGCGCTTGGTGTGGAGAAAAAGATACGAAACTACCTGGAGGTGCTGCTGTGAGAACTAAAACTGCGATGCAGCTCAAGGCCATCATCAGCAATCGCGCCAAGGAAGGAGGGGTGCCCCCGCAGCTCGTGATGCAGAGTTACCTGCTTGAACGGTTGCTCGAGCGGATATCCCTCTCGCCCTGGCGTGACAGCGTTGTCGTCAAGGGAGGCGTGCTCATCAGCTCGCTGAGGGGCGGTGACAGGCGGAGCACCAAGGACCTCGACGCGACGATTCGCGGCTTCCCGCTTACCCACGAGAATGCAGAGAGGGCGTTCCGCGAGATCGCGGCCGTGGAGGCCGATGACGACTTCTCGTTCGAGTTCGTCCGCACGGAGGACATACGCGAGACAGATGACTACCCGGGCATACGCGTGCACCTGTTGGCCAGTTATGAGAAGATGCGCTCGCCTGTCACCGTCGATGTGACCACGGGCGACAAGATCACGCCCGACGCTGTCGAGTACAGCTATCCTCTCATGTTCGACAACCGCTCACTCTCGCTAATGGCTTACCCGCTCCCCACCACGCTGGCGGAAAAGTTGGAGACGGTCGTGAGCCGCGGCATCGCGAACACACGCCCGCGCGACTACTACGACCTGCGCATGCTCTGGCTCACAAGGAGGGCGGAGGTGGAGCCAGACGTGCTCCGGGACGCCCTTGCGGCTACATCCGGGAAGCGCGGCACGCTTGCCGCGATGGGCAGCTACCGCGCGGTGATGGCCGAGGTGGCCTCCGACGCCGTCATGCGGGATCGATGGGCGGCGTACGCCCGCAAGTATCCGTACGTGGGCGACATGACCCTCGCCGGGACATGCGAGACGGTTGTAGCGATCATGGAGGCCATTGACTGGCAGGCGTGCTTTGCTGAGTAGCTACTGCGCAATACTGAGTAATCAATCATTACGCAATATGTAACACTGTTGTGGGTCGCGAGAGCTTTGACCCCCTCCATCCAACAACCCGTCACGGCAGAGTTTTTGAAGGGTGGCGAAAGCGGTTTTGCAGGTAACGCCCGCGGCGTCAACGAGAGCCTTCGTCGTCCTACTTTCCTTGCGACCATAAAAGAGCCGCCGAGCTCATTCGATCGGCGGCTCTTTCGCTCTGTTTTAGCGTCGGCAGCAGCCGTGGTTGTGATGGTGGCCGGGTTTGCGGTCGCGACAGCCCTTGACGGCGATGGTGCGGTAATCGACGCCCATGGCCTTGCAGTTATCGATCACCTTTCCGGTCAGCTTCAGCAGGCACTCGCGCTCCTTGTCGGACAGGCCCTCCAGCACCTCGTCGGCCGCGCGGTCCTCGGCGGCCAGGCGCTTCTCGACGACCATGGTGCCCTTGTCGGTCAGCGCTACGGACAGCTTGCCCTTCTTGCTGGTGGCAAAGCGCACGTAGCCGTTGTTAGCGTCGGGCGAGAATAGCCACCTAAAGTCAAACTAGTTCAGCCAAATTCCAGTCAAGCAAAAACAGCCATTGCGACGCTGCTGGCCCTACACTGGTGTACGCCAATACGCCAGAAGACAAGGAGGACCATGAATGACAACGAGCGCAATGGCCTGCAGGAGATTATAGACAAGGCCATATCGGATATCGCCCGGACGGAGGGCGATTCCTTCGAACTCGACAAGATGAACCTGGCCGAATTCTCGCGAAGAACGGGGCTCTCGAGATCGAGGGCCCGCACATTGAAAGCGAGAGGTTTCGTCGTCGCGCCCCACGGGCGCTGCGGGATGCGCGCTGCCACGACGGTGATCAGCGGCTTCGAGGGCATTGTGAACGCCCTGCTCTCGGAGGGCGTCACCAACTCCGAGGTCGTTTTCGAGCGCATCAGGGGCCAGGGCTACGAGGGCGGCAGGACCACCGTGAAGAACTATATCGCCGCGCATGCCGACCTGGTTCCCTCGAAGAGGAGGCTCGCGGGCGCCGACCCGCAGGCGAGCCGCGGCAGGAGATTCTCCACATCGCCCGGCGAGTCCTACCAGATGGACTGGGGATTCGTCGATGTCGAGGACTGGACCGGAGGCATGTTCAGAATCGCGTGCTTCGCGATGGTGTGCCACCACTGCGGCACGTGCTACGTGGAGTTCTTCCCCAATGCGCGCCAGGAGAGCCTGTTCATCGGCATGATCCACGCGTTCGCGGTGATGGGGGTGCCAGAGTGCGTGCTGACCGACAACATGAAGTCGGTGGTGCTGCGGCGCGACATCGACGGCAGGCCCGTATGGCAGGCCGACTACGCCGCGTTCATGTCGTGCGTCGGGTTCAAGACGAAGCTGTGCAAGCCCAGGCACCCGTTCACGAAGGGCAAGGTCGAGCGACTGATCAGGTTCGTGAAGGGCAACTTCCTGGCAGGGAGGAGGTTCTGCAACGCCACCGACCTGAACGCCCAGGCTCTCGAATGGTGCGCAGCGCAATCCGGGCGCTACCGCAGGGCGGTCGACTGTGTTCCGGCCGACGAGCACTCCGCAGCCTGCGCGCCCGCCGCGTCCGTGCTCGCGATGACCCACGAGCTGGCGCTCTACCTGTGCCCCCGCCGACGCATCAGCTTCGACGGGTTCGTCAGCTACGAGGGCAGGCGCTTCGGCGTGCCGTACTGGTATCCGGGGAGGGAGTGCCGCGTCAACCGCGACGGGGAATGGCTGCACATCTACTCCGACGACCTCTCTCGCGAACTGGCGGCTCATCCCGTGACATGGGGCCGCAGGGACAGCTGCTGCGACGACCAGTACGCCGACGTCCAGCCGGTCGAGCTGCCGACGGCCCCCGTGACGACCGTCATCGCCCGGCTGGAGCCTCCCAAGGGAAAGCCCGGGTTCGACAAGTTCGACTTCGAGGGGAGGCTGTAGCCATGGGCGACACGGAAGATGCCGCGGCCGTCTACGATCGCGTGAGCGCCCGGGCGGCGTCGCTCGGAGTGGCGATAGCCCCGGAGGAGCTGGCCGAGCTGGCCGTGCGCCACAGCATGGGAGGCGGCGAGCTCGCGGCGCTCGACGCCGTGTTCTCCTATCTGGCGGACAAGCGTCACGACCAGGTGATCGAGACGCTGCTCAAGCTCAGCAGGCTGCCGCAGAAGGCCCCCAAAACCTTCGCCGGCTTCGACTTCGACCGCATACGCGGCCGGGACGCGGGGGCGCTGCGCAAGCTGCCGGCGCTCGCGAACCTGCATGCGCGCAAGAACCTGGCGTTCATAGGGCCGGGCGGCATCGGAAAGACCCACCTGGCCCAGGCCTATGGCCGGGAGTGCTGCCTGAACGGCTACAAGACGTACTACCTGAAGGCCACGGAGCTGAGGGACAAACTGAGGAGGGCCGCCGATTCCGGCAGCGTCTCGCGAGCCGTCGCCGCGCTGGTGAAGCCGTCCTGCCTCATAGTCGACGAGGTGGGGCGGTGCACGTTCGACAAGGCGTGCACGGATCTCTTCTTCGATGTCGTCGACCGGCGCTACGAGAAGGACTGCGCCAATACGATGATATTGACCAGCAACACGCCCACGAACAACTGGGACGAGTTCTTCACCGGCGACGACACCCTGCTCTGCACTCTCGACCGCCTGTTCGACCGTGCATCTGTGTTCGTGATGAAGGGCGCCAGCTTCCGCGGCGCTGAACTTGAGATCTTCTCAGTCGAGACAACGCCGCTGGCAGTTAGGGCGACCGCATAAGGCAGCAGAAGGCAAAGGTAAATCGCAACTAGAATCACTGGCGTATTGGCGAAATTAAATTGGCCGGGATTGGCGATTTATCTCCGACTTGGGTGTGGCTGATTTAACCTGACTCCAATA
>CAJKZO010000138.1:0-4546 GCA_905204365.1 uncultured Collinsella sp.
CTAGACGAGGCGGACTCGGGTTGCTCGGCAGTGGTATCGTCCGTTGAACTCCCTCGCTTGTTGAGCATGCCCGATACAATGGCGAACACAATCGAAAGGGCAAAGAAGATCGCCAGCACGATAAGGATCTTCTTGATCACGCTCGACGAACGCGATGGCTTCTTCTCCTCGTCCTCGCCATATTGCGGAATCGACTTGGGGAACTCGCGATACGGCTCGCGCGACTCGTAGCGAGGCTGCGCCGTGCGAGGCATATACGTCGTCTGCTGAGGCTGCGGAATGGGATTCTGCGGCAGGTCATCATAGGGATTCGGCGCCGAGGCGGCATAAGAATCCTGCGGCGCGTAATCAAACGGGTCCGGAGCTGCGTTGCCATGGGGGCCTTGCGAAGATGCAGCGTAAGAATCCTGCGCCGTGTCGCCATAGCCCATAACCCGGGTGGGCTCGGCAGAAGGCTGCGTCGCCGCGGGGTCGGTATAACCGGGGTTGGGAACAACGCGGGTCGCATCGGCGCTATCGCCAGCCTGCGCGGAACCGTAGCCGCCCATCACGGTTGTCTTGTCCTGATCCATGCAACGATTCCTTTCCGTCGCGCGTGAGCCTCAAGTTATCCATGCATTCTACCCGCGCAAAAGCCTATGATGGGCAGAGCCCGTCGGTATCTACAAGACATGCGCGGGCCTAAGGATCAAAAAGCCCCGCAGGGCCTTGTGGGCACGGCGGGGCGGACAAGCAGCTTTGGACAGCAGACTTAGAACAGGCCGGTGATGTTGCCGTCTTTGTCGACGTCGATGTTTTCGGCCGCGGGCACCTTGGGCAGACCCGGCATGGTCAGAACACTGCCGGTCAGCGCGACCACAAAGTGGGCGCCGGCAGAAACCTTGAGCTCGCGCACCGTGATGCGGAAGTTCTCGGGAGCGCCCAGGGCCTTGGCGTTGTCGCTAAAGCTGTACTGCGTCTTGGCCACGCACACCGGCAGGCTGCCAAAGCCGTTCTCGCGCAGCTCGGCGAGCTGGCGCTTGGCAGCCGGCGTAAAGTCGACGCCGTCGGCGCGGTAGACCTTGGTGGCAACGGCCTCAAGGGCATCGGCGACATCAGCGCCGTCCTCATAGGCAAACTTGAGCTCGCTCGGCTGCTCAATCAGACGCATGACCTCATCGGCAAGCTCGAGCGCGCCCTCGCCGCCCTTGGCCCAGACCTCGGAAAGCTTAACGTTGACGCCGAGCTTCTGGCACTCGGACTCGATGAGCGCAAGCTCGGCCTCGGTGTCCGTCGGGAAGCGGTTGATGGCGACCACGCAGGGCAGACCATATACGTTCTGGATGTTGTCGACGTGACGCAGCAGGTTGGGCATGCCGGCCTTGAGTGCCTCGAGGTTCTCCTCGTTGAGGTCGGCCTTGGCGACGCCACCGTTGTACTTCAACGCACGAGCGGTCGCGACGATCACGACGGCGCCGGGACGAACGCCCGTCATGCGGCACTTGATGTCGAGGAACTTCTCGGCACCCAGATCGGCACCGAAGCCGGCCTCGGTAATGGCAACATCGCCAAAGCGCATCGCCATACGCGTGGCCATGATAGAGTTGCAGCCGTGGGCAATGTTGGCGAAGGGACCGCCGTGGACAAACGCGGGCGTGCCCTCGAGCGTTTGCACCAAGTTGGGCTTGAGCGCGTCCTTAAGCAACGCGGCCATGGCACCCTGGGCCTTGAGGTCGCGGGCACGGACGGGCTCGCCGGCAAAGTTATAGCCGACGACAATCTCACCCAAGCGTTCCTTGAGGTCGCTGATGCTCGTAGACAGGCACAGGATTGCCATGACCTCGGAGGCGACGGTGATATCGAAGCCGTCCTCGCGCGGCACGCCCTGGGCCTTACCGCCAATGCCGTCGATGACGTGGCGCAGCTGACGGTCGTTCATATCGACGACGCGCTTCCAAGTGATGCGCTTAACGTCAATACCGAGCTGATTGCCCTGCTGGATGTGGTTATCAAGCATGGCGGCCAGCAGGTTATTGGCGGCACCGATAGCGTGGAAGTCGCCGGTAAAGTGCAGGTTGATATCCTCCATGGGGATGACCTGAGCCCAGCCGCCGCCGGCAGCACCGCCCTTAACGCCAAAGACGGGGCCGAGCGAAGGCTCGCGCAGGGCAACAGCACTCTTGACGCCGCGACGACGCAGGCCGTCGGCCAGACCGATGGTCGTGGTGGTCTTGCCCTCGCCCGCGGGCGTTGGGTTGATAGCGGTCACGAGGACGAGCTTGGCCTGGTGATCGGTCGGCTCGTTGAGCAGTGAATAGTCGACCTTAGCCTTGTCGAAGCCGTACGGAATAAGGTGCTTAACGTCGACGCCGGCGTTCTTGGCCACCTCGGTAATAGGCAGTGGCGTGACAGAACGTGCGATTTCGATGTCAGTAGGCATGGGCGGTCCTTTCGTTACCGAATGAGAAAAAGACCAATTCAGCATAGCACGGGCGCGCAATAGTAAAACGCCCATAACCGATGAACGGCGATATGTTTACCCGATGCCCAGCGATAGTCCAACAGCCCGCCAAAACAAAGCGCCCTAAACGGTAGGTTCAATCCCCAGGTGCTCAAAGGTGCGAAGGGTTGCCTGACGGCCCTGCGGCGTACGAATCATCAACCCGCACTGCAGCAAATAGGGCTCATAGACATCCTCGAGCGTGCCCGGGTCCTCGCCCACCGCGCTGGCAAGGGTCGTAAGTCCCACGGCACGACCGGAGAACGTCTTAGCGAGCGTCTCCAAAATGCGAATATCCATCCAGTCCAGACCGAGCTCATCGATCTCGAAGAACTCAAGCGCTTGGCGACAGATATCGAGCTCGATGGGACCGTTGCCGCGCACCTGTGCGTAATCGCGCACGCGCTTGAGCAGACGGTTGGCAAGACGTGGCGTGCCGCGCGAACGCGAGCCGATCTCGAGTGCACTGGGATGGTCGATCGTCACGCCCAGGATAGTCGCCGAGCGCGTCACAATCTGCGCGAGCTCCTCGACCGTGTAGTAATCCAAGCGATATGAAATGCCAAAGCGGTCGCGCAACGGGCCGGTCAACATGCCTGAGCGGGTCGTTGCCGCTACCAGCGTAAACTTGGGGATATCCAGGCGAATCGAGCGCGCCGCCGGACCCTTGCCAATCACGATATCGAGGGCAAAGTCCTCCATCGCGGGGTACAGGACCTCCTCGACCGAACGGTTGAGGCGGTGGATCTCGTCGATAAACAGCACATCACCCGGCTGCAAGTTAGTAAGGATGGCCGCAAGGTCGCCCGTGCGCGCGATGGCAGGGCCACTCGTGGTCTTGATCTGAGCGCCCAGCTCGTTGGCGATAACGGTGGCCAGCGTGGTCTTGCCCAGGCCCGGAGGACCCGAGAAAATCACGTGGTCGAGCGTCTCGCCACGGCTCTGCGCCGCTTCGATCAACACGCGCAGGCTCTGCTTGATGTGCTCCTGGCCACAGTAATCGTCCAGGCGCTGGGGGCGCAAAGTGCGGTCGACATCGAGGTCCTCGGCCGTCAGCTCCGAGCCCACCATGCGCTCGCCGTGCGCCATGGATGCCGCCGGCGAGTTGCCGGGCGTCGCCCACAGGTCCTGAGAGTCATCGGCTTCCCACATCACGCATCCATTCCGAGTCGCTTAAGCGCCGCGCCGAGCAGATCCTCGACACGCATATTCTGCCCATCATACCCGCTCAGGGCAACCTCGGTCTCCTGCGGGCTAAAGCCCATGGAAAGGAGCGCCGCGCGGGCATCATCGATCGCCGAGGGAGCGGCAGCGGGCACGGGCATCGCAACCTGTCCGGGAATCACATCGACCGGCACAAAGCCCTTATCCTTGGCAAAGGTGCTCTTGAGCTCCAGGATCAGGCGCTGAGCTGTCTTTTTGCCCACACCGGGTACCTTGGCCATGCCCTTGTCGTCCTCGGCCATCACCAGCGAATACAGCTGCCCCACGGTATAGGTGGAAAGCACGGCGAGCGCCAAGCGCGGGCCAACGCCCGAGACGGACACGAGCCGGTCGAACATCGTGCGCTCATCCTTTGAGGAAAAACCGAAAAGTGTCATGGCGTCCTCGCGCACCTGCATACGCGTGTAGAGGCGGACCTCGCCGCCGGGCGTCGGCAACGTGGCCGCAGTGCTGCCCGAGATGCCGAGCTCAAAGCCAACGCCCGACACATCGACGACAGCAGAGCTCATCGTGGCCTCGACAAGCGTTCCGTGGAGCTGGGAAATCATCAGTATCCGGTTCCTCTCTGTTGATAGAACTCGCCACCGGTAAGGGCGCGGGTGCGGCTGAGGTTTACGTGGCAGATGGCGCAGGCCAGGGCATCGGCGGCATGGTCGGGATGCGGGTCGTGGTCGAGCTGCGTTAGCGTGCGTACCATGTAGGCGACCTGCCGCTTGTCAGCGGCGCCGGTGCCCACCACAGCCTGTTTGATCTGCATGGGCGTATACTCGCCAATCTCGAGCGCGCACTCCGAAAGCGCCACAAGCGCAGCACCGCGGGCATGCGCCGTGGGGATGGCCGAAC
>CAJKZO010000139.1:0-4495 GCA_905204365.1 uncultured Collinsella sp.
CCTCGCCATCCTCGTGGACCACGGGGCTGCCGCACACGGGGCAGACCTCGGGCATGTGCCAGTCGACCGAATCAGCCGGGCGCTTATTGAGCACCGGGCCCACGACCTCGGGAATCACATCGCCCGCCTTGTGCACGATGATGGTATCGCCCTCGCGAACGTTTTTGCGACGGATCTCGTCGATGTTGTGCAGTGTGGCGCGAGCTATGGTGGAACCGGCGACCGTCACCGGCTCGAACTCGGCGACCGGCGTGAGCACACCGGTGCGGCCCACCTGAATGCGAATCTCGCGCAGGACGGTCTGCTTCTCCTCGGGCGGGAACTTAAAGGCAATGGCCCAGCGTGGTGCGCGGGCGGTAAAGCCCAGGTCGAGCTGCTGCTGGAAGCTGTCAACCTTTACGACCACGCCGTCGATGTCGTAGTCCAAGTCGCCGCGGTGCTCGAGCGCCTGGGCACAGAACTCGTGGACCTCGGCGGGTGTAGCACAGCGTGCCACGTTGGGGTTGACGCTAAAGCCGGCGCTACGCAGCCAGTCGAGAAACTCGCGCTGACTGTGGACGTGCAGCGGATCGGTATCGGCGATGGCATAGATAAAGGTGGCAAGATCGCGGCGCGCCGTGACTTTGGGATCCTTTTGGCGCAGGCTGCCGGCGGCGGCGTTGCGCGGGTTGGCGAAGGGGTCGCGGCCCTCGGCATCGGCCTCGTCGTTCAGACGAACAAAGCTGCCCTTGGGCATATAGACCTCGCCGCGTACTTCGATGGCACGTTCGCGGTCGGCACCCATGTGGGCGAGCGCCGGCTCGGACAGGTGCATGGGCACATCTTTGATGGTACGGACGTTGAGCGACACGTCCTCGCCCGTGGTGCCATCGCCACGCGTGGCTGCACGTACGAAGGCGCCGTTTTGGTAGGTAAGCGCCACGCCCAGGCCGTCGATCTTAAGCTCGCAGGTATAGGTGACGCTGCCGGCACCGAGCGCATCCTCGGCGCGCTGGAGCCACGCGTCGAGCTCGTCCAGATCCATGGCATCGTCCATGGAATACATGCGTGCCATATGCGTGACCGGCGTAAACTGTTCGCTCACGTAGCCGCCCACGCGCTGGGTATAGCTGTCGGGCGTCACCAAATCGGGGTAGGCAGCCTCGATTTCCTGCAGTTCAACGAGCATTTTGTCAAAGGCAGCGTCCGTGATCTCGGGCGCATCGAGCATGTAGTAGCGATAGGCGTGGTAGTCGAGCTCGTGGCGCAGCTCGGCCGCACGCGCTGCCGCCTGGGCACGAGCATCGGTCGGTGCGGTGGCTTCCGCGGTCGCGGGCGTTTTGGTATCGATGTCCACGCCGTCACCAAACAGGCTCGATTGCTCCATAGCGGCACTCCTTCGCTCGATTTCAAACGGCTACTAGAGTACCACCGGTCACCATGGCGCCGAATAGCCCTTTCGAACCGCACCGAATCGGCAGCCGCCAGACCGGGGTGGATCGCGCAATCAAACCATACCCTTGCCATTTCTAAATGATCCGTTTTCTTCCGTCCCCAACGGATCAATAAGAAAAGAGGGGGCTGTCCCGCGTTGGCGGAACAGCCCCCTCTGGCATCGGCATGTGCGATACGGCTCGTTAGTAACCCTGGCCGTAGCCCTGGCCCTGGCCCTGCTGGCCCAACAGCTCCTCCAGATACTGGCGCAGCTGCTCATCGGTAATACCGCCGTTGCCGGTGTCGGTCGCGCTGTCGTCCTGCTGCTGGTTCTGCAGCTCCTCGTCAGAGCCCAGTTCGACCGTTACCTTTTTCTCTTCCTTGCCGCGCACGAGCGTGATGTCGACCTTCTCGCCCACCTCGTGGCTGCGCAGTGCGATGATCAGGCCATCGGCGCTCGTAATCTCATCGTCGCCCAGCTTGGTAATGACATCGCCCTCTTGGATGCCAGCCTTGGCGGCAGGACCGTCCTCGACGACGCTTGCCACGTACGCGCCGCTATCGGTGCTCAGCTTGTTGGTACGGGCGTTGAGCGCATTGACGCTCGAAAGCGTAGCGCCCATGTACGGATGTACCGGCGTCTTGCCGTCGATAATCTGGTCGGCAATGTTCTTGGCGTAGTTAACGGGAATGGCAAAGCCCACGCCCGAGCTGGAGCCCGAGTAGCTCTCGATGAGCGAGTTGATGCCCACCAGCTCACCATTGTCGTTAACGAGCGCGCCACCGGAGTTACCCGGGTTGATGGCAGCATCGGTCTGGATCATATTGGCGTAGATGGTATTGCCGCTGGTAGAGCTCATGGCCGTGGAGCGATACAGCGCCGACACGATACCCGTGGAGACGGACTGCTCGTTGCCAAACGGCGAGCCGATGGCCATGACCCACTCGCCCACGTTGAGCTTGGAAGAGTCACCGATCTCAATCGGCGTGAGCTTGGAGGCGTCTGCATCCTTGAGCTTGATGACGGCCAGGTCGCTCGAAGCATCGTTGCCCACGAACTCGGCCTCGTAGGTGGTGCCATCGTCCATGGTCACCACGTACTGGTCGTAACCATCGACCACGTGGTTGTTGGTGAGGATGTGGCCCTCGGTATCGAGCACCACGCCCGAACCGACACTGCCCGAACCATCCGACTCGTCGGCAGACTGCGAAAGTGAACCATTCTGGCTACCGCTCGAAGTGGCGGTGATGGAAACGACAGAGGGCAGGGCCTTGGCAGAGACGGCCTCGGCCAGCGTGGTGTCCTCGGAGTCGATGGTGATCTTTTGCGTCGATGAACCCGAAGCACCCGCCGTCACGGCGTTCCTGCCGCCGCCGATATCGAGCGTGCCGCTCATAATGAGCGCGATGACCAGCAGGGCACCGCACGCACAGCCAGCGAGCGCCGTAATGAAGATCGGCAGCTTTTTGGTCTTGGTCTTGACCACCGTGTGCTTGTTCACGACCTGTTGGCCGCCCAGCGGCTTGCCGGTCTGCGTGTCGTATGCCTGCACGTAGGGAATGTTGCCGTCGGCAGGCGTCGACTCCACCTGCACGCGCGGCTGCTGCTGAGTCTCGCCGGCATTGCCCACATCCTGGGGACGCTGGGAATCGTTCTCGCTCATAGCTGCAATCCTTTCGTCAAATAACCAAAGGCCCGCCAAACATGTGGCGGGCCATCATTGTTCACGTTGAGTTGTACCCCAATATGCGGGCGCACGTGTATGAGAACGCAATCTTTTAGGAAGGCTTAAGTTCTGTTGCAGGCCCGAAAGGAACCCGCACCTGCGTCAATACCACCACAAAGGTGCCTGTCCCCTTTGTGGTGGAAATCTAGTCCTTAAACAGATAACCCACGCCGCGGACGGTGGTGATGTGTGCCGCGATCTGCGGGCCCACCTTGGAGCGGATGCGTCGGATGTGCACGTCGACGGTGCGCGTGCCGCCGCAGTACTCGAAGCCCCACACGCGGTGCAGCAGCACCTCGCGGCTGTAGGCACGGTTGGGATGCGTCGCCAAAAAGCTCAGCAGCGAGTACTCCATCAGCGTCAGGTCGATAGGCTCATCATCAAGCGTCACCTGGTAGGTGGCCAGGTTGATCTCGAGGTTATCGATGTTGAGCACATCGTCGGCGGCGACGGTCTCCTCCTCGCCCATCAGGCGCTGTGCGCGAGCCTTGAGCTCGTTGGGCGTCGCCGTGGGGCATACAAAGTCGGCATGCGCGTGATTCGGCAGGCGCAGGGTGCCGAGCGCCTCGTCGTCGACGATCACCAACATGGGGACGCCGCCGCGATCGTCAAGCCACTTGGCAATCTGATCGATGCGGTCGCTGCGGATGCCGTCGGAATCGAGGATCAGCAGGTCAAAGTCGTGCGCAGCAGTCGGCGAATCGGGGGTGGCCAGGCTCACCTCGACACCCAGGGTGGTCGTCAAGCTGCGGGCAAACTCGTGGAAGCGCGTCGTGCGCGCCATGAACAGGGCACTCTTTTCGGACATATCGGCCTCCAAGGAAATGAGCTCAATCGTACTGGAACAAGCCAGCGCGATTAGGAGTTCGCCAGATAATGCTTGATCTCCCACTCGGTGATCGTGGACTCAAACTTATGCCACTCGTTGCGCTTCTTTTTGAGGAAGAAGCTATGGATGTGCTCGCCGAGGGCATCCTTCATAAACTGCGAATCCTCAAAGACGTCGAGTGCCTCTTTGAGCGAGCGCGGCAGCGGCGTGTAGCCGGCCTCGAGCATCTGACGGTCGGTGAGTTTGAGTGTCTCGGCCGTGGCCTCGGGTGGGAGCTCCAGCTTGCGCTCGATGCCATCGAGACCAGCCGCCAGCGTGACGGCGTTGACCAGGTACGGATTGGCCATGGGGTCGGGGCTACGAAGCTCGATACGCGTGGACAGCTGCTTGCCGGGCTTGTAGACCGGGATGCGGATCATGCTCGCGCGGTTGCGCAGGCCCCACGTGGCGCACTGCGGCACGGAGTCGCCACCCGTGGTGATGCGCTTGTACGAGTTGACCGTGGGGTTGGTGATGGCGCTGATCT
>CAJKZO010000140.1:0-4479 GCA_905204365.1 uncultured Collinsella sp.
CCTATGACGTTCTGATTCGTAGTCAGACCCTCTATCCAGCTGAGGTAACGCCGCAGCGCAAGACATATAAAACCACTTTAGCTTATTGGAGTCAAGCACAATCTCAAACTTTTTTGTGGAACGCAGTTTTGTCACGCTGCTCCGCATATACCGCCGTTCCCCGTACGATCGATTGGCTTTTCGATCACGTCGAACTTAGCATCAAGTTCCCTCAGGAGCGATCTCACCCGCTGGGCACAATCATAATCGGCAAACGAGATGCTCAGCATGCGCGCGACCTGGTTGGAAGTCCCAACTCCATAGAAGTGCTCCAGCGCCACAAGTGCCTCGTGCGTCACAAAGGTCTCGACCACATGCGGCGACTCCTCAAAGCACCATTGTGTCAACGGACCCTCACTCGTCTGCCGAACCACCAGGCCACCCATGCCAGACGGCTCACACGTTACAAGCAGGTACTCCCCGCCCTCGTCGCTCTCAAACAAAACCACCCGATCATCAAACAGCTCCATCGCGTCCCCTTTCTCTCGCTCTTATTTAGCAAAAGCATAGCAGGTAGATGGCTGTATACAGAACAGTTGTTCGTGTGTTTTCTATTGAGCTGTCCGCACGGCATGGTATGGACCTACGCACGAAATAGGGCGCCCCCGAAGGAGCGCCCTTGCATATCCCCTATGCAGGCAAGTTACGCGACCGGCTCGATCTTCTCGAGGCCGCCCATGTAAGGACGCAGAACCTCGGGAATCGTGATGGTGCCGTCGGCGTTCTGGTAGTTCTCCAGAATGGCGGCCATGGTGCGGCCGGCCGGCAGGCCGGAACCATTGAGGGTGTGCAGGTAGCGCGAACCCTTGAAGTTCTCGGGGTCGCGATACTTGATGTTGGCGCGGCGAGCCTGGAAGTCACCGCAGTTGGAGCAGGAGCTGATCTCCTTGTAGGCGTTGTAGCTCGGCAGCCAAACCTCGACGTCGTAGGTCTGACGGGCAGAGAAGCCCAAGTCGCCGGTGCACAGGCTAATCACGCGATACGGAAGGCCCAGCTGCTGCAGCAGGTACTCGGCCTCGGCGGTCATGCTCTCGAGCTCCTCGTCAGACTCCTCCGGCTTAGCGAACTTGACCATCTCGACCTTGTCGAACTCGTGCTGACGGATGATGCCGCGGGTGTCGCGACCGGCGGAACCGGCCTCCTCGCGGAAGCAGGGGGTGAAGGCGGTGTAGCGGCGCGGCAGGGTGTCGGCATCGAGGACCTCGCCGGCGTGCAGGTTGGTAAGCACGACCTCGGCGGTGGGGATCAGGAAGTTGTCGCCCGAGACGTGATAGGCGTCGTCCTCGAACTTGGGCAGCTGGCCCGTGCCAAACATGGTCTGACGCTTGACGACGATGGGCGGCCACCACTCCTTAAAGCCACGGCTGGTGTGCGTGTCAAGGAAGAAGTTGATGAGGGCGCGCTCCAGACGGGCGCCGGCGCCGCCGAGAACGGTGAAGCGGCTGCCGGAGAGCTTGTTGCCACGCTCGAAGTCAAGAATGTCGAGGTCGGTGCCCAGATCCCAGTGCGGCTTAAAGTCGAAGTCGAACTCGCGCGGGGTGCCCCAGCGGCGACGCTCGATGTTCTCGTCCTCGTCCTTGCCGTACGGCGTGGCCTCGCAAGGAATGTTGGGCAGGTGAGCCATGAAGTCGTACTGCTCCTGCTCGAGAGCAGTGCGGCGCTCGGCCAGACCGTCAATCTTCTCGTTGACGGCGCGCACGGCCTCCTTGGCGGCCTCGGCCTCGTCCTTCTTGCCCTCCTTCATCAGGGCGCCGATCTTCTTGGACTCGGCATTGCGCGTAGCCTGGAGCTCCTCGACCTCGGTGATGACGGCACGGCGCTCGTCGTCGAGCTCAAAGAACTTCTCACGATCCCAAGACGTCTGGCGATTAGCCATGGCGACATCGATGGCATCGGGGTTCTCGCGAACAAACTTGATATCAAGCATTAGATCCTCCGGCGATATACATTCCATTTAGGTTGCAACCTTGTACATGTATGGGCAAGTATATACTTATGAGCGTTTACGACCCAACTCAACTACGCAAGAAGGCACCCAATGGACGCAGTTTTTTCCTTTTTGTTTGGCACCCGCACCGGTTTTGCCATCCTTTTCGCCGGCGGCATCCTGTTATTTGCGATTCTTGCCTTTGTAATGGAGAAGCGCACCCATAAGATGTACGTCGACCGCGGGCCCAAGTCCGAGGATGAGGAAGACAGCTTCTGGGACTAACCTGCCAAAAAGGGACAGGTTTATTTTGGTCGGTTTTATCTGGGCAAATGCAAGCGCCCCGCAGCTGGAATTGAGCCAGTTGCGGGGCGCTTTTCGTACATGCGACAAAACCGCAGGAAAAACCTGCCAAAATAAACCTGTCCCTAAATGGCAGGTTTTACTGGAGGGTTGCGTCGATTGCCTTGACCAGGGCGCTGCGCATGCCGGCGTCTTCGAGCGCAACGACGCCCTTGATGGTGGCACCACCGGGCGAGCATACGGCATCCTTCATCGCCGCAGGATGCTGGCCAGTTGCAAGCTGCAGCTTTGCCGTACCCAGCACCATCTGGCTCACAATGCGATAGGCATCGGCACGCGGGATACCGTGCTTGACCGCCGCA
Organism: uncultured Collinsella sp.; assembly: GCA_905204365.1. Classification (GTDB taxonomy): domain Bacteria; phylum Actinomycetota; class Coriobacteriia; order Coriobacteriales; family Coriobacteriaceae; genus Collinsella. The sequence goes on from CAJKZO010000140.1 coordinate 2,632, forward strand.
TCGCCCAGGGCCTCGATTGCCATAGCGACAAATGCCGGAGCGCAACCACCCACCGTGCCGCCCACAAACAGTAGGCTCGTATCGAGCTCGACCACCGCACCGAGCTTGCCAAGCAGATCAAGCACCACTGCGCTCTGCTCATCACTAAGCGTGGAAGCCTTCTCGCAAGCGATGACGCCCTCGCCCACCGAAACCGGTGTGTTGGGCACCGTCGAGATATGCGCGACGCCCGGCAGGACCTGCTCCCACTTGGCACTGTCCCAGGTCCAGGCAACCGACAGAACGACCTTTTTGGCAAGAGCATCCTTGAGCGGGGCGAATACCTTCTCGATCATGTACGGTTTGACCGCAGCGACCACGATATCGGATGCGGCGACAACCTCGGCGGCATCGTGGCAGGCGACCATGCCGCGCGCCTCGCAGCGCTCAACCAGTGCGTCGTAGCGACCCGCGCAGGCGCACATGTCGCTCGCAGCTACACCGGCAGCGATCCAGCCATCGGCCATAGCGCTCGCCATATTGCCAAAACCGACAAATCCAATCTTCATATCTCATAGTCCTTTCAGACACATTCCTCAAAACGAAAGGTATTGTCCCACGCCATTGTTTCGTATTGCCGACCTATTTGTGATACGGCTCGCCACGGCTAATCTTGCAGACACGGTAAATCTGCTCTAGCAGCACCACACGCGCCAGGTTATGCGGCAAGGTAATGCGTCCAAAGCTGAGCATCTCGTCGGCGCGGGCGCGCACCTCATCACTCACGCCGTCCGAACCGCCGATTACAAAGGCAATGTCGCTGCTGCCTCGCAGCATAAGATCGTCGAGCCGCGCCGAGAGCTCCTCACTCGAACGCTCCTTGCCCTCGATAGCCAGCAGGATCACATGCGCTCGAGACGGCAATGCAGCAAGAATTGCCGCCCCCTCCTTGTCGCGCGCGGCATCCACGCCGCCCGCCTTAGCCGGGTCGATATCGGCCACCTCGCGGATATCAACCTTGGCATAGGCACCTAGGCGCTTGGTGTACTCAGCGCACGCGTCCTTCCAAAAGCGCTCCTTGAGCTTACCGACGCAAACGACGGTGTATTTCACGCGCGTCTACTCCTTCGAATCGTTTTGAACTTTACCGGCAGCCAGCATCTGCTCGAACATAGAGGCCGACTGCGAAAAGTCGCTCGGCAGCACGACCGTCGAGGTTTTACCCGTGCGAGCGAACTCCGTCATCATCTCGGACCACTGCGTAAACATGAACAGTTGGTTGGCCTCGTCATTGCCGACACCCGTCTCCTGGATGATCTCGAGCGAATCTTTGATACCCAGCGCGATGGCCTTGCGCTGGTTGGCGATGCCCTCGCCCGCCTTTTCCATAGCCTCAGCCTCGGCGGTCGCCTCGGTGACGCGCTTGATGCGGTCGGCCTCGGCGAGCTCCTGTGCCGCAGCGCGCTTGCGCTGGGCGGCGTTGATGTCGTTCATGGAGTTCTCGACCTCGGTCGGCAGTGCGATTTTGGTGATGAGCGTCGACACGAGGGTGAAGCCGTAGGCGGCCATCTGCTCTGAAACGGTAGCGTTGACATCCTTGGCGATGTCATCCTTCTTGGCAAAGACCTCATCGAGTGTGTAGACGGGAATCGAAGAGCGCAGGGCGTCGGTGATGAAGTCACGCATCTGGTCGACGGGCTCCTGCAGCATATAGTAGCTCTTGTAGATACCCGAATCCGCCGGGCCAGCACCCATGTCATAGCTCACGTGATATTGAGCCGAGACCTCGAGGCCGATGGTCACATTGTCCTGAGTCTTAACGTCGATGCCAAAACCGTTTTTCATGGTGCGCAGACTCACCGTGGCGGC
>CAJKZO010000141.1:0-4474 GCA_905204365.1 uncultured Collinsella sp.
GAAGGCCAGCTGTTTTTGACGCCTTCGCTCGATCGCGACTGGGCGGACCCGCTCGTTATTCCGGGCATGGCGGTCGTCGCTGACCACGTTGAGCGTGCTATTCGCAGCCACGAGCGCATCGCCGTCTTTGGCGATTTTGACGTCGACGGCATTACGTCGACTTGTCTGTTGACCGAGGCGCTACGTTCGTTTGGCGCCAACGTCACGCCGTTTATTCCGCATCGCTTTGATGAGGGCTACGGCCTGTCGCGTGCGGCGCTCGACCGCGTCAACGAGCTCGCCCAACCCAACCTGATCGTGACCGTCGATAACGGCATTGCCGCCAAGGAAGAGGTTTCCTATCTGGAGAGCCTGGGGATCGATTTGGTGGTCACGGACCATCACGAGCCCTCCGACCAGGTGCCGCAGGGTGTGCCCCTGACCGACCCCAAGCTCGAAGACGAGGGCCCCTCGCGCGAGCTTGCCGGTGCTGGTGTGGCGCTCAAGCTGGTGCAAGTCCTGGGTGAGCGCCTGGGCAAGCCGTCGTATTGGCGTTCGCTAATCGAGGTCGCGGCGCTGGGCACCGTGTCCGACATGATGCCGCTCACGCCCGAGAACCGCGCGCTGGTTGCCGAGGGCATCCAGCAGATGCGCGTAACCGCTCGCCCCGGCTATATCGCGCTTGCCTCGCTCGCCAAGGCGGACCTTTCGAGCATTACGGCGGATGGCCTGTCATTCTCGCTCATTCCCCGCTTAAACGCTGCCGGTCGTATGGCCGATCCCAAGCTGGCGCTCGACCTGCTGCTTGCCCACAATCCCATCGAAGCAAGCGCGCTGGCGGCTGAGCTCGAGGAAATCAACCGCCAGCGCCGTGAGATCGAGGCGGAGCTCACGCGCGATGCCATGGCAAAGGTCGAGGAGACCTATGACGGCGGACGCGCGATCGTCGTGGGCGGTGAAGGCTGGCACGAGGGTGTCAAGGGCATCGTGGCAAGCCGTCTGACCAACCGCTATCACGTGCCGGCGCTGCTGTTCTCGATCGAGGACGGTATCGCGCGCGGCTCTGGTCGCTCGGTGGGCAAAGTTAACCTGTTTGACGCCGTCGAGCGCTGTTCCGACCTGCTGATTCGTCGCGGCGGACATGCCGGTGCGGTGGGTGTGACCATCGAGGCATCCAAGCTCGATGAATTCCGTCGTCGCCTTTCCGCCGTGCTATCGGAGATTCCCGCCGAGGACTTTGAAGACATCGACGAGGTTGCCGCCACGGTCGACCTTTCCGAGCTGAATATCGAGACTATAGAGCAGATTTCCCGTCTTGAGCCGTTTGGCCAGGGCAACAAGGTGCCGCTGCTGGCCGCCGAGGGCGTGACGATGTGCGATCGCGCCGTGGTGGGCAAAACCGGCGAGCACATGCGCTTTGTGGCGACCGATGGCGCCGCGAGCGTGCCGGCCATCATGTTCCGCGTGCCGCAGATCGATAAGCTCATCAATTGCGACAGCGCCGTCGACTTGGTGTTCGAGGCCGTTGCCGAGCATTGGCAGGGGCGTGTGAAGCCCAAGCTCATGATCAAGGATGTTCTGGTCCGCGATACCACGCTGCCCAGCGTCGACGATCCGGCATGCGAGCTTCGTCGTGGCGTGCAGCCGGCGGATTCCGGCCTGCGCCTGGAGTCGCGTAAGCGCGAGACACTCGCCCAGCTTTCCTATACCGAGCTGACGCGCTCGCTTATCCATAGCTTTATAGGCTCGAACCAGCCGCACCGCGCGCAGGTCGAGGCGCTCGATGCCCTGGCCGATCACCAAAGTGTTCTGGCCGTTATGGGAACGGGGCGCGGCAAGTCGCTCATCTTCCATGTGCATGCCGCACGCGAGGCGGTTCTTCGCGGGCGTGCGAGCATCTTTGTCTATCCGCTGCGCGCGCTCGTTGCCGACCAGGCCTATCACCTCTCGTCGACGATGGCCGCGCTCGGCATTGGCGTCGGCGTGTTGACCGGCGAGACCGTGGAGGCGGCGCGCGATGACGTGTTTGCCGGCCTAGCTTCGGGCCGCACCGGTATCGTGCTCACGACGCCCGAGTTCCTGTCTATCCACCGTGACCGTTTCGCGCGTTCGGGCCGCATCGGCTTTGTCGTTATCGATGAGGCGCACCACGCCGGCCTTGCCAAGGGCGGCGACCGTAGCGCCTATCTTGACATGCCCGATATCCTCAAAGCCCTGGGCGACCCGGTTGTTATGGCTGCGACGGCCACCGCGACGGCTCCGGTCGTGGCCGAGCTTGCCCGCATGTTGCCGATCACTCGCACGGTGGTCGACGAGACGGTGCGCGAGAACCTGCAGCTCGAGGACGACCGCGACCTTGCGAGCCGCGAGAACCGTTTGGTGTCGATCGTGGCGACGGGGGAGAAGACCGTCATTTACGTCAATTCACGCGACCAGTCCGTGGCGCTCGCCAAGACGTTGCGCAAGCGTGTGCCCGATTGCGCAACCCATATCGCGTTCTATAACGCGGGGCTTGCGCGTTCCGATCGCCGTCGCGTGGAGGAAGCATTCCGAGACGGAAGCCTCAGCTGCATCGTCTCGACATCCGCCTTTGGCGAGGGCGTCAACCTGCCCGATATTCGCCATGTCGTGCTCTATCACATGCCGTTTGGCGCCATCGAGTTCAACCAGATGAGCGGACGTGCCGGCCGCGATGGCCAGCCCGCCGTGATCCATCTGCTCTATTCGTCGCGCGACGCCCGCATTAACGAGCGCCTGCTCGACTGCTATGCGCCCGAGCGCGACGAGCTCGTCACACTCTATCGCGCGCTGCAGACCATGTGGCGCTCCAACCGCGGCAAAACCGGGGACGATTCCTTTAGCGCGAGCGATATCGACATCGCGCAGATGTGCCTTGCCATCGATGCTCGCACGCCGGTCGACGAGCGTTCGGTGGAAAGCGGCCTGGGAATCTTCGAAGAGCTTGGTTTCTGTCGAGTTTCGGGGTTTGACGACACCCGTCGCATCGCGATGGCCGAAAACCCCGGCCGCGTGCAATTGAGCAGGTCAATTCGCTATTTGGAGGGTTTGCGCTCGCGCATGGAGTTCTCGGCTTTCCGGAGTTGGGCGCTCGATTCGTGCGCTTCTGATATGCTAGCCAAAGTTAACCGCCCGATCGTACCGCGGGCCTAGGGGAAGGGGACCTCGATGGATGCCGCAGCCCGTACCGCCCATGATTCCACCCTCCAGCCGTTTTCGGAGATGGAGCACTATAAGCATGCCGATGAGCTGCCGCCCGAGATTATGGCGGACAGCTACGACAAGCTGGAGCGCTTGTGCCTCAAATATATGAATGAGGACGACTTCTCCAAGGTGGAGCAAGCCTACTGCTTTGCCGCCGAGAAGCACTGTAACCAAAAGCGCCGTTCGGGCGAGATGTACATTAACCATCCCGTCGAGGTAGCTATCATTCTGGCCGACCTCAAGATGGACTGCGACGTGGTGTGCGCCGCGTTGCTGCACGATACCGTCGAGGATACCGAGACCTCGCTTACCGATGTTTCCGGCCTGTTTGGCGATACGGTGGCCGAGCTCGTCGATGGCGTGACCAAGCTCACCAACATCGAAGTCGACAGCATGGACGAGAAACAGGCGCTCACGCTGCGCAAGATGTTCCTCGCCATGTCCAAGGACATCCGCGTTATCATTGTCAAACTTGCCGACCGCCTGCATAACATGCGTACGCTGGCAGCCCTTCGCGAGGACCGCCGCCTGTTTAAGGCCCGCGAGACCATGGACGTGTATGCGCCCCTGGCCGACCGTCTGGGCATGAGCTCTATTAAGTGGGAGCTCGAGGACCTGTCCTTCTTCTACCTTGAGCCCGACGCCTACCAGCGCATTGCGCGCATGGTGGCGGAGTCGCGTGAGGTCCGTGAGCGCTATCTGGCCGAGACCATCAAGACGCTCACCGACGAGCTCAACCGCATTGGTCTGGAGGACTTCCAGATCAACGGCCGCTCCAAGCACTATTGGTCCATCTACCAAAAGATGAAGCGCAAGGGCAAGGAGTTCTCCGAGATCTACGACCTGGTGGCGCTGCGCGTTATTACCCATTCGGTGCGCGATTGCTACTCCACGCTCGGTGCGGTGCATACGCTGTGGCACCCCATGCCTGGTCGCTTTAAAGACTATATCGCCATGCCCAAGGTCAATAACTACCAGTCGCTCCACACGACGGTTATCGGCCCCACGGCCCGCCCGCTCGAGATTCAGATTCGTACCTACGAGATGCACGAGCAGGCCGAGTACGGTATTGCCGCTCACTGGCTCTATAAGAAGTCGGGCGGATCGTCTGCGTCTAAGACCAATGATGCCCAGCGCTTGGACGACCAGATTAACTGGCTCAAACATTCGCTCGATTGGGCTGCGTCTGATGAGATCACCGACGCCAAGGAATACCTGCACTCGCTGAAGGTCGATCTGTTCGATCAGGAGATCTTCGTCTTTACGCCCAAGG
>CAJKZO010000142.1:0-4448 GCA_905204365.1 uncultured Collinsella sp.
TAGGCCATGAGCAGGCCGGTCTCCGAGACGTTCTTGTACCAGTACGCGCTCGCCTTGGGATAGCGCTTCTGGGTCTCAAAGTCGATGTAGAACAGGCCGTAACGTTTGTTGTAACCGTTGGTCCAGGAGAACTGGTCCTGCAGCGACCACACAAAGTAGCCGTCGACGTTCACGCCGCCGTCGATTGCCTTGAGAATCCATGCGAGATGCTGACGCATGTAGTCGATGCGAGGGGCGTCGTCGATAAAGCCGTCCTCAAAGTCGTCCTTATAGCCCATGCCGTTCTCGGTGATGTAGATCTTCTTGTAGTTGGGGTAATCGTTCTTAATGCGGAGCAGCAGGTCGTAGAGACCCTCGGGATAGATAATCCAGTCCCAATCGGGGGTGGGTACGCCGTCGCGCACGCAGGACTCGCCCACGCCCGTGAGGAACCAGCGCGAGGAGCCCTTGTCGCCGGTGCCATTGTGGTTGATGTCGTTTTCGCCCTCGGCGGCACGCAGGAACTGGCACTTGTAGGTGTTGACGCCCAGGCAATCGTTGTAGGGGAGCGCGGCGGTCAGCGCGGCGATGTCCTCGTCGCGGACGTCGAGCTCGCCGCCGGCGATATGGGCCAGCTTGGTCGCAGCCTCCATGGTGTCGGCTGCATAGTGGCCGCGGAAGGTGGCGTCGAGTACCCAGCGGTTGTTGATGACATCGGCCATGCGAGCTGCCTCGCAGTCGGCGGCGTTGTTGGGATCGAGGGGATACTTGGGCTCCAGGTTCTGGACAATGCCGATCTCACCCTCAAAGCCGCCCTCATGGAAGGCGACGACGGCCTTGGCGTGGGCCACCATCATGTTGTGCATGAGCTGGAAGGCCTTGTCCAGGCGATACTTCTCGCCGTGCGGCCAGTTGCCGACGATAAAGCTGCCCTCGGCGGTTGCGGGAATCTCGTTAAACGTGAACCAGTGCTTGACCTCGGTGAACTCGGCAAAGCAGAACTTGGCGTACTCGACAAAGGCGTCGATCGTCGTGCGCGTCAGGAAGCCCTCGCCGCCGTCCTGGTAAAAGGCCTCGGGCGTATCAAAGTGATCGAGCGTGACATAGGGGATAACGCCGGCTTTGTTGCAGGTGGCGAAAAGCTCATGATAAAAGGCGACACCCTCGTGGTTGATCTCGCCAGTGCCGTTGGGGAAGATGCGGCTCCAAGCGATGGAGACGCGGATACCGTTGATGCCGAAGCGCTGGCACAGGTCGATATCGACCGGGTACTTGTTGTAGAAATCGCTTGCGGGATCGGGGGAGAAGCGACCCTGAGCTGCCAGGAAATCGTCCCAGGGCACTTTGCCCTTGCCGTGCGTGCGGGTCTCGCCCTCAACCTGGTAAGCGGCGGTGGCGCCGCCAAACACAAAGCCGTCGGGGAACTGCATGGGGTTGGTCATGAGTCATCCTTTCTGTGGGATTCGAATAGGGAGAGGTGCCCGAACTGGGGATCCGGGCACCAACAGAGGGAGGAACCTAGTCGAGGTTCTCGCGGAGCCACTTGATGGCGCCAGCGGGGTCGCGAGTAAGGTCGATATATTCCTTACCGCGCGGGGCGAGCAGCTTAATGCCCAGGCGATCGGTGTCGGCCTTCATGTCGTTGTAGTAGCTACGGACCTGCGGGGCAAGCACGATAACGTCGTACTGATCCATGATGGCAGTGTGCTGGCCATAGGCGCCTGCGGAGGAAGCGATGTTCTCTCCGGTCTGCGCGGCACCTTCCTTGATGGCGTTGGCAAGCATGGCAGAGGTGCCGGCGCCGGCGCACAGGACGAGGACCTTCAGACCGTCGACATCCTTCTTAGCGGATGCATCGGCAGCGGGCTCGGGCTGATCGGCGACAGGCTTGCTGTCAGCGGCAGCGGCGGTCGGCTCGACGGCAGCGGTGGCCTGCTCGACAGCGGGCGCAGAGGTGCTGGCGGCGATGGTGGCAGCACCATCGGACTCGAGACCCAGCTCGGCGGCGCGCTCGGCTTCCTGGTCGCAGAGCAGCTTATCGTATGCCTTCAAGAACGGCAGGTAGATGATGGCGTCCAGCAAGATGATGATCGCGACAAATACCAGGGCGATAAGCTGGAAGTTCGTGGTGATGAAGATGCCGATGGGGGCAGGGGTAGCCCAAGGCACCACGAAGGAGAAGCCGTTCATGCCCACGTTATCGATAAAGAACTTGGCAACACTTACGTTGACGCAGCCGGCGGCAACAAAGGGGATGAGCATGTAGGGGTTGAGGATCATGGGCGCGCCAAAGAGCAGCGGTTCGTTGACGGCGAAGGCAACAGGAACAATCGAGGCCTTACCGACGGCTTTGAGCTGCTTGGACTTCATAAAGAGAATCAGCAGAAGCGGAACGATGAACGTGGCGCCGGTGCCGCCGAACTCACCCACGAGCGACATGTTAAAGGTGAGGGAGTGGGCGGGGTGGCCACCGGCCAGCAGAACCTGCAGGTTCTCGGCCTGGTTGGCAAGACGGATGGGGTCGATGCCCGGCTGGACAATCGAAGGGCCGTGGACACCGATGAACCAGAAGAACGCGGTGGCTGCCTGAATAAGGATGAGTCCGGGGTAGGTCTCTGCCGCAGTGAAGAGCGGGGAGAGCAGTTTGATAAGCAGCTCGGAGAACGGAACGCCCATGAGATTGCGCACAACCACATCGATGATGCCGCAAATGATGACAGCGCCACCGAAGGGGATGATGTCGCGGAAGTTCTGTGCGATGGCGCCCGGAACCTCCTTGGGCAGCTTAATGGTCAGATCGCGCGAGACGCAGAACTTATAGACCCACACGGTAATGAACGCGGCGATATAGGCCGAGAACAGACCGCGCGTACCCATGCTGGTGCAATCGAAGACAGAAAGCTCGGAGCCGTTGAACTTGGTGGTGAACTGCGTAACAGCGAGCAGCAGCATGCTGCACTGGGCGGCAACCATGGTGGAGCCGTCGTTGAGCACCTTGCCGGCGGGCATGCGACGGTTCATGGAAGCCGTGAAGTTCTTGGCAGTGGTGCCGGCAACCATGATGCCCATAACGCCCATGGTGAAGTTGTACAGCTTGTTGCACCAGTCGATGAGCGGCTGGGGCAACGTGATTCCAACTACGCCGGGAAGGGTGGCGATCAGCAGAAAGATCGAAGAGGTAAGGACGATGGGCATGCACCCAAGGAATCCGTCTTTGATGGCCTGGAGGTAGATGTTTCTCGAGATCTTCTCGAAGAACGGTTGATGCTTTTCGAGCATCTTTACGATGGCGTCCATAGAGCTCCTTTGCTACTTGATGCGCGATGCATGTGGATGGAACTGGTCGTCGATGGATGGTCAGGACTGCCCGGAAACCTTCCTGCTTAAGGAAGGCATTGCGAAATGACAACGTTGTCATTTCGTTAATGACAACGTAAGACATTTTTGGAAGAGCAACAAGGATATACGGGTGAGCGGTCGATATTGTCCGGTAAACGGTTGATTTGTCAGTCGGGCAGGTAGTGTATGCTAGAACGCAAAAAGCAAGCGATGCAAAACCGACTGGAGAAGTAGTGGCAACGATGGACAAGAAAAATGTCTCAATGAACGATGTGGCGATTGCTGCGGGTGTTTCTCTCAAGACGGTTTCGCGTGTGATCAACGAGCCCGATAGCGTGCGAGAGTCGACACGCGATAAGGTTCATTCCGCAATGGAGGCGCTCGGGTTTCGAACCAACTTTGCCGCGCGTTCGCTCAAGTTGGGCCGTTACGGGTGCATTGGCGTGGTGCTGTTCCACTTGTCGGGCGGTGCCGTGGACATGATTGACGGTATCGCAGATGCCGCCGAAGAACGCGGCTTTGCGCTCACGATGATTAAGAAGCGCGCGGGGGAGAAGATGACCCTTGCCGAAGCGGCGCGTAGGATGTCGCAGCTGCCTGTTGATGGCATGATCTTCAACCTGCGTCAGATGGTCGATGACTTTGATACTTTTGAGGCACCGAAAGACCTCAAGACGGTGATTATCACACCGATGGAACATCCTACCTGCTCCACCGTCAGTGACGACCAAGAGGGCGGCGCGCGCATGGCGTGCGAGTACTTCTTGAACCACGGGCATAAAAACGTGTACTTCGTCTCTGGTAAGAATGAGTCGTTGTCGAGCCAGTGCCGTATGAAAGGTTGGCGTGCGGCACTCGAGGCGCGTGGCATTGAGCCGCCCGAGCCTCTGCAAGGCGATTGGAATGCGGATAGTGGCTATGCCGCGGGCCTTGTGCTTGCCGATAAGCCCGATTGCACGGCGGTCCTCGCTGCTAACGACTGCATGGCAAACGGCGTGATGATGGCTCTACGTGACAAAGGGCTCAGTGTGCCCAATGATGTGTCCGTGATCGGCTTCGACGATGAGCTCTATAAGACGATTCCCAACTCGATTCTGACGTCGGTGAAGTTTCGCCACCGCGAGCTGGGC
>CAJKZO010000143.1:0-4448 GCA_905204365.1 uncultured Collinsella sp.
TTTTGATCGGCGGACTACTCCGCGACGTAACCGACGCCATAGATTCGGACAGGGCGGCCGCCTTGGGCATGCGCTCGCTCGTAACGGTTTTAGCGCTCACCATCATCCTGGAAGGCATACTCTCCTTCACCGGCAACCTTACGGCGATGGCAACCCTCTCCTACAAATCGACCTCGTTGATCTCGTTTGTCCTCGCCGCCACCTCCTTGCTCTTTGCGGCAACCCGACGCAGTCCCTCAGTCTAGCCGCTGACTGCCGGTGCCATCGTCACCTTATCGACCGCCACGCTCGGCTTCATTGTTATGCAGTCGCTCACCAGTAGCCTGTGGCGTCCCGTCTTCAATACGTTGCTCGCAAACATACTGGTCAGCCAAAACAGCCCGGCAGCTATATGTATCGTCACGGGTACCGTCATTAGCATCGTCTTTGCTCTGGCACTTCTCATCATCGATGCAGCTAGAAGCCTTATCGCTCTCAAGCTCAAGCGGCAATAGACACGCTGCCGTCAGGCGCTAAAGCCGCTACAGCCGTGGCAGGTTCCTGCGTTTTATTCAAAGCTTGCCGTCAAGGTGCGCCGAGCCTTTACAATAGGACAGTCTCAAGGACGTATTCGATAGCTTCCGTGCAGCGCATGCGCGCCGCGCGTGAAAGGATATATTGCCCCATGCCTTCAACCCTTCCCGCCCCCATCGACAAGCTTGCCATCGTCGTCGTTACGTACAAGCGCCAGGAACTCCTGGCCAACTTGTTCGACTCCATGACCGAGCTCACGGCAACGCCCTGGCGCATCGTGATTGTCGATAACGAGAATTCGCGCGAGACCGAGGCCATGTGCGCCGCATTTAACGAGCGCCTGGCCAGCCTGTGGGGCATCGACACCGAGCAGCCCGACGCGCAGGGCGGCACCGACCGCGTCATATACGCCCCGCAGCTCGAAAACGGCGGCGGTGCAGGTGGCTTCTCCGCCGGCACCAAATGCGCCTACGACCTGGGCGCCCAGTGGTTCTGGGTGATGGACGACGACGTGCTCGTCATCCCCGAAGGCATCGAGCGCTTGGCCAAGTGGACCGACCGCTACGATGTTATCCAGGGTTCGCGCCTGGACTTTGACGGCGGCGCCTTCTTTTGGCAATACCAACTCATCCTTTCGCTCGGCATTCCCAACCCTGTCGCCAAGTGGGACTTGGGCCCCGAGGGCTACCGCGCCATGAACCAGCTGTGCTTTGAGGGCGGCATGTTCTCGCGCCGCGTGGTCGACAAGATCGGCCTGCCCGATGCGCGATTCTTCATCTACGGCGACGATGCCTGCTATGGCTACGTGGCCAGCCAGCACTTCCCCGCCGCCGTTGTTGCCGACGTGGTGCTCAAGCGCGCCCGCGCCGTCTCTAACTGGGACATCGCCGGCAAGCGCCAGCTCAACTCTACGAGCGACACCAACCGCTACTACATCATGCGCAACCGAGGCTTCCTCGCTCGCTATATGCAGATCTACGGTGACTACCACCCAGTGCTGTTCCGTCTGGGCAACGCCGCGACCTTCTGCAAGGAATTCATTCGCTTGGCTGCCGTTGACAAGTGCTTTAAGACCGGCATTCCGGCGCTGCGCCGCGGCATGAAGGACGCCCGAAAGATCATCAAGGACCCCGACTGGAAGCCCATGCCACCCATGAAGGACTTCGAGTAACGGAAGCCGGAAACACCTCGGCGCTTAAAGCCGCTGGCACACCGTAGCCACATGCTGCCCATCAAACCCAAACCCCCAGCGCATGCGGCCAACGCCGGGTCGCGGCACACGGATTTCGTCGATGCCGTCGCGCTCTATGTCGAGTAGCGACTGCACGGCCAGCAATTCCAGGCCCAGCGCATCCACATCGGGGTCATGCATCAAGTTAATCGTTATCAGCGGGCGCTCGTCCAGCATGCCGATCGTGTCTGCTACGTCGAACACAGCGCCCGTAGGGAAAACCTGGATGTCCCAGCGATCCGCGCCACACTTTCGCCTCGAAGCAGGATTGACATAGCCCGGCAATCCAAAGCAGAGTCCTTGCAAGAGTAGGTGATATGACAGCGGTGTATCTGGGTCGGTCGCACCGATTCCCGCATCTCCCAAGATGCGGCTTAACGCCCGCCTCACGGTATCCTCGTTCCCATGGCACAGCCCGTCGCGAAACGCATCGACGTCTCGAATGTCTTCTGCAGCGCACTCAAACCACTCGATAATCACTAGACGCAAGGCCTGGCGAAGCTCGTTATTGGGCAATCGCAAAGCACGGAGGCGATCGCCATGCTCTGGCTCCTCAGTCATATCCGTCGTGAGAAAACCGGACAGATACAGCGCCGTCCACATGCCATCGTCAGGCGAGACATCTGGCTCTGCAGTGCCCAAACAAAGCGGGACCTCAGCGCACCCATGGGCCTCGAGCAAATCAAACAAGACCGAAAGGCGGTCGAGATTCCACCCGGCAACTACCCTACTCAGGCAATCGGCATATCCATACAGATCGGCACGCACAGGCGCCGTGCAGCCTCGGCCCAGAAAACCGATCACACGCGCTGGACTCGAGCAATAGACCCTACCAAACCGATATCCCTCGAGCCATTCACGCGCATCATCCAGATATTCCTCGCGCCCAGCATGACTCAACAGAGCCTGGACCTCGGCATCCGAAAAGCCGAACCAACGGTCACACCAGGTCGAAAGCGGCGTCGTCAGACAATACGAGCAGCCGTGCAAAGAAAGCGCCGCTTCAGCAGGTCCGGGACGCTCCCCCATCAAACACGTCAGCCGCAACGAATCGCCCGCAGTGGCAATGGCCTCGAAAAGCACGCGATCGAATAGCCCTGCCGGATCCGCACTGGAAGCGCCCCTCGCGCTTGTACGGCCCAACCACGCCGCGTCGTACCCATCAACGAGCAATACAACCTGCTCATCGCAGGCCATCTCCAGCAGCTCAATGAGCACGCCAAGCACCGAGGCGACCTCGTCCTCGCTCGCCGCGCCACGCGCAACGCGTTCGATGTGACGTACCTTGTCTCGAGCTAAATCCGGAGCCTGCAAGAGCGCCAGCAGGCGAGCGCACTCGTCCGAAAGAGCATCGCGCACGACGCCGGCAATAGCGGCGCCACACCTCGCAGCGCCAGAAAAGTCCAGCGATATCACCGGATAGCAAGCGTACTCATCCCGATAACGCCCGCCGTCCGCATCCCAAATCTGAGCATCGGCAAACGAGCTCCGACCGGCGCGACCGACCGCTGGACGCTCCAGAAAAGCCCTGAGCATCGACAAGTTCATGCTCTTGCCAAAACCCTCGGGTCGACAGCACACCACAACGGACGCGTCGCAGTCCAACACATCGGCAATAAACATGGTCTTGTCAACCAGCATGCAGCAACCAAGAGTCTCCGCATAGTCGTGCATGCCAATGGGCAAAACCGCATCGTCGGCACAGCCGATCAAACGCACGCCAAAGCCGGCAGCACAACCATTATTTGCCTGTTCAGACACCAAAACGTTCCCCCTAAATCGCAGTACGATGCCAATTGTAATGACCGCCTCGCGCGTACCGATATCGCCGCGCAAACATATCGGGCAACGGTAGCAACAAGAGGTGTGAGGGGGCATAACTAATCGTTGCACAACAAAACGGGGCCCGATGCATTCGCACCGGACCCCGTCCCAACTCTTTAGTTATCTGGCAACTGAGAGCCTACTCCTCCGAGTCGTCCTCTCCAGAAGCTTTCTTCTGCTGATCGAGCTTATGCTTACCGCTTACTATAGACGTAGCGCCCAGTGTGGCCAAGCTTGCACTGGCAAGGCTCGCCATCACAATCAGATCGCCCGTCTTGGGCATGTTGCCGCCCGAGGACTTGGTAGCTGTAGTCGTCGTGGTCGTGGTGGTCGCCGTTTTGGAGTCATTTTGCTCCTGGACCTGGTTGTCAGCACCGCTCTTGTCGTCGTCTTCGGACTGTTTCTTTTTGCCCTCGGTCTTGCTCTCGTCCTTCTTCTGAGCGGATTTTTCGTCCTTCTCCTCCGAGCTAGAACCCTTATCGGATACGGTCTTCTCGGAAGCCTCATCCTTGGAGTCGCCCTTTGCGGCCTCGGTCTTTTCCGTGGAAACCTGATCAGAGTTGTCCTTGTTCTGAGTCGACCCATTATTGACGCCAGCCATCAGCGAAGAACCCAGCGTAGAACCAAGCTGCTCGGAGAAAGAAGGCTTCTTGTCCGGCGAAGCAACGGGAGCGTCCGGCGCCTTATTCGAGTCATCCTTGGAAGCATCGGAATCAGGGGTCGTGTCAGAGCCGGAGCCGTTGTTAGAGCCGGTGTCAACGGACGAATCGCTCGAGCCGGTAGATGAGTTAGAGGTGTCAGCGCCGGTCGAACCAGAAGCGTCGCTGTCCGTATTGCCGGCAGAGCTTGAAGGCGAATCGCCCGCAGCAGAGCCGTTCGA
>CAJKZO010000144.1:0-4423 GCA_905204365.1 uncultured Collinsella sp.
ATGCACGAGATAAAGTTGAAATCGTCCTTGCGTACATAATCGATGTCGCCGCTCGGAGAGTCTTGCCACCAGAAACCCTCGAGCGGCGGTACCACAAAGTCGAAATAGCCCTCGATATTCCTTGAACCTTTCTTCGACATCTTGACGGTATAGGCGATGCCGTAAAGCAGCGGCAGGGCGTTTTGATACTCGCCACCTTCGGTATTTGGGTCGCCCTTTCCGCGAACGGCAACGTAGCTCATAGGCGGGACGGTTACGATACTCGGCTTGCTTGCAGGTTTGTAGAGCTCCTTGCATTCCTTCTTAAAGTCGAACGCCATGTTGGCCGCCTTTCTGCGTATTGGCCTGCTTAGATAGCTGAATCATATCATAGAAACGAACAGCTGTTCGAATGATTTGGCTGACAGATTGAGATGCGTGCGTTGTGTTTGGCAGTCGGCCTGACCCAATCGATGATTTCTCTGCCTCCCCGGCGCCTCATCTATATCTGCCGTTTCCCCATATAAAACCTGCCAAAATGAACCTGTCCCTTTTTGGTTGGTGCGAAATGGGTAATACTAAAGAGTTATCCGACCAGATGGGAACCAATCGATGGCCTATATCGAATTCAAAGACGTCATCAAAGCATACGGTGAGGGCGACGCTCGCATCCACGCGCTCGACGGCGCGAGCTTTACGGTCGAGCGCGGTGAGCTCGCCATTATCTTGGGCGCTTCGGGCGCCGGTAAAACGACGGCGCTCAACATCTTGGGCGGCATGGACACGGCAACTTCCGGCACCGTGACGGTGGACGGGCGCGATGTGAGCTCCGCTAACGAGGCGCAGCTCGTGGAATACCGCCGCGCCGACGTTGGCTTTGTCTTCCAGTTCTACAATCTGGTCCCCAACCTGACGGCGCTCGAAAACGTCGAGCTCGCGGCACAGATTTGCCCCGATTCGCTCGATGCCGAGCAAACGCTTCGTCAGGTTGGCCTGGGCGAGCGCCTCGCCAACTTCCCCGCGCAACTTTCGGGCGGCGAGCAGCAGCGCGTGTCCATTGCCCGCGCACTGGCAAAGAACCCCAAGCTGCTCCTGTGCGACGAGCCCACGGGCGCGCTCGACTATAAAACCGGTAAGCAGATCTTGCAGCTGCTGCAGGATACCTGCCGCAAGCAGGGCATTACGGTCATCATCATCACGCACAACTCCGCGCTCGCGCCCATGGCCGATCGCCTGATCCGCTTTAAGAGCGGCCGCGTGGAGAGTGAAACGGTCCAGCAAAATCCCGTGCCTATCGAGACGATCGAGTGGTAGCGCCCATGGACCAAGACCGCCAAAACAGCCAAACCGGCGATGCTAAGCACACGGAGCGCGACCGGGAGTTTACGACCTACCGCACTGCCCAAAGCTCAAACGATATGGTGCCGACGGTTTTTCGCCGTGGCACCTACCGCACAATCCGAGGCAGCCTTAAGCGCTTCCTGTCCATTGTGGTCATCACCGCGCTCGGCGTGAGTGTGATGTGCGGTCTTAAGGCGGGCTGCGAGGATCTGTGCGATTCGGTCGACGCCTACTTTGACCAGCAGAATGTCTACGATATCAACGTCCAGTCGACCTATGGCCTGACCGACGATGATCTCGACGCCATCCAAGAGGTCGATGGCGTCGAGACGGCCGAGGGCATCTACACCGAGACCGCCTACACCGCCGTGGGTACAACGCGCGAGCGCGTGGTCGTGCAGAGTCTCTCCAAGGAGAACATCGATCAGCCGGTGCTCGTGAACGGCGATTTGCCCGAGAGCGCCGATGAAGTCGCGGTGACTTCGAAGTTCCTGAAGGCATCGGGCAAGAAAATCGGCGATACCGTGAGTTTTGCCGCCAATGACGCAAGCTCGTCGAACCAAAGTGCCAAGGATCAGTTTGCCGCGGGCGATTACACCATTACGGCCGAGGTCCTCGACCCCACCGACGTGAGCTCCGACTCGACAGTCAACGCCTTTCGCGCTGCTTCGGCTGCGGACTATAAGTTCTATGTGAGCGAGGATGCCGCGACATCTTCTTCCTACTCCGCGATCCGCGTGACCGTCGAGGGAGCCAAGAGCCTCAACTCCTATTCAGATGCCTATACGACAAAGATCAACGAGGTCAAGGGTAATATCGAGAAGATCCGTGAGGAGCGTGAGAAGGTGCGCGCTCAGGAGCTGACGGTTGACACGCCGGCAAGCTTGGATGCGGCCGAGCGCCAGGCGAATATGCTCTTTGGGATTGAACAGGACAACATCAACCGCATGCCCCAGGGCAGCGAGGAGCGTGTCCAGGCTCAGGCCGACCTGGACCAGCGCCGCGCCGCCGCCAACCAACAATTCGCCGATGCTCGCGCCGAGATTTCCGATTTGGGCGAATGCACCTGGTACATCCAGGACCGCGGTAACATCGCAAGCTACTCGAGCGTCGAGAGCGACAGTTCTTCGATCGAGGCCATCGCCACGGTTTTCCCATTTATCTTCTTTGTCGTCGCCGTGCTCATCAGTCTTACCACCGCCACACGCATGGTCGAGGAAGAGCGCACGCTCATTGGCCTGTACAAGGCGCTCGGCTATTCGAGCGGGCGTATTCTGTCCAAATACGTGGACTACTCGCTGTGGGCGTGTCTGATCGGCGGCGTGCTCGGCAACATCATCGGATTTGTGGGCCTGCCGCTGTTCCTGTTTACGGTGTTCGACGACATGTACTCGCTGCCCCAGATGCTGCTTTCGTACGACATCGTGTCGTCGCTCGTGTCGGTAGCGCTGTTTGCCGTGGGCGTGGTGGGCGCTACGATTATCGCCTGCCGCCACGAGATGGCCGAGACCCCGGCCTCGCTTATGCGTCCCAAGGCCCCGCGCGCTGGCTCGCGCATCTTGCTCGAGCGCATCGGCTTTATCTGGCGCCGCATGGGCTTTTTGAACAAGGTGGCAGCACGCAACCTGTTCCGCTACAAAAAGCGTGCCTTTATGACCATCTTCGGTATCGCCGGCTGCACGGCGCTCGTGATCTGCGGTACGGGTATCCGTGACACGTCGGTCGCGCTTTCGCCCAAGCAGTATGGGCATATCACGCGCTATGACTTGCTGGCGGTCGCCAATCCCGACGATTTTTCGCAGACGTGCGCGGCATTGGATGAGCGCAGCGCGGCCAAGGATTCCGACGTGACCGTGACTTCGACGCTGCCGATCATGACCGACAACGTCACCTTTACATTTGGCGGCAAGAGCGAGACCGTGCAGCTGATCGTGATTCCCGACGACCGCACGGGTGACTTGGGCGATTACGTGCGCCTGGAGGATGAGTCCAACGAACCGCTCGCCCTGCGTGACGGGGACGTGTATTTAAGCAAGAGCTCGCAGCTGGTGCTGGGGATTCAGCCGGGCGATACGGCTCACGTCCAGGATTCGTCGCTCAATGTTGCCAAGGTCAAAGTTAGCGACATCTCGCTCAACTATCTGGGCAACACGCTTTATATGACGCAGAGTACCTATGAGCGTGCGTTCGGTCGAAGTGCACGCCTTAACGGCGTTTTTGTGCTGCTTAAGGGTTCGTCGGCCGACCAGATTGCGTTTAGCAAGAATCTTAAGAGTGACGGTTGGCTCACCATCTCGAGCACGGCCGAACATTGGCAGAACTACGAGGCGAACTTTACGATTATCAATTCGGTCGTGGTGCTCGTGACTTTTATGGCGGCGTGCCTGTCGTTTGTGGTGGTGTTTACGCTGTCTAACACGAATATCTCCGAGCGCGAGCGCGAGCTGGCGACCATTAAGGTGCTGGGGTTCCGTCGCGGCGAGGTGCACCACTACGTCAACAAGGAGACGTTGATCCTCACGGCGATTGGTGCCGCTCTGGGCGTGCCGCTAGGCGGTTTGCTGGCCGAGAGCTTTACCTACATTTTGCAGATGCCATCGCTGTACTTTGATGTTGAGGTCGAGCCGCTAAGCTACGTGCTCGCCGTGGTGCTTTCCTTTGGCTTTACGTTTATCGTCAACCTCGCCACCAATCGTACCCTCAACAAGATCGACATGGTCGGCGCCCTCAAAAGCGCCGAGTAACCTGCCTGGGATTCAAGCTGTAGCGAGCTGTAACGTACCACAACCGCATTTTTGCATAAACCGCCCCGCCGATTGCATATTTCGGCGGGGCGGTTGCTTTTTGCCCGCGGGTACCCCAGGGGGCGGCGTGCAAATTCCGGAGTATTCAGCATCCCGGAGCCCGCGGGTGCGGGAGCGGGCGCACAAAACAGCGCTTAAAGTCCTGATTCTGAGCCCCCAACGCCTCAAGAGTCGCTCGTTTTTTACAGGATGCGGCCCATGGCGCCTGCCTTTCGCCCAAAATCCAGTATGCAGGTGCCCTCGGCGGTAGCGCGCAGAGATGTGGTGTAAGAGGCGGGGCATGCCCCGCCTCTTCCCTT
>CAJKZO010000145.1:0-4414 GCA_905204365.1 uncultured Collinsella sp.
ACTTGCAGCGACGGACCTCAGGACGCTCTTACACCACGTCTGCGCGCGCGACCGAGTGGAACGTTGAATAGTTCCTGAAGTGATCAAAATCGCTGCTACTAAACAGGTAGCAGTACTCATATTTGCCCTTTTTTGACCACAGCCCTCTCGGAAACCTTTCCAGAGGCGTCAAACAGCCATAATCCAAAGGTCGCCTCAAACAATTAGCCGGTTAAGAGCGTCCATGACTACCCGCAAAAACTGTACACCAGCATCCAAAGATGTCGAAAAATGTCGACTTTGGATGCTGGTGTACATGTTTGGGTCGTATAGGTTGGGGCGAGCCGGTCGCAACGCGAGTACTAGAGCAGGTTTTCCTGCACCCACGCGATGATGTCGCTCGACTCGTAGAGTGGCTTGCCGTCGATGAATAGACAGGGAACCTGGCGCTTTCCGCCGACGGCGATGAGTGTCTGTTCGGCATCGGAGTCGGTTGAGATGTTGCACTCGGGGATGGTCACGCCGTTATCCGCCAGGAAGCGCTTCACCTTAATGCAATACGGGCAGCCGGTCATAACGTAGAGCGCGAGCTCGTGATCAGTAGCCATAGGTCTCCAATCGGTTGAGGTTTTGATTGAAATACCCAAAGCAGCCGCGGTCTATGCGCGCGTCAACGACGACTCGATGGCCTGGACCAGAAACGCTGTGGCGCCGGTGCCGCACGGCTTGTCGTAGTAGTCAACAAAGCGCTGGTCGGCGATGTAGCCGCGGGCGAGTCCCAGATATGCCTCGTCTTGGGGCTCGCTGCCCCAGTTGAGAGCTATCCAACGGCGATGCATCGCGACGAGCTTGCGAGCCTCGCTGCCTTCCGGTTTGCCATCGTCCATGGCAATCGAGAGCTGTCCCAAAATCGCGCGTTCAAGCTCTTTCATGTCGTTCCATGTCTGAGGGTCCATGTCCAGCAGTGCTTCGTTTGCTGCGTCGATCGCCTCGTCGCCGTAGCGCTTCCGGGCTTCGGCGCCGTAGCGCTCCCCGTTTTCCTGCACGGTGCGCCAGCGCTCCAGTTGCGGCAGGACGGCGCCCATGAGCGAGACGGCTTCGTCGAGCGACATGCCGGTGTTTTGTGCCAGCCGCGGGGCACAATCCTCGATCATTGCCTCCATGGTGGTGTCGTAGGTGTACTTGCCGTGGTCGTAGCACCACTTGCAGTAATGGTCGGTCGTGGCGCCTGTGGCATCGGTGCCGCAGTCGTCGGGCGTGAGTATCATGCCGCAGCTCTGGCAATAATGCTCGGGCATTTCGAGCAGGTGGGACAGTGGCTCGCCGGTTACGGCGGCGATGAGCTTCATCATGTCGATGCCCGGGGTGACCTCGTCGCGCTCCCAACGGCTGACGGCTTGGCGCGTGACAAAGAGCTTGGCGGCGAGCTGCTCCTGGGTAAGGTGATGGGCGCGACGGATGGCAATGAGCTTTTCTGCAAAGGCCATAGCGGCTCCTTTCTGCTGGTTGATGGCTTAAGCATACGCGGCGGCAGGCGCCCTTCCAAGCAACCGTTGGTTGCACGGCGGGGGACCGCGGCGAAGAATTGCGCTCAACGCCCCACGCCTCCATGCCGTACAATGACCGGCATGGAACCTATCGCACACATACATACCGACCTGCCGCAGAAGTTCGGCATTCCGCGCAACAGCTTTTTGGCGCCTCATCTGCAGGGACGCATCGTTTTTGAGCCAGAATTTGCCTCCAATGCAGCGGTTGAGGGTCTGGATTCCTTCTCCCACCTGTGGCTGCTGTGGCGCTTCGAAAACGGAACGCCCGGCGGCACGGCTAAGGACATAGCTGCCGATGCCAAGGCGCAGGACAGGTCCGGCACCAATGCCAAGTGGTCGAAGACCGTGCGCCCGCCGCGTCTAGGCGGGGCCGAGCGTGTGGGCGTCTTTGCCACGCGCAGTCCGTTTCGCCCTAATCCCATCGGGCTCACCTGCGTCAAGCTTGATCGTGTCGAGCTCACCGACGATGGCCCCATCATTCATGTGCGGGGGGCCGATCTGCGCGACGGCACGCCCATCTACGACATTAAGCCCTACATCCCGTTTGCGGACTGTCACCCGGATGCGACCGGCGGCTGGATTGAGGATGCTCCGTGGCAAGAGCTCGATGTTGAGTTTCCGCAAGCTCTGCAGGATATGGTCCCGCCCGCAAAGATTTCTGGCTTGGTTGAGGTTCTACGCCAAGATCCGCGCCGCGCGGGCAGCAAGCACGAGCCAAACCGCGTCTATCACCTGGCTTACGCCGGGCTTGACATATCGTTTTCGGTCGACGAAACCCAGCTAACCGTAATCGCCGTCAACGACGCGCAAGACTAAGCAGCCATTCGTCCGCGCCTGTCAAATTAAGCGCCAAACCCCGCGCCAAAACCGCCCACGCTGGTGGACAATAACGCCTACCAAAACAATCACTTTGTACGGGGGCTCAGCATGAAATACGACTTTAGCTCGCTTATCGACCGCCACGGCATGGACTCCATCGCCGTTGACTCCTGGGGCGAGATCCCCGGTATGGCTCCGAACGCACCCGACGAGGGCTTCGACCGCATTCCCATGTGGGTGGCCGACATGAATTTTGCCACGGTGCCCACGGTCCAGGAGCACATCATTCAGCGCGCTCAGCATCCCATGTTTGGCTACTTTAACCCGCGCTCCGAGTATTTCGACCGCATCATCGAATGGCAGAGCCGCCACAATGGCGTCGAGGGTCTGCGCCCTGAACATATCGGCTACGAAAACGGCGTGCTGGGCGGCGTCGTGTCGACGTTGCGCGCGTATGTCCAGCCGGGCGATGCGGTGCTGGTCCACAGCCCTACCTACATTGGTTTTACCAAGTCTATCGAAGCCGCGGGCTATCGCATTGTCCACAGCCCGCTTAAACTCGACAACCAGGGCGTGTGGCGCATGGACTTTGAGGACATGGAGTGCAAACTCGCCCAAAACCACATCCATGCCGCGGTGTTCTGCTCGCCGCACAATCCCTGCGGCCGCGTATGGGAGCGCGACGAAATCGAGCGCGCCATGGACATCTATCGCCAGCACGATTGCGTGGTGATTTCGGACGAGATTTGGTCCGATATCATCCTGCCGGGGCACAAGCACATCCCGACGCAGTCGGTGAGCGAGGATGCCCGCATGCGCACGGTTGCCCTCTATGCGCCGAGCAAGACGTTTAACCTGGCGGGCCTTGTCGGCAGCTACCACATTGTCTACAACGAGACGCTGCGTGACCGCATCTGCGCCGTGTCCAACAAGACCCACTACAACGAGATGAACGTCCTCTCCATGCACGCGCTTATCGGTGCCTACCAGCCGCAAGGCTACGAGTGGGTGGACGAGCTCAACCAGGTGCTTGCCGGCAATATCGAGTACTTCTGCAATTACGTGGACGAGCATTTTGAGGGCGTGGGCTATTCACGTCCGCAGGGCACGTACATGGTGTTTCTGGACTGCACCGAGTGGTGCCGCGAGCATGGCTGCGATATTCAGTGGTTGCTCGACGAGGGGGCGCGCGTGGGCGTGGGGTATCAGGACGGCCGCCCGTTCCACGGGCCCTGTCACATTCGCGTGAATCTGGCGCTGCCGCTTTCGCGCGTAAGAGAAGCGTGCGACCGCCTGGACCGCTACGTTTTTAATGCACGGTAAGTGAGCACTGCATGCGGGGCCTTCTGCCAAGTCGGCTGGAAGGCCCCGCATGGTAAAACGTCTGTAACCATTGGACGCTCGAGTGGTTTCGTTTGGTATTATCTTTAGCCATTTCAGTCTGTATACAGGATCGTCTGGAGCTCGATGAAAAGACCCCGTCGCTCGGTTGCCATTTCGTTGTTTGTTGCGCTTGCAGTGGCGAGTGCCTTTGTCATAGCGATAGCTGGCTGTTCCGGGCACAATGACGAAGCCTTGACGCCAGCATCAAAAGCCCCTGACGCCTCGCAGGCCAAGGACGACGACCTTAAGACGCTCAACGTCGGCAGCGACCTCTATCCACCGTTTGTGTATACCGACGAGTACGGCGATATTGTTGGCCTGGATGTCGAGATATTGACCGAGGCTTTGGCTCGCATTGGTTACAAGCCAAAATACCAGCTGATCGACTGGGAAAAGAAGAAAGAGCTGCTGGCGAGCGGCGAGCTCGATTGCGTCATGGGCAGCTTTAGCATGACGGGTCGCGAAAACGAGTATCGTTGGGCTGGCCCGTACCTTGCGAGTCGCCAGGTGGTCGCGGTCGATCCCCAGAGCGATATCTACGCGCTTGCCGATCTTGAGGATAAGATCGTGGCGGTTCAGTCCACCACCAAGCCCGAGGGCATTTTGCTCAATCGCACAAATGAAAACGTTCCGCACTGATATCTTCTGTATTGAAGACGTCGATGGCGCATCCATATACCATT
>CAJKZO010000146.1:0-4384 GCA_905204365.1 uncultured Collinsella sp.
TGATGGCAACCTTGATTTCCTATGAAGACGAGCGGCGCTCTATCACAGAAGCCTACGGAAAACAGCACTATTTTTCCTACTTCGACAAAAACGCCGAGCAAGATGCAGAGGAACTGAACGTCGTCGAAAACGAAGCTCGAAGATTGCCCAGCAATCGACTCCGCCTCTCCGATGCCGCCGGCAAGGGCGCGGCGCTCCTCATGTACCCCTCCACGGAACTCGCTTCTTGCGTTGAATGGCCCCAATACCCCGAGGAGATGGATCTCACCGATCTCGTGGCGAAAACCGCTCTTACCGTAAAGAGCAGATTTCGCTCGCTGCTCGCAGACCAGGGATACCAACTTGACAACTTCATCGACAGCGACGGCCGAATAGACGCATCCTGGTACATCAGAGCAGTCACGCTCATGGATGGCGCCTCGAACGCCGAGGCGTTCTTCTGCGAAATCGAACGCGATGAATCGCTCTCTTCGGCCGAACGTCATCTGGCTGAGGAGTGGAGAGAGTGCGCCTTGAAACCTATTCAAGACATGGGCACACTGCCGACCAGCTTCTTCGACACCCTTGCTGCTATAGCCATCGCATCGCCTGCAATTTGCGCAATGCGAACATTTAATCTCTGTCAAAAGGGCGAGAGCTCTACTCAGCTTCTTGGTTACCACTTCGCCACCGCATTTGTCAGGAAGGCAAACACTCCGGCAGGAACCCTCGCAGTCGACTTAGGACTCTCGAAAGTCGAGGAACGATATAGCTCGCAGTGGAGTCGCGGTCTTTGGTACTGCGCCTTCGGAAACCTGCAATCCGTTTTGGATGAGTACGGACACCTTCTTGACTTGCGCAGAAACGCCGATGCAGTCTGTCACGATATGATCGGAGACAACGTCTCCCGTTTCAAGGGGCCCTCCCTCTACACCATGCACAGCCATTACGACGTCGACACCCTGTCAAGCTTCAGGGCAAACCCCGATTCGGATAACAAGAAAACCCTGAAGCTCAGAACTGGCTTTGCGGCAGCATTCCTCGAAGACGAGGGAGGAAACAAAAGCTCGAACCATCGGGAAAACATGCGTCGTGCATTCAATTCCCCCTTCCGTCCCTTCGTTCTTGCAAGCACCTCGATAGGTCAGGAGGGCTTAGATTTCCACACCTACTGCCGCAAAATCGTACACTGGAACCTCCCTTCAAACCCCATCGATCTCGAACAGCGAGAGGGCAGAATCAACCGCTACGAGAATATGGCAATCAGGCAGAATCTCTCCCAGAGCAGCATGGTGCCCTACACCGCAGGAGAAGATCTCTGGGAAGCGCTGTTCGAAGACCAGAAGCGGAGCCTTGCCGCCGAGATGGAGCTTCAGAGTGCCTCCTGCGCGCTTGTCCGATGATGATTCCGCGCGTCGCCGATACTCATTCCACGCGTTGCCGATAGCCTAAGGCTCTTTCCTCCTCCACTTCCTTTCCTAGAATTCACCTGGGTGCCAAAAGGGCGCCTATGGCCATCTAGGGAAAGGAAAGAAGAATGGTCAAGTACAGAGAAATCCTCCGATTGATCGCGATGGGGGTGAGCCAGGAAAGCGTCGCATTCTCTTGCGGCTGCGCGCAATCGACCGTCTCGGACGTTATCCGAGCGGCACGAGCGCGCGGCCTTTCCTGGCCGCTCCCGGAGGAGATGGACGATGCGGCGATCCGGTCCGTTATCTACCCGAAGAGGAGCCGCAAGGCCACGGACAAGGCCGCCATCGACTTCGAGCATGTGGCCCGGGAGCTTGGACGGCGCGGCATGACGCTGTCGCTTCTGTGGAACGAGTACTGCGATTCCGCCGTGTCGCGGGGCGAGGAGCCCTACATGTACTCGGCCTTCTGCAGGGAGTACAGGAAGTGGGCGCAGGCCCACGACGTCCGCATGCGCATCGACCACAGGCCGGCCGAGACCATCCAGGTGGACTGGGTCGGGGACACGGCGGAAGTGGTCGATCCCGATACGGGCGAACTTCTGAGGGTCTACGTGTTCGCGGGATGCCTGCCCTACTCCAACTACCTGTTCGCCGAGGGATTCTACAGAACCGACGAGCAGGCCTGGATCGACGCCCATGCCCATATGTTCTCCTTCTTCGGCGGCGCGACCCCCGTTCTCGTGCCGGACAACTGCAAGACCGCGGTGTCCAAGAACACCAAAGAGGCGCTCATCGTCAACGAGCAGTACCGCCGCATGAGCGAGCACTACGGGTGCGCCGTCGTGCCCGCCAGGGTCAGAAGGCCCAGGGACAAGGCGAGCGTGGAGATGGGAGTCGGCCTCATCGAGCGCCAGGCCATGCTCGCGCTGAGGGGAAGGCGGTTCATGTCCCTCGGCGAGTTCAACTCGGCCCTTGCGGACCAGGTCGCCGCCATCAACTCGCGCCCCTTCCAAAGGCGCGAGGGCAGCAGGGAGAGCGTATTCCTCGCCCAGGAAAAACCGCTGCTCATCCCGCTGCCGGCGACTCCCTACGAGATGACGGCCCGCAAGGAGGTCACCGTCAATTTTAACTACCACGTGTGCTTCGACGGCTGCTGGTACTCGGTTCCGTTCGAATTCGTGAAGCGCACGGTCGCCGTGGTCGCGACGGCGAGGACCGTGTCGGTGATGGCGGACGGCACGCGGATCGCCATGCACGAGCGCGCTCACCGCAAGGGCGAGTACCGCACCAACCCCGACCACATGCCGGATGCCCACAGGGACTACGCCGAATGGGACGGCGCGCGGTTCAGGTCGTGGGCCGAGAGCATCGGGGAGGCCACCGCGCGGGCGATCGGGGCCATCCTGTCGTCGCGCAGGATCGAGCAGCAGTCGTACCGCTCGTGCCGCGCCGTGCTCGCCCTGGAGAAGACCTATGGAGGGGAGCTTTTGGAGGAAGCGTGCCAAAAGGCCCTTCTCAGGACGCAGAGGCCCAGCTACAAGACTATAAAGGGCGTAATAGCGGCACTTGCCCGGGAAGTCGGGCGCACCGACGAGGCGGCAGGCGCCTATCTGAGGGGCCAGGACTACTACCGAAAGATCGAGAGCGCAGGCGCCGACAACGGCGAGAAAGGCGGACGATGATGGCGAGCCAATCGACTATGGACAAGCTGCACGACATGAGGCTGTCGGTGATGGCCCGGGCCTATCGCGACCAAGAAGAGCTTCCCGCGGCATCAGGATTGAGCTTCGACGAGCGCCTCGCCATGATCGTCGACGCCGAATGGGACTCGCGCAGGACCAACAAGCGCCTTCGGCACCTGAGGCAGGCGGGCTTTCCCGAGCAGGATGCGAATATCGCCGATGTCCGCTACGATGACGACCGAAAACTCGACCGCGCCCAGATGGCCGAGCTGTCCAACTGCTCGTGGATCGCGAGCAGGCGCAACATCATCGTCACAGGGGCGAGCGGAGCCGGCAAGACCTGGATATCCAACGCCCTTGGAGTGGCTGCCTGCAACGCGTTCTACACCGTGCGCTACACCAGGCTGCCGGAGCTGCTGGACGAGCTCACCGTCTTCAAAGACGAGGAATGGCTCAAGCAGCGCAAGAAGTACATCAAGTGCGATCTGCTGATCATCGACGATTGGCTGCTGGAGCAGGTCAAGCCAAATGAGGCCAGGGAGATTATTGAGGTAATCGAGGCGAGGGACAGGACCGGATCGCTCATCCTGTGCTCGCAGTTCCCGCCGTCGGCATGGCACGCGAACCTGGGCAACGGGGCCATTGCCGACGCCGTCATCGACCGCGTGGTGTACAAGTCCTACACCATCCACATTGCAGGCGAGGAATCTATGCGCAAGCGGATGAGAGGAATGGAATAGGAGCAAACCGACGAAGAGCGGGAGGGGTCGAAACGGCCCCTCCCGATTATCGGCGCTGCATGGAACAGGCATCGGCGCTGTGGACATACATCATCGGCGTAGCGTGGAACAGTCACCGCTCAGGCGTACCGTACGCAGCTTTCGATCTGCAGCGGAATGGGTGGAAGCCGGGACTCCCGGCAAGACGCCAGCGCTCACACCGCACGGCACTGCCGACAACGGACTACCCGACAACCCCAACGCGAAACCGCAACGACTACAGAAGGATCGAGGGTTTGCAAGCAAATGTTGTACGGCCACAATTGCCCCATGAATTCAAAACGAGGCAGATAATCATTCAGTCGGGAGCCAACGTATGGCCACACGAGATGAAAACGGCAGAAGCGCTTGCGGCAGCCGGCCGCACCGTAGAATTCATTCGGCGAAGCGAGGAGCAGCGCACAACATCAGCCGATGCGATAATCGACGGCATCGTCTGGGAGATGAAAGCGCCAAAAGCATCGAACCTAAAGGCCATTGAGAAGAACCTTCGCAAAGCGCTCGACCAATCCAATTGCGTTATTCTCGATTC
>CAJKZO010000147.1:0-4348 GCA_905204365.1 uncultured Collinsella sp.
ATCGTGGCGCTGCTGCAGCATATTGCTGACACCGGTGACGGTGAGGGGGGGGGTGCCGCTTGATCTCGCTTGTCGTTGCCGCCGTCTTGTTGCTGATTCATGCGCTGGTTTGTCTGATGCTGTGGACGCTCATGAAGTTGGGCCTGCTGCCGGTGCGCGGGCATATGCTGGCTGTGATAGTGCTGGTGCCGCTGTGGGGCCCGTTGCTGGTGGTTCTGCTATCGGTCCGCGGTGCGGTGTTTGGCGAGGGGCTGAAAGAGTCTGCGCTGGAGTCGCTGCGCTTCAACGACGACCTGCATCGCAGCATCCTAGTGCACGAACGTGATGCCGATGCAGGCGTAGTGCCGCTCGAAGAGGCGCTCATCGTCAATGACCCGGCATACCGGCGCCGCCTAATGCTCTCCATGCTCACCGAGGAGCCCGACGCGTACCTGGCGCAGCTGCAGGCGGCTAAGCTTAACGACGACGTTGAGGTGGCGCACTATGCCGCGACGGCGGTGGCGCAGATCTCCAAGGAGTCCGACCTTAAACTGCAGCAGCTGGAGCGTGCCTTTAAGACGGACCCGAGCGCGCAAAACCTCAACGAATACTGCGATTTTCTTGGTGAATACTTGGGCTCGGGCTTGGCTGAGGGGCGCGTGGCTCAGATTCAGCGCCAACAGTACGCGCTCCTGCTTGCGCGTCGCTGCGAGCGCGAGGATACCCTTGAGCTGCGCATTCGATACGCGACGGCGCTGGCCGATGTCGGACAGATCGACGAGGCGCAGGCCGTGACCGACCAGCTGGTGCTCGACGTGCCCGAGGAGCAGGAGGTTTGGATGCTTTGCCTGCGCCTGGCCGTGATGCGCCGCGACGGTGACGAGGTCCACCGTGTGATCGATGCGATCGACAATCAGCATGTGTATTTGAGTGCCGCCAACCGTGAACAGTTGGCGTTTTGGCGCGACGGGGAGGAGGCCAGATGAGCGTGGTGCAACATATCCGCGACCGTGCAGGCCGCCTTCGTTGGATGGGACTCCTCGTGGTGTGGGCTGTTTTTATCGTCATGGCCGCCGTGCTGCTGGTGGAGCGTGCCGGCGTGCAGTACAGTGCGGGCCAGCATAAGCTGGGGATGCTTGCCGCCAACGATGCAGTGCCGGCCTCCTCGGCAATCTTTGGCCAAAAGCCCACGTGCCTGGTCATTACCGATTCCGATCAAGCTGGCGTCGAGGACGTAAAGGAGCAGTTCGACCAGATCCTGCTCGACATGAAGATCGCGCACCGCGACGTGGACCTTGCCCTGGATGGTGCGGATGCCATTCCCTCGCTGACCTCCTTCGATCGCGTGATTTTGCTCATGCCGTCGCTCGATGGGCTCGGTACGCACCTAAGCGACATTATGAGTTGGGTGAGTGCCGGCGGTTCGCTTATGCTCGCCATGCCGCCGGATAACTCGAGCTATCTGCAAGTGATTGCCTCCAAGCTTGGCATTGAATCGGCCGGATATGACTATGTAAAAGCCGAAAGCATTGTGCCGAGCGAGGACTTTATGCTGGGCGGGGGAGAACGCTACGAGCTCTCGGACCCCTTTGATTCGTCGCTTTCGGTATCGCTGCGCGAGACGGCTCGTGTGTGGGCTATGACCGGCGATGCGGGCGCCCCGCTCATTTGGTCGAATGACTGCGGTGGCGGGCGCACCGTGGTATGCAATATCGGTATCTATGACAAGGTCATGCGTGGCTTTTACGCCGCGGCGATCAGTCTGCTGGGTGATACCACGGCCTATCCGGTCATCAACAGCGCCGTGTTCTATTTGGACGACTTTCCTAGCCCCGTGCCCTCGGGCGATGGTACTTATATCAAGCGTGACTACGGCCTTTCCATTGCCGATTTTTACACCAAGGTCTGGTGGCCCGATCTGCAAAAGCTCGCGCAAAAATACGGCATTCGCTATACCGGCGTGATGATCGAAAACTACGAGGACGCGGTCAACCAGACCGAGCCCGCGCGCCAACCTGATACCACGCAGTTCCGCTATTTTGGCGGCATGCTGCTGCAGATGGGCGGAGAGCTGGGCTTTCACGGCTACAACCATCAGCCTCTGACGCTCTGGGACACCGACTACGGCACGCTGTACGTCTACAAGACCTGGAAGAACAAGGAGACGCTTGTCGCATCGCTCAACGAACTTATCGCGTTTCAGGACGAGGTCCTGCCCAACGCTCATGGCTCGGTTTACGTGCCGCCGTCAAATATCCTTTCGGCCCGTGCACGCAAGCTTATCGGCACCGACGTTCCGCGCATTAAGACTATTGCCAGTACGTATTTTGAGGATGGCACCGACTTGCCCTATGTGCAGGAGTTTGGCGTGGCGAGCGATGGCATTGTGGAGCAGCCACGTATTGTTTCGGGCGGCATGGTCGACGATTCCTATATGCGCCTGGCTGCCGTGTCCGAGCTCAACATGCACTACGTGAGTACGCACTTTATGCACCCGGACGACCTGCTCGATCCCGATCGCGGCGCCAAGGAGGGCTGGGAAGTCTACAAGGGCGGCCTGACCGACTACCTGGAGTGGCTTACCAAATCCGCGCCCGACCTGCGGCACCAGACGGCGTCGGAGTGCTCCGGTGCCATCCAGCGTTTTTCGTCCGTGACGGTGAGCGTGGATACCAGCGCGGATGCCTGGACGCTCAGCCTGGGCAATTTCTACGACGAGGCATGGCTCATGTTCCGCGCCAATAATGGCGAGCCGGGTGCGGTGACGGGTGGCGAACTGACGCACCTTACGGGCAATCTGTATCTGCTCAAGGCAAATGATAAGACCGTGACGATCGAGCGCAAGGAGGGTGGCGATAAATGAGAATCTGCTTGGTACTCGAGGGCTGCTACCCCTATGTGCACGGCGGCGTATCTACCTGGATGCATGGCTACATTACGGCCATGCCCGAGCACGAGTTTGTGCTGTGGGTGATCGGCGCGCATGCTGCCGACCGTGGCAAGTTTGTCTACGAGCTGCCCGGCAACGTGGTCGAGGTGCACGAGGTGTTCCTGGACGATGCCCTGCGGCTTTCGGGCGAGCAGCACGAAGCCAGTTTTAACGACCGTGAGCGCGAGGCGCTACGCCGTCTGGTGTCGCTCTCCAATCCGGACTGGGACGTGTTATTCGATATCTTCCACCGCCGTCGCGTGCATCCGCTCTCGTTTTTGCAGAGCCGCACGTTTATGGATATCTTTCGCGACGTGTGCCTGGCCGAGTATCCCTACACGCCCTTTGCCGATGCATTCCACACCATGCGCTCCATGTTGCTGCCCGTGCTCTACCTGTTGGGAAGCGAGGTGCCGGTGGCCGATGTGTACCATGCCATCTCGACCGGCTACGGTGGCCTGCTCGCCTGCTTGGGCTCAAGCGTTCACCATGCGCCGGTGCTGCTGACCGAGCATGGCATCTATACCCGCGAGCGCGAGGAAGAGATCATTCGCGCCGATTGGGTGGTGCCGTCGTTTAAGGACCGCTGGATTCGCTTTTTCTACCTGCTTTCGGAGGAGATCTACCGCCGCGCCTTCCGTGTGACGAGTTTGTTCCATAACGCCCGCAAGACGCAGATCGATATGGGCTGCGATGTGGACAAATGCATGGTCATCCCCAACGGCATCCAGTTCGATCGCTTTAAGGATATTCCCTTAAAGCCCGATGACGGCTGGGTGGACATTGGCGCGGTGGTGCGCCTGGCGCCCATCAAGGATGTCAAGACCATGATTTATGCCTTCTTTGAGCTGCACGAGCGCCTGCCCAAGGTGCGCCTGCACATCATGGGCGGCGTGGACGACGAGGAGTACGGCGCCGAGTGCCACGCGCTGGTCGAAACCCTGGGCGTGCGCGACCTGATCTTTACCGGCCGCGTCAACGTGGTCGAGTACATGGAAAAGCTCGACTTTACCATTTTGACGAGCATCTCCGAGGGCCAGCCGCTCAGCGTGCTGGAGTCGCTTGCAGCGCGCCGTCCCTGCGTGACGACCGAGGTGGGCTGCTGTCGCGAGCTTCTCGAAGGCGCCCCGGGCGACGACTTTGGCGTGGCGGGTTTTGTGACGCCGCCTATGTATCGCAAGGGCTTGGCCGATGCCATGGAACGCATGTGCACAAGCCGCGCTCGTCGCATTGAGATGGGGGAGCGCGGGCAGCGTCGCGTTGCCACGTACTTCTTGCACGAGCAGATGCTCGCCAACTATCGCGCGCTATACGATGAGACGGCGCAAGCGTTTGACCTGCCCAGAGAGGGGGAGTAGCCGGTGGCCGGAATCGGTTTTGAACTCAAGCGCCTGTTTAGGCGCAAGGGTCTGTTTGCCACGATGCGCGCCTATGGCTACG
>CAJKZO010000148.1:0-4263 GCA_905204365.1 uncultured Collinsella sp.
GTGTAGCTGCCATGGCAACCGGGAATGGCGGCTTTGGCGACGGCGATGGCCTGCTCTACCATACGCCTCGCGGCTGCCGTATCGGTCGGCGGAGTCAGGCGCATATCGACCCAGACCTTGGCGCGGTCGGGCACGACATAGGGGCGATATCCGCCCTCAATTTGGCCAAACGTGATGGTCGAAGACCCCAGCTCATCATGCTCGGGCAGCGCTGCGAACGCATGGCGCAGCGCGCAGACGGCCTCGGCCATGGCGGCGACGGCATCCGCGCCCTTCCAGGGCTGGCTCGCATGCGCCGTCACGCCAGCCATTTCAATCTCGAACCACGTACGCCCCTTGTGCGCCACCTGGATCTGTCCGTCGGTGGGCTCGGTGTCCAGCACCCATTCACGCGAGCCGACCCAGCCGGCATCGATCGCGGTCTCTGAGCCGCGCATAAAATCTTCCTCGTCGACCGAGCAGATGAGCGAAAAGCCGCGGCGGGGCAGCGCGCCATCCGCCGCCACGCGCTCGAGCGTATGGACCAGTGCGGCAATGGCGCAGGCCAGTCCGCCCTTCATGTCGCAGGCACCGCGGCCGTAGAGCTTGCCGTCGCGCACGACCGCCCCGAGCGGCGTAATGTCCGCATCCCAGCCGTCGCCCAGCGTAACGGTATCCATATGGCAGATATAGACGAGTCGCGGCTCGTCGCTTTGGCCCGGCACGGTGACCATGAGATTGCGGCGTCCGGGGAGTACTTCGTGCTCTGCAATCTGCACGGCATCGAGTACCGGATGGCTCAGCTGCGCCAACCGTTCCTCAACCAACGCTTTGATATAGCGCTCAATCTCGCCCTCATACGCACCTGGGTCGGAACTGTCGATCCGCACGAGCCCTTGCGTAAGCCGCCAAGCAAAATCTGTATCAACCATAGGCACCTCACAGATAGTTAGGTCAACATACAGATTGTATGCCAAGAAGCGGCTCAGTGCATTTAATAGAGTGCTCACAAAAACGGGGGCGCCTCTCGTGCGAAAGGCGCCCCCGCGGGCATTCAATGTCAGTGACGGGCAGGCCACATGGGGACTGCCCGTCAGATCAGCCGGCGCTATTTGATTACGCGCACGCGATACATCGACGGAATCTGCTTGAGCGCATCGATGGTGCTGCCGTCCAGGTGCTCGTCGGTGTCGAACATGGTGTAGGCGTTCTCGCCGGCGGACTCGTTGGTCATACGCTGCACGTTGGCGTTGTCCTTGGCCAGGATCGCCGTGATCTGGCCGATCATGTTGGGCACGTTGGCGTGCAGGCAGGCGATGCGGCTTGCGGCGCGCGCCTTGCCCATGCTGCAGGCGGGGTAGTTGACGCTGTGCGCTATGTTGCCGTTCTCCAGGTAATCCTTGAGCTCGCTGATGGCCATGTCGGCGCAGTTGGCCTCGGCCTCGCCAGTGCCGGCGCCCGAGTGCGTGGTGATAAACGTATTGGGCATCTTGACGGTCTTGGGCGTGGCAAAGTCGCAGCTAAACCAGCTGAGCTTGCCCTCGCGCAGGGCAGCGTCGACGGCGTCCTCGTCAATGATGGTTTCGCGCGCGTAGTTGATGAGCACGGCGTCGGGTGCCAGCAAGTTAATCTGCTCGGTGCTGATCATGCCGATGGTGTCTGCCTTGCTGGGCACGTGCACGGTGAGGTAGTCGCAGCCGCGGCAGAGATCCTCGAGCGTGCCCACACGCTGCACCTCGCGGCTCAGCACCCACGCGTGCTCGACGGAAATGAACGGATCGTAGCCGTAGACGTCCATGCCTAGGTCGACACAGGCGTTGGCGACCTTGGAGCCCACGTTGCCCAGACCGATGACGCCGATGCGCTTGCCCTTGAGCTCGCGGCCCACAAAGGCCTTCTTGGCCTTCTCGGCATCGACCTGGATCTCGGGGTCGTCGGCGTTGTCGCGCACCCAGTTCATCGACTGCACCACGCCACGGCTCGAGAGCACCAGCATGCCTAGGACGAGCTCCTTAACGGCGTTGCTGTTGGCGCCGGGGGAGTTAAAGACGACGACGCCCTTCTTGGCGTACTCCTCGACGGGGATGTTGTTGACGCCGGCGCCGCAGCGGGCGATGGCGCGGATGCCCTCGGGCAGCTCGTAGCCGTGCAGGTCGGTCGAGCGCATCAGGATGGCGTCGGCCTCCTCGGCGGTGCCCACAAACTCGTAGCCCTCGCCAAACTCGACTTTGCCGTCTTTGGTGATGTCGTCGATGGTCTTAATCTTGCGCATGAAAAACTCCTTAGCAGGTTTGCTTAAACAAGTGGTTTGAAGTGGCTGGTCGGCCCGCGGGTTGCGGGCTAGTTAGATCGCGGACTCAAACTATGCTGCACTTCGAAGTCCTTCATGTATGAGGCCAGTGCCTGCACGTCTTCCATGGTGACGGCGTTGTACACGCTGGCGCGCATGCCGCCGACGAGGCGATGGCCCTTGACGTTTTGAATCTGGTGCTCGGCCGCGCCTGCGACAAAGGCCGCGTCGAGCTCGGCGTCGTTGGTGCGGAAGGTGATGTTGGCGATGGAGCGGCTGTCGGTCTGCGTGGTGCCATGGAACAGCTCGCTGTGCTCGAGCAGGTCGTAGAGCAGGTTGGCCTTGGCCCAGTTGCGCTCGGCCATGGCGGCAAGTCCGCCGGTCTGCTCAACCCAACGGAACACCTTGCCGCACACGTAGATGCCAAAGGTGTTGGGCGTGTTGAGCATGGAGCCCTTGGCGGCCTGGGTCTTAAGGTCCATGTACTGCGGCGTCTGCGCAAAGGCCGGACCGTCGGCGATCAGGTCCTCGCGCACGATAAGCACGGTGACGCCCGCGGCGCCAGCGTTTTTCTGAGCGCCGGCGTAGATGAGTCCGTAGCGCTCAACGTCGAGCGGCTGCGACAAAAAGCAGCTCGAGACATCGGCGACCAGCGGCACATCACCGCAGTTGGGCAGCTCGTGGAACATGGTGCCAAAGATGGTGTTGTTCTGGCAGATGTAGACGTAGTCGAGCCCGTCGCCCGCGGCCTCGGCGGCAATGCGCGCGTTGACGTCGGCCATGGTGGGTATGCGGTCGAAATTGGTGTCCTCGGAGCTCGCGAGCAGCACGGCTTCGCCGTACTTGGCGGCTTCTTTGTATGCCTTGTTGGCAAAGTTGCCGGTCACGATGTAGCCGGCGCGGCCGCGGCGCATGAGGTTCATGGGGATGCCCGCAAACTGCAGCGTGGCGCCGCCCTGCAAAAACAGGACGCGGTAGTTGTCGGGGATGCTC
Organism: uncultured Collinsella sp.; assembly: GCA_905204365.1. Taxonomy (GTDB): domain Bacteria; phylum Actinomycetota; class Coriobacteriia; order Coriobacteriales; family Coriobacteriaceae; genus Collinsella. The sequence continues at coordinate 3,263 of CAJKZO010000148.1, forward strand.
AGCAGACGGCGCAGGGTTGCCTCGGCGTCGTCGATAATCTGCTGGTACATGCTAGATCGATGGCTCATCTCGAGCACGGACATGCCGCAACCGCGGTAGTCCATCATCTCGTCGGCGATCTCGGCGAGCACGCTTGTAGGCAGTGCGGCCGGGCCAGCTGAGAAGTTGTGCACACGTGCCATCTTCTAGTTCCCCCTCGTAGTCGTTTGAACGTTCGGGATACTTTAGCACAGTGGAGCGCCAGGCGCGACCGCATCACGGTAAAACTCGACTGCGCCGCTATGATTTACAGGATGGTTACATGGGGGAGGGGTGACCTTACTCCTCAGGCAAATCCAAATCTGCGAGCGAAGACATGAGGTTCTCTAGGCGCTTGATCTCTTCGTCCTAAATTAGCTACCTCCTAGTCACTACGATGCTAGCGTGGCGATGACGGCTTCGTCGCCGGCGTATATGAGGGTGTTGCCATCGGGGATGATCGTCTGGCCTTCGCGCTTGAGCATCACCACAATAAACGGGTGCTTGCCCTGCGGCACGTCGCGCAGGCGCTGGCCGGCCAGGCGACCGTGGGGTGTCACGGTGACTTCGCGCAGCGTAACCTCGGCACGCTCTTCGAACGTCGGCGCGGCCATCACCAGCAGATCTCCTTCCTCGATGACGGTGTCGCCATTGGGCAGTACCGGGTGCGCCCCGTCGCGCAGCACCAGGACCACGAGCATGTCGGTGGCGCTGCCAATGTCCGCGAGCGAGCGTCCGGCAAACGGATGTCCAGCGCCCACCTTGAGCTTTACAAACGACATGCCGTCCTCGTCGCGGTAGTCGTTAAAGGTGCGGCGCACGTCGCCGGTCGCATCGATCATATCGAACTTCTTCGCCACCGCCGGCAGCAACGAGCCCTGCACCACGATGCTCGACACGGCAATCACAAACACCAGGTCAAATAGGTCGTGTCCGCCGGGAACGCCGGCCACCACGGCAAAGAGACTAAAGACGACCGAAGC
>CAJKZO010000149.1:0-4184 GCA_905204365.1 uncultured Collinsella sp.
TCGCACCACAATCCAGTCTTTTTGGGACGGCGCGACTCGTGGCAGACAGCCTCCCAACACGCTAATGGCGGGCGCGCATCTTCTCCAAACGCACCATGGCAAGCGCAAAGCCCACGGCGGCCACAGCCATGAGTACGTAGAACACCGAGCGAAAGCCGAACAGGAACACATCCGGACGACCTGCAACAAAACTGGTCACGGCCTCGCCCATTGCCACGCTCATCTGCCCATAGAGGATATGCGAACCTGCCGTAATACCCAGCGCCATGCCCGCATAGCGCGCCAAGCTACCCAAGCTACCTGCAAAGCCAAGTGCCTCGCGCGGAGCCGAGCCCATGTACAGCGAGTTGTTGGGGCTCTGGAAAATCGACGTGCCACACGACATAAATGCGACGCAGCACACGATCACAGGGATAGAAGAGTGCTCGTCGAGCGTGCTTACTGCAAAGAGACCACACACATACACGCCCAGGCCGACCGCCGTGGGACCCTCGCAGCCAACACGGTCCGAAACCGTTCCCGAAAGCGGGCCGATAAAGGCATTCACCATCGGCAGCGCCAAAAAGAGTAGTCCAGAGATGTCGGAACCAAAACCGTGGGCGTCCTGAAAATAGAACGGCAGGATAAACTCGGATGCGCCAATACCAACGAACACGATGAGCATGCAGACAAGGTTGATGGTGAAGGCCGAATTTGCAAAGCAGCGACGAGCGGCCTCAATCAGGGACATAGGGCGCTCGCCGGCCTCCGGCTTAACATGCGGTAGCGTATAGAGCCCCACGATAAATGAGATGACGCCAATGGGCAGGTTGATGAGGAAGATACTCTCCCAGGGAAAGCTTGCCACCAGCATGCCGCCCAGCACGGGGCCACACATCATGCCGAGGGCCACGAAGGTCGCGAGAATACCCATGGCACGGCCTCGTTCGCGCGCCGGGAACGACTCGGTGATGATACCCATGTTGTTAGCCATGGCCGCCGCGCAACCGACGCCCTGAACAATGCGCGCCAGGATAAGAACCTCGAGCGAGGCCGAAAGGCCGCACAGCAGCGAACCGACCGAAAAGACGATGACACCCAGCTGGAACACATTCACCTTGCCGCGCGCGTCGCCCAGACGGCCAAACGGCAACATAGCCACGCATGTCGCAAGCAGGTACACCGAGCTCACCAGCTGAATGCGATCGAGGCCCACGCCCAGCTCCTTTTGCATCACGGGCAGCGCCACGGTCACGACGGTCGAATCCAAACACACCATAAACGTCATGATGAGCACGGTAAATAGAATCGCCCATTTGTTCTTGCCATGGGTGTCGCCCTCTAGGGCAATATGCTCGCGGCGCAGCTGCTCTGCAGTTTTCTCCATATCCATCCTTTCGAGTGGCGCAACGCAAAAACGGGGCCCCAATCGCCTGTAAACAGTCGCAATTGGGGTCCCGCCTACGGAATCGGAACGAAAGGCCACCGAAGCTTTCTGCCAGCATCGGCGCCTTGTGCGAACGCTAGCCTAGCACTGCTCGAGCGCCTGCTCAAGGTCGGCAATCAGATCGGCCGTGTCCTCGAGGCCGCACGACAGGCGCACCATGTCGGCGGAGATACCGCAAGCGATGAGCTCCTCATCGTTCATCTGGCGGTGCGTAGCGTTAGCGGGATGCAGGCAGCAGGTGCGGGCGTCGGCCACATGCGTGGCGATCTGGGCGAGCTTGAGGCTCTTCATAAAGGTCTCGGCCGCCGCGCGACCACCATTAAAGCCAAAGCTCACAACGCCGCAGGTACCGTTTGGCATGTACTTCTGAGCGAGGTCATAGTACTTGTCGCCCTCCAGGCCCGGATAGCTCACGAAGCGCACCTTGGAATGGCTCTGCTGGAACTTGGAAACGGCCAGGCCGTTATCGAAATGACGCGGCATGCGCACATGCAGGCTCTCGAGCGAGCTGTTCAAGAAGAACGCCGCCTGCGGGTTCTGCATGGGGCCAAGATCGCGCATGAGCTGCGCGGTGGCCTTGGTAATGAAGGCGCCCTCGCGACCGAACTTCTCGGCATAGGTCACGCCATGGTAGCTCTCGTCAGGCGTGGTGAGACCCGGGAACTTGTCCGCATGGGCCATCCAGTCAAACTGGCCGTGGTCGACGATCACGCCGCCCAGGTAGGCAGCATGTCCATCCATGTACTTGGTGGTGGAGTGCGTAACGATGTCGGCGCCCCACTCAAAGGGACGGCACATCACGGGCGTCGGGAAGGTGTTGTCGACCATCAGCGGCACGCCGTGGTCGTGCGCGGCCTTGGCAAAGCGCTCAATATCGAGCACGGCAAGGGCGGGATTTGCGATCGTCTCGCCAAAGACGAGCTTTGTGTTGGGCTCAAAGGCTGCCTCGAGCTCCTCATCGGTGCAGTCGGGGGCGACGAACGTGCAGGTCAGACCCATGCGCTTCATAGTATGGGCGAGCAGGTTATACGTACCGCCGTAAATGGCAGAGCTAGCGACCACATGATCGCCGGCACCGGCCACGTTAAAGATCGCGAGGAAGTTCGCAGCCATGCCCGAGCTCGTGAGCATCGCGGCGGTGCCTCCCTCCATCTCGCAGATCTTGGCGGCAACCAGATCGCACGTGGGGTTCTGCAGGCGGCTGTAGAAGTAGCCCGACTCCTCCAGGTCAAACAGCTTGCCCATATGCTCCGACGTGTCGTACTTCCACGTGGTGGACTGGTAGATGGGCACCTGGCGCGGCTCGGCATCTCCCGGGTGATAGCCGCCTTGAACACATGTAGTACCGATGGTCTGCTCGCTCATATCTAGCTCCCTTGCCTGGGTTACGTTTTATTCGGTTCACGATACCGCTACCCTGCACCCCTCTCAACCCATCCCCAAGGTAGGTTATGAGACAAATTGATCCGGGGCATTTATCTCAAGCCTTGGGCATTTGCTCGATAGATAAAAACGAGGCATACATGAAGCTCTCGATGATTACATGCCCCGTCACGGGTACCATAGGCGAGTACACCGTGACCAAGGAGACAACGATGAAGCAAATCGATACGGCCCAGCTCGACATCAACGCCTGTCAGGCTCAGGCTGCCGAATACCACGCCCGCGGCTTTAACTGCGCCCAGGCCGTCGCCTGCACGCTCGCGCCCGCCGTCGGACTCGACCCCCAGGTCGCCTTTACCCTCACCGAGGGCTTTGGCGCCGGCATGGGCGGCATGACCGAAACCTGTGGCGCCATCTCGGGCGCCGTGGCCATCATGGGCTTCGTGATGAGCGACGGCATGGAAAACCCCAAGACCAAGGGCCAGACCTACAAGCTGTCGCGCGAAATCGCCAAGCGTTTTGGCGAGAAGAACACGACGACCGTCTGCGGCACGCTCAAGGGCATCGGATCGGATAAGGGTCCGCTCCGCAGCTGCCCCGGTTGCATCGACGATGCCGTCGAGATTGCCTGCGATGTGCTAAAGCAACTCGCCGAGTAAACGGCAGCAACATAAAACGACGGCCGGCGCGCTTGGGATCCATCCAATAGCACGCCGGCCGTCGCCGTTAGAACTCGGCAAATGCAGAAGCGCCGACCTCAATCTCCTCGCGTCCCGCCATAAGCTCGCGCATCTTGGCGCAAAATGGCTCCTGCTCCCCCGCCTTAAACACCAAGTGAAGTGTCACGGTATCCGCGTAATCGGTATCCGAGACCTTGGCACCCGAATCCTGCGCCAAACGAAGCACCTGCTCATACTGTGGATAGGCCACATGCACGTCAACAGGCACAACACTCGTCATCTCGACGATCTGCCCAGCCTCCTGAGCCGCGGCAACCGCCGCCTGCGTCGCCGCGGTATAGGCGCGCACCAAGCCACCAGGCCCCAACAGCGTGCCACCAAAATAGCGCGTCACTACGCAGCAAATGTTTTTGAGCCCCGCGCCGCGCAGCACCTCGAGCGTAGGCATGCCGCTCGTGCGGCTCGGCTCACCATCATCGCTCTGGCGCTCGCGCCCATCGACCAAAATCCACGCGGGAACATTGTGTCGAGCGTCGTAATGACGCTTGCGAACCATCTCGATAAAGGCATTCGCCTCATCCTCGGACTCAATATGGACCAGCTGGGCAATAAACCGGCTCTTGCGGTCCACAAACTCGCCCGAAGCCTCAATATTCGATTGCAGAGTAAAATAGCTGTCCAACAAAGCCCCTCAA
>CAJKZO010000150.1:0-4087 GCA_905204365.1 uncultured Collinsella sp.
GATGGACCTGTAGCTCAGTTGGTTAGAGCGTCCGGCTGATAACCGGGAGGTCACAAGTTCGAATCTTGTCAGGTCCACCATCAAAACGTGAAGAGCCCTGGGGCATTGCCTCGGGGCTTTTTTCTTATCCAACAAAAGTAGTCAAAATAGCCCCGTCCCAAATTAACTACTTTGATTTTGTGTGCTGGGCGAAAGATTGGGTAGTATAGCTATTCAATGCGGCGACCCTGCCGCGTGTTAACCGCTACGTACCGGAGGTGTTCCATGGTTCGTGTCGACATAGAGACCATCGTCATGGCCGCCGGTCCCGTGCCATCGCTTATCGTGCTTCGTGAGCGCTGCGGCAAGTCGGATTCGACGGCGCCCCTGCGTTCGCTTTCCATTCAGACCGGTTCGTTTGAGGCCGCGGCCATTAGCCGCGGCATCGATAGCGGTCGCGCCGAGCGCCCGATAACGCATGACCTGCTGCTTGACACCGTCGATGCCCTGGGCGCCAAGCTCGAGCGCATCGAGATCGTTCGTGCCGAGCCGCCGGTGTTCTATGCGACGGTTGTCGTGCTGGCCGATGGCAGCGAGCATAGGATCGATGCACGTCCGAGCGACGCCATCGCCCTCGCCGTACGCAGTAATGCCCCCATGTTCGTCGAAGACGACATCATGAATCGCTTGGGTACCGTCTCACCGCACGCCGAGGAAGTCGACGACGAGCAGGAGTTCGAGAAGTTCGACGAGTTCGTCCATACGCTCTCCCCCGATGATTTCTAAATGTCTGGCACGCGAGCGGAGAGGTCGCTGATGGGTACCCGCGTATCGGCTGAAGCGGCCGCCATCGCGCGTGAAGCCCAAATGCGCTCGGAGGCATCCGAGGCAGCTCGCATCGCCTATGTGACGCAGGCCCGCACGCTTCGCGAACGCCGCGGCTCGTTTATCAAGATGGTTGTCATCTCCGCCCTTGTCGCGGCAATCTGTTCGCGCCTTCGTGGTACAGTTGGTGCGCTTGGGTTTTCGATCTCTACGGGCCTGGTGATCTGGGGCGTGGTCGATGCGGTCATGCTGACTAGCCAGATCAAGGTGCTCGACAAGCGTGCAGCGGATATGATGCGCGCCCGCGATGCCGCTGCTAAGATCGCCGCCGAGGCGCAAGAACTGTAACGACGCCAGACTCGATGGGAAGGTCTAAAGATGGCACAGGATATGCAGGACGCCGGTAACGTCTCCGCCGAGCTCGACGCTATGGTGTGCGATCTGATCGGTGCGTTCTTGGACGACCTTGCCGCCGGTGAAAACCCCGGCGTGGTCGTGGCAATTGAGGACGCCGCTTCCAACCGTTATCTGGCGGCGCTCGATGAGGATGGCGAAGAGGCGTGCCTCGAGGCAGCCACCAACTTTATCTCCGAGCACAAGATGGGTCTTAAGGACGAGGGCCTGGGCCGTATCGTCCGCTATGCCATCGGCTATACCGGCTGCGTCGAGATTGACGGTGGCTACCACGACGCTCTGCTCGTGAGCTTTTTCGAGACGACGCTCGAGAGCGGTTTTTCGGCATATGTGCTGTATGAGGGCATGGGCGCCGGCGATGGTTTTATGTGGAGCGACCCTGAACCTGCAGGTGAGGAAACCCCTCTCATCTAAAATCGCTAAAATAAACGAGTTTTCGGTAAAAGGCTCAATATTCCCGCTGAGCGTTGTGTTGCTGGGCGGGCCGCATACGCGTGCCGTTTGTATATGGATAGAAGATAGGGGAACTACATGCGCGTAGACAATCTGAGGAACATCGCCATCATCGCCCACGTCGACCACGGCAAGACGACGATGGTCGACAAGCTCCTGCGTGCCACGGACGCCTTCCGTGCCAACCAGCAGGTCGAGGACCGCGTCCTGGATTCAAACGACCAGGAGCGCGAGCGCGGCATCACGATTCTCGCCAAGAACATCTCTATCGAGTACAAGGACGTTAAGATCAACGTCATCGACACCCCGGGCCACGCCGACTTTGGCGGCGAGGTCGAGCGCGTGCTGCGTATGGCCGACGGCGCCCTGCTGCTGGTCGACGCTTTTGAGGGCCCCATGCCCCAGACCCGCTTCGTGCTGCGTCACGCTATCGACACCGGCCTCAAGATCATGATCGTCATCAACAAGATCGACCGTCCGGGCGCCAACCCCGAGAAGGCCTACAACGACTGCCTGGACCTCATGGCCGACCTGGGCGCCACCGACGACCAGCTTGAGTTCGCCATGGAGCACGTGGTCTACGCCAGCGCCATGAACGGCTTTGCCCGCCTTGACCCCAACGACGGCAACATGGACATGTACCCGCTGCTCGACATGATCATCGACGACATGCCTGCGCCCGAGGTTGACGAGAACGCCCCGCTGGCCATGCAGTGCGTGACCATCGACCACTCCAACTTCGTCGGTCGCATCGGTATCGGCCGCGTGTACTCTGGCACCATCCACCAGGGCGACCAGATTCTGGTCGTCAAGAACGACGGCTCCAGCGCCACCGCTACCGTCAAACAGCTCTTTACCTTCGACTACCTGGGCCGTACCGAGTGCCAGGAAGTCGGCGCCGGCGACATCGCCGCCGTCGTGGGCATTGACCGCACCGATATCGGCGATGTCTACACCGATCCCGAGAACCCCGTCGAGCTCGAGCCCATCGAGATCGACCCGCCGACCCTGTCCATCGTCTTTGAGGCTTCGACCTCCCCGCTCGTCGGTCGCGACGGAGACATCGTGGGCGCCCGTCAGCTCAAGGAGCGCCTGTTCAACGAGGCCGAGAACAACGTGACCATGAAGATCGAGGAGCTCGAGGACAAGAGCGGCGTCGAGGTCTCTGGCCGCGGCATTCTGCACCTGTCCGTCCTGATGGAGTCCATGCGCCGCGAGGGCTTCGAGTTCCAGGTCGGTCGTCCCCGCGTTCTGTTTAAGAAGGACGAAAACGGCAACAAGATGGAGCCCGTCGAGCAGGCTGTCGTCGAGTGCCCGGACGAGTACTCGGGCAAGGTCGTTGAGGTCTTCGGCACCTCCGGCGGCATCATGACGAGCATGGACACCTCGGGCATCGTGACGCACCTCGAGTTTAAGATCCCGACCCGCGGCATCATGGGCCTTAAGAATCGCATCATGAACGTCACCCACGGCGAGGGCGTGTTCTACCACACCTTCCTGGAGTACGGTCCCTACGCCGGCGAGATCGGTAACCGTCAGAACGGCGCAATGATCTCCATGACCACCGAGAAGGCCGTTGCCTATGCTCTGGGTACGCTGCAGGAGCGCGGCCAGCTTTTTGTTGAGCCGGGCACCGAGTGCTACGAGGGCATGATCGTGGGCGAGCGCAGCAAGGCTGGCGACATGGTCGTCAACATCGCCCGTACCAAGAACCTTGGTAACCAGCGTTCCTCGACCTCCGATATCTCCGTCCAGCTGGTGCCGCCCCGCACCTTCTCGCTGGAGGAAGCGCTGGAGTACATCGCCGACGACGAGCTGGTCGAGATTACTCCCAAGAACATCCGCCTGCGCAAGCGTCTGCTCAACGCCACCGACCGCAAGAAGGCTGCCGTTCGCGCCGGCCAGGTCAACAAATAAGAGCTGGGCTTTATAGCGTCTAACAAGAAAGGGCGCCGACCGTGATGGTCGGCGCCCTTTTTGGTGTAAGGGGGGGCAGATTGGCTTGCACCACGGCGGAGGCGATGTCCTTTTCTAGGCTATTCCGGGTAAAGTTAGGTTGTTTAAACATATACAGGAATCATTGAAATACAACCGCTTTGATACAAAACTGTTAACAGGTAAATATCAACTGGTATTAAATTAAAAGACCTCTTTACCTGCGGTTTACATGACTGGTATCTATAATGTATTTTATGCATTGTGGCATAGACGAACCGTCTTAGAAGTTGCTCCCCAATGGGTTCTTGCAATGCGCTAGGTGGGTTCTTGTTGATGTTGGGGTTTGTGTTCGATCCGACGATTCGCCGTATTCCACACTGTGTTGTAGGAATTAGGGGACAACTATGAACGCACACCGCTCACGGTCGCTGGGTATGGCGGCCCTGATCTTCATTCTGATTAGCCTCACCGCCGCAGT
>CAJKZO010000151.1:0-3997 GCA_905204365.1 uncultured Collinsella sp.
TCGCCCAACGTTCCCTCACAGATTGTGCGGTCCATGAACCTCAGCGACCCCGCCATGCCCTTCTGAGTTCCCGCATGGACAGCCACGTCAATGAAGAGCTTGGGATAGAACTGCTGAGGGTAGGTGCCCACAACTAGGAGTCCAGCCTTGGTGACATTGCCCTGGGAATCAAGGATATTTAGGCGCTCCAGCTTCGTTTGTTTGTCCGGCGCGCCGCGCATTGCCCGGGGCGTCAACGAGAAAGCCCGATCTATCGTACGGTCGACCAGCGTCTCGTCGAGATCGTCCGCGCCCGCACCCGCCACCGCGTCGCGATCGCTCGGAGTCGCTCGACCGTATGACGCCAATGCGAGCACCTCGGTCGATGAAAGCGGCACATCTTTGTCATCGATGCGCTTGTAGCTGCCGCCCTGGGCGCCCCGCTCTATGACATAGCAGGGCTTGCTCGACGGATCGAGCTCCTCAATCGTAATGACGAGAACGATGACGCCCTGAAGCTCCGCTCGCTCGGTCCTGCGGAGAATGCCGCGGATAGATTTCCCTCGTCTCTCAGTTATCTCTCGTAATTATCTCTCATTTATCTCTCTATCTCTCGGCTTAGAGATAAGAGATAGATAGAGATGGAATGTCTACCATTTGCTTCATTTATACATATTTTTGCTGGTAGAACAATCGGTATTGAGACAATACCATGATTGCCTGTCTCTTTGCTGCTCAGTTATCTCTCATATTTATCTCTCGTCTTTCTGTTATCTCTCGTATTTGTGACGAATGAGAGATGAGAGATACGTGAGTGATGGACGAGCGAGGATTTTCGGACGGTCGGATATCGAGAGTGGATATTTGGACGGTTTTTTGGGCTTTTGCGGCAGATTCCGTCCAAATATCCACGCTCGTTTGGCGAGTGTCCAATTTTCCACGCTCGCGCGGCGGGCACGCGGGACCTATGCCCAATCCGCCAGCATCGTCTTCAGTTCGCCGCAGAGCCGCGGCCCCATATGGGTATACTCTCGAGGATTCGACTCGATTCGCCCCCGCTGGGGCGTCAAAGGAGACTGCATATGCCCACCACTTCAACCGACCCGCGCGCCGCTGCTGCCGCGCTGCTGGTGCCCGGCACTACCTGCCACGGCTTTGCCGTCGAGCGCTGCGAGACCGTGCCCGAGCTCGACTCAGACGCCTACGTGCTGCGCCATACCGCCTCGGGCGCTCGCCTGCTGTATCTGTCATGCGACGACGAAAACAAGGCCTTTGCCATTGGCTTTAAGACGCCGCCGGCCGATTCCACCGGCGTGTTCCATATTCTTGAGCACTCGGTGCTGTGCGGATCGGCCAAATTCCCCGTCAAGGAGCCGTTTGTCGACCTGATCAAGAGCTCCATGCAGACGTTCCTCAACGCCATGACCTACCCCGACAAGACTATCTACCCCGTTGCCACCACCAACGAGCAGGATCTGTACAACCTGATGGACGTGTACCTGGACGCGGTGTTCAACCCGGCCATCTATACCAAGCCCACCATTTTTGAGCAGGAGGGCTGGCACTACGAGCTGGACCTGCCGGAGAGCGCCGAGGGCGAGGGCGACGGCAGCTCCGCGAGCCTGCGCGAGGGTACGCTGCGCTATAACGGCGTGGTGTTCAACGAAATGAAGGGCGCGCTGTCCGACCCCATGAGCGTGCTGGACGACGCCGTCAACGCCGCGCTCTATCCCGACACCGCCTATGCGCACGAGAGCGGCGGCGACCCGCGCGCGATTCCCGCGCTCACCTACGAGCAGTTCCTGGACACGCACGCGCGCCACTACAATCCTTCCAACTCCTACATCACGCTCTACGGCGACCTGGACGTGGACCGCGCACTGGCCTTTTTGGACGAGCGCTATCTGTCGCAGCCGAGCGCCGCGAGCCGCCGCATGGACGCCGCCGTCGCCGCCGGCGAGGACCCGTCCACGCTGGCACCCAATCCCCTGGACGTGCAGGAGCCTGTGACCTGCGAGTATAAGCGCATCGAGATGGTCACCACACCCGAGAACGCCCTGGTGGGCCTGGGCCTTGTGCTGGGCAGCGCGCTCGACCGCAAGCGCACGATCGCCGCGGACATCCTGTTCGAAGCGCTGCTGGGCTCCAACGAAGCGCCGGTTAAGAAGGCCATTCTGGCAGCGGGCCTGGGCGGCAACGTGGTGAGCTACACCGCGGCCGAGAGTCTGCAGCCCTACGAGCTCATCATGCTGCAAAACGCACAGCCCGGTGTGGCGCGCGAGCTGCGTCGCGTGTTCCAGGACGCCTGCCGCGACCTGTGCGAACACGGCTTTCCGCGCGAGCGCCTGGAAGCCATCATCAGCAGCAACGAATACGACCTGCGCCAGCGCGACTACGGTATCGCCGACGGCGTGGCCATTGCGTGCGACGCGCTGAGCACGTGGCTCTACGATGACGACGCCGCGACGCTGGCGCTCAAGTACGGTCCGGTGTACGAGGAGCTTCGTGGCGAGCTGGACGGCAGCTACTTTGAGGACCTGCTGCGCGAGCTCGTACTGGAGAACGACCACATGGCGCTGGTCGAGCTGGCGCCGGTTGACGCCGCCGAGGGTTCGGAGGGTGCCGAAGCCGCCGAACTGGCTGCCAAGCGCGACGCCATGACCGATGCCGAGCTGGCGGACGTGGTCGAGCGCACGGCCGCGCTGCGTTCCGCGCAGGAGGCCGAAGACACGCCCGAGGACAAGGCAACGCTGCCGCGCCTGCGTGTATCCGACATTGACGAGGCGCGCCCCGAGCCGCCGCTCGTTGTGGACACGACCGCGCCCATCCCCTGCCTGCGCCACGGCATCTCCACCAACCGCCTGGCCTACGCCATGCAGTACTTCGACCTGAGCTGCATCGCATTTGAGGACCTGCCCTACGTGACGCTGCTCTGCCGCCTACTCAAACAGCTGCCCACGCGCGAGCACTCGGCCGAGGAACTCGATAACTTGCTCGCCGGCAAGCTGGGCTTTTTGAGCTTTACGACCGAGGTCATGACCCAGCCCGACGTGGACGGCGTGCGCCCCTATCTGCTGGTGAGCGCCGGAGCCCTGTCCGAGAAGATCGATGCGCTGGCGAGCCTGCCGCGCGAGGTGTGGTCGAGCACGCTGCTGGCGGATGCCGACGCCGACCGCGTGCGTGACGTGCTCACGCAGATTCGCATTGGGCTTGAGCAGGGCTTTATTAACAATGGTCACTCGGCGGCGCTTGGTCGCGCGATGAGCTACAGCTCGCCTTCGGCCGTGGTGCGCGAACAGCTTTCGGGCGTGGATTTCTATCTGTTCCTGCGCGATCTGCTCGAGCACTTTGACGAGCGCCTGGACGGCCTGCGCGCCAAGCTTGCCGAGCTGGCAGGCCGCATCTTTGTGGCCGACGGTTGCCTGGCGAGCTTTACTGGCAGCGATGAGGACTTTAACGCGTACTGGGCCGCCGCGGGCGACCTGGAGCTGGGCGCTGGCGACGGCGCCGATGCCGGCCGCGACGCGCTCGTGGTGCCGACGCCGTGCGACCGCCACGAGGCCTTTGTCATCCCCAGCGATATCTGCTTTGCAGCAAGCGCGTGCGACCCGCGTCGCCTGGGCATTGACGTGACGGGTGCCTGGGCGGTTGCCGCCAACGCGCTCTCCTACGACTACCTGTGGAACGAGATCCGCGTGAAGGGCGGTGCGTACGGCTGCGGATTCCGCGCGGCAGGCGAGCGTCAGGCGGCGTTCTACACCTACCGCGACCCGGCAATCGACCCCTCGATTGAGCGCGTGGAGCGCGCGGGCGCGTGGCTCGGCAGCTTTGAGCCCGACGAGGCCGCCTTTGAGGGCTTTATCGTGAGCTGCGTGAGCGGCATGGACGCGCCGGTGAAGCCGTACGCGCTCACCAAGCGCCGCAACACGACCTACCTGGCCGGGCTCGATCCGCACGCACGCGAGGAGCGCCGCGCCCAGATGCTCGCCGCCACGCCCGGTGAGCTTCGCTCGCTCGG
>CAJKZO010000152.1:0-3944 GCA_905204365.1 uncultured Collinsella sp.
AGACGGATTGCATCGATAATGCGCGCGCAGCGCGGTGAGGCGGCATGGGGCATGACGTGACTCTCGATTTTCCCCGCCCGGTTGAGCTGGGTCGCATGCTGGATTTCGCCGTAGAAATCATCGACCTCAAACGGGGCATTTATTTCGAGCATTCGTCCGTCGGAGTACTTCACATGGGCGAGCTCGGGGCGATGGAGGCGCTCGATTTCCAACGAGCCCCGCTCACAGGCAATCGTTAAGCGGCTTTCATATGCTGCTTTGCCGTCGCACACCATATGAATGGGTATACCGCCGACGCTCATGTGGATCTCGTCGGCCCAATCGACACGGCCGCCCGATACGTCACGCCAGCGAACTTCACGGGACGAAACCCTGCAAACGCCCGCGAGCAAATCCTCAAACCAACCGACTGCATAGCAGCCCATGTCATATAGACAGCCGCCCTGCAGCGAATCAAGCAGATAGCCCGAAGGAGACTCGCCGTAATCGAGCTTTTGCACGCTTTCGATCGAGACAATACGGCCAAGCTCACCCGACGCAAACAAGTCCTTCACGCGAGTGCGCATCGGGCAAAACCGATTCTTCATCGCCTCCATAAACAGCACGCCGCGCTCGCGAGAGGTGGAGGCAATCGAGAGAGCCTCTTCCTCACTCAAAACGGCCGGCTTTTCGCACAGCACGGCCTTTCCGGCACGCAGCGCGCGACAGGCCCAACGCGTATGCATGCCATGCGGAAGAGCCAAGTAGATTGCGTCGACATCGGGGTCGGCAATCAGCGCGTCATAAGCCGCATCGCCGTTATCGTCGGCCGAGGCATGTCCATGCGCAGCATCGATCGAAAACGCTCGGCAAAATTCCTCGACATGCGCAGGAGTGCGGCCGGCCGCAGCCACCAGCCGTGCCCCGTCGACCTTCTTGAGCGACGATGCAAATCGATGAGAAATGTGCCCAGCGCCCAAAATGCCCCAACGAACCTCACGCGAATCATTACGTAAACCTCGGTCACCCACGATAGCCTCCCATCAGTTGCGGCGAAATAGTTCCTGTTGATGCCTTATTCTGCCGCAAACAGGAACTATTCCATCACAAGATATAAAAGGGTCATGAGGAGCGAGTTTTGCTGAAGACTTTAAGCATGGCCGTTACGGGGCCCGGCTGGAAGCGTCGGCGCACGTCATCGAGACGCTCGGGGATATCGATATGCTGCGGGCAGTGGCGCGCGCATTTGCCGCACTTGACGCAATTGCTCACGAGCCTGGGCTCGCTCGTGCGCACCGCACTCGCCGTAAAGTATTGCGACAGCCCCGTAAACCAGCTGTGCGCATAGCTCGCGTTGTAGGCGGCAAAGCAGCCGGGAATGTTGATACCCTTGAGACATGGCATACAGTAGCCGCATCCCGTGCAGGGCACGCGGTTCGATTTTTCAAACTCCGTCAGCACGTGCGCGATGGCATCGAGCTGAGTAGCTGTCATCGAATCCGGCAGGGCCCGATCGGCCAACACCGCGTTCTCATCCACCTGCGCGGTATCGGTCATACCTGAAAGCAGCATCGTCACCTGAGGATGATTCCACACCCACGAGAGCCCCCAAGCGGCAGGAGTGAGCAAATGCGGGTCACGGGCACTATCGAGCACAGCGCGGGCCCGTGGCGGCAGCTTGCCCGCTAAACGCCCGCCCAGCAGCGGCTCCATCACAAACACCGCGAGGCCTCGCTCGGCGGCGGCCATGAGCCCCGCTGTTCCCGCCTGATATCGCTCTCCAGCGTAATTGTACTGGATCTGGCAAAAGTCCCACTCATACGCATCGAGCATCGTGAGGAAGTCCGCCGCGCTGCCGTGGTACGAAAAACCGATCTGGCGAATGCGCCCCACCGCCTTTTGACGAGCGATCCAGTCCTCAATGCCCAACGCCACCACACGTTCCCACTGGGCGGGCGTGGTAATGTTATGCTTGAGGTAATAGTCGATATGGTCGGTCCGCAGGCGCCGCAGTTGCTCATCGAAGAACCGGTCGAAATCCTCCGCGCACTTGCACGAAGCATGCGGCAACTTGGTCGCGAGCAAAACCTGGTCGCGTAGGCCTAGGCGCTCAAGCGAAGCGCCCACACAAGCCTCGTTGCCGGGATAGAGATAAGCCGTGTCCAGGTAGTTAATCCCCTGCTCCACCGCACGGGAGATGATGGCGTCGGCGGTCTTCGCATCCGGGCGTCCCGGCGCACCGGGAAACCTCATGCAGCCCAGCCCCAACGCCGAGATACGGTTGCCGCTTTTGGGGGCAACGCGGTACTGCACGGCCCCTCCCTTCGCCATCAGCGCCCCGGCAAGGCGAAACACAATGGTCACGCAGCCGAAACATCGTGGAATCGCAATCGAGAACGTATCGTAACGCAGCAGAAATCGAGCTGTCACGGCACCGCTTTAACATCAGCAAAAAGCCCGATGAAAGGAGCCGACCATGCCCGCGCTCGACCTTTGGAACCTTGCTTCCCAGCTCAAAAGCACCGATTATCGCTGGGTCGACCTCACCCATACGCTCTCGTGCGACACCCCGCACTGGTTTGGCTTTAAGCCGTTTGAGTCCACCAAGCTCTTCGACTATCTGCCAAACACGCCCGAGGACATGCTCGCACCCATGCGCTGCTTCCAGTATTCGGTCGCTTCGCAGTACGGCACGCATGTCGACGCACCGCGGCATTTCCACGTTGAGGGTCGTTCCCTTGGAGAGATTGAACCCATCGAGTTTATGCATCCGCTCTGTGTGATCGACAAGCACGAGGAGTGCGCCGCAAATCCCGACTACGTCCTGACCGTCGAGGACCTCAAAGCCTGGGAGGATGAGCACGGTCGCATTCCCAAGGACGCCTTTGTCGCCTTCCGCTCCGACTGGTCCAAGCTCGCCGACCTCGAAAACAAGGACGAGGACGGCCAGCCCCACTACCCCGGCTGGGACCTCGACGCCATCAAGTGGCTTGTAGAGGAACGCAATATCGGCGCCATCGGCCACGAGCCCGCAGATACCGATCCGGCGACCATCACCACGTGCGAGGACGCCTACCCCTACCCCGGCGAGCAATACATCCTCTCGGTCGACCGCTATCAGATCGAAGTCATGGACCATCTGGACGAGCTTCCCGCCACGGGTGCCGTCATTTTCTGCACCTTCCCCAAGGTCCGCGATGGCGTCGGATACCCCGCCCGCGTCTTTGCGGTCTGCCCCGCGGCATAAGCGCACAGCGCAATAGTTTCTTTTTTATAACAGCCGCCCCGCGCACCCACCAATCACCCCGGCAGCTTACAATCCATCAGGCGCCCCTTACGCGGGCGCCTTTTATATGGGGAGATGATTCACATGCAGATCAACAAGGTCGCCTTTATCGGCAAGGGCGGCGTCGGCCTGCTCTACGGTAGCATGATTGCCAAGGCCCTCGGCAATGACGCCGTCGAATACGTTATGGATGACGCCCGTTTTGAGCGTCACGCGGGCGATGCGCTCACCGTCAACGGAAAGCCTTGCGATCTCACGTCCGTCCGCGCCAGCGAGGCAGCGCCCGCCGATCTGGTCATCCTGACGATCAAGACCACCGGTCTCGACCAAGCACTCAAGACTATGGAGCGCGTCGTGGGACCCAACACGCTCATCGCCTCGCTGTGCAACGGCATTACGAGCGAGCAAAAGATTGCCGAACGCTTTGGCTGGGAGCATACCGTTCTTGGTATCTGCCAGGGCATGGACGCCGTGTTTCTCAACGGCGCGCTCACCTTTACCAATGCGGGCGAAATCCGCTTTGGCGCGGCGGTCGGCACGAACCCCGCAACCATCACCGCGATCGACGAGCTCTATACGCGCTGCGGCATCGCCCATACCGTCGAGGACGACATCGCCCACCGTATGTGGGCCAAACTCATGCTCAACGACGGCATCAACCAGACCTGCATGGCCTACG
>CAJKZO010000153.1:0-3914 GCA_905204365.1 uncultured Collinsella sp.
AATTAGCTACCCCTCAGCAACGCCGTCCCTAGATAACCGTCACGCGACCCTGGTTACCCACGATCGCCTTTGCCTCTGCCAGCAGCGGAATCGAGCGTGCGTTGACCTTGGCCGGTACCTCGGCACGTAGCACGCGCCCGTCAACTTGCTCAATAAAGATCTCCACGCGGTCGCCGCCCGGGTTGGTAGTGAGCACCGTGGCCAGGCGCGCCATATTGCCCTGGCTAAAGCGGCTGTTGGGCACCATGACCTCAAAGACCTTGGGCTTGTTTTTCTCCTCGCTAAGCTCCAGCGGCACAATCTCCTGCGCGATGATCTGGTCGCCGCGGTCCGCGCGCTCGAGCTTGCCCTTAATGCGCACAAACGCGTCGGACAGCTGCGCGCCGGTCTCGGGATCGACCTCGCCGTACAGATACCCCTCGGCCTCCTTGTAGGTCTTGGGGAACACCACGACGGTGGCCTCGCCTTCCATGTCCTCGAGCTGCACGATGCCCATGGGGTCGCCGTTTTTGGTCACGCGCTTGGACACGCTCGAGACCATGCCGGCCCACCACAGCGCCTTGCCCTCGGGAATCTCCTGGTTGATGGTGCCGCCCGTAGGATTCTGAACTTCGTAGCCGGTGTCGATCTGCGAGAACGAGAAGTCGCGCGCCTTGGCTAGCGCATACTCAAACGGGCGCAGCGGGTGGTCCGAAACATAGATGCCCAGAACCTCCTTCTCCTGGCTCAGCTTAAGGTGGCGGTCCCATTCCTGGCCATCCGGATCGGGCACGCTCACCTCAAAGCCCGAGCCCTCAACGTCGCCAAACATATCGAAGAACGACGTCTGGCCGCTCGCGCGATCCTTCTGGCGCTTTACTGCGGCATCGATGATGTTCTCGGGGTTGTTCTTGTCCACAAAGTGCATCATCTGGCGGCGCGGATACCCCGTGGAGTCGAAGGCGCCTGCCTTGATCAGCGATTCGATCACGCGACGGTTGGCCTGGCTCGAGTCCACGCGCTCGACAAAGTCGTGCAGCGTCTTAAACGGACCACCCGCCTCGCGCTCGGCGATAATCGCCTGCGCCACGCCGGTGCCCACGCCGCGGATGCCGGCCAGACCAAAGCGCACGCCCTCCTTGGTAGCCGTGAACTCGGTACCGGACTCGTTGACATCTGGCGAAAGCACGGGGATGCCGTCGTGACGGCACGCCGAGACGTAGTGCACGATCTTGTCGGTCTTGCCTGTGTAGGACGTCAGAACGGCCGCCATGTACTCGTGCGGATAGTGTGCCTTGAGCCATGCCGTCTGCATAACCAGGATGGCGTAGCCGGCGGAGTGCGACTTGTTGAAGGCGTAGGACGCGAACTCGAGAACATCGTCCCAAATCTTCTGGGCAACCTCGCGCGTGTAGTTGTTCTTGATGGCGCCGTTCATCCAGTGGTCGTAGGTGGTCTCGTCCGAGCCATCCTCCCAGTGCAGCACCGTCGATGTGAGCAGCTTAATCTTTTTCTTAGCCACGGGCTTACGGATACGCGAGTCCGATTCGCCCTTGGAGAAGCCGCACATCTCGACGGAGATGAGCATAACCTGCTCCTGGTAGACCATGGTGCCGTAGGTTTCGCCCAGGATGTCGTCCAGGCGGTCGTCGTAGGAGACGGCCGGCTCCTTGCCGTTCATACGGTTGATGTAGGACGAGACCATGCCGGCGCCCAGCGGGCCCGGGCGGTACAGGGCGATCAATGCTACGACGTGCTTGTACTCGGTGGGCTTCATGTTCTTGATCGTGGCCGTCATGCCGGCGGACTCGACCTGGAAGACGCCGGCGGTGTGGCCGGAGCCCATGAGCTTAAAGATCTCGGGATCGTCAAAGGGAATCTCTTCCTCTTTGATGTCGATGCCGAAGTTCTTTTTGATGTTGGCCTTGGCCTTAGAGATAACCGTCAGCGTGCGCAGGCCCAGGAAGTCCATCTTGAGCAGGCCCATGTCGGCAACGGTATGACCCTCGTACTGGGTAATCTCGACGCCGCCCTTGGTATCGAGCTTGGTGGGCACGTGCTCGTTGACGGGATCGCGGCAGATCAGAACGGCGCACGCGTGCACGCCCTCGCCACGGGTGAGGCCCTCGATCGAGAGCGCCGTGTCGATGATGCGGCGGGCGTCGTCGTCCTTTTTATAGGCCTCGGCAAAGTCGGGGTTAAACAGATCCTCTTTGCCGGGTTGCTTTTCGAGCACCTGCTTGAGCTTGACCTTGGGGTCGCTCGAGACCATCTTGGACAGGCGCTGGCCCATGTAGACCGGATAGTCCAGGACGCGCGCGGCGTCGTTGATGGCCTGCTTGGCCTTGATGGTCGAGTAGGTGATGACGTGGGTGACCTTCTCGGGACCGTAGAGCTGGCGAACGTGCTCCACGACCTCGAGGCGCCGCTCATCGTCGAAGTCCATATCGATATCGGGCATCTCGGTACGCTGCGGGGACAGAAACCTCTCGAACATCAGGCCGTTCTCGAGCGGGTCGAACGCGGTGATGTTCATAGCGTAGGCGACGATAGCGCCAGCGGCCGAGCCACGACCGGGGCCGACGCCGATGCCGTTGTCCTTGGCCCATTGCACGTACTCGGCAACGATCAAAAAGTAGGCGGCAAAGCCCTTGTCGCAGATGACCTTGTATTCGTACTCAAAGCGCTCTTTGATGTTGACGCCACCGATCTCGCGCGTGGCCCAGTCGTCGCCGTAATGCTGGCGCAGGCCCTTCTCGCACTCGCGGCGGAACTGGCTCTCGTGCGTCTCGCCGGGATCGAGCAGCGGGAAGCGCGGCAGGATGATGGAGTCCCAGTCCAGCTCCACGTAGCACTTGTCGGCGATCTCGAGCGTGTTGTCGCAGGCCTCGGGGCAATACGGGAACATCGCCCGCATCTCCTCCTCGGTCTTCATGTAAAACTCCGAGCCGGTCATGCGCATACGGTTGGGGGCATCGACCGTGGCGTTCATGCCAATACACATGATGACGGCCTGCACGGGCGCATCCTCGCGGCGCAGGTAGTGGAAGTCGTTGGTGGCGATGACCTTGACGCCCACCTGCTTGGCGATATCGATGAGCGTGCGGTCCATCTGCTCGTCGGTCAGGCCGTTGTCGGTGGTGATGCCGTGTTCCTGGATCTCGATGTAGAAGTCGCCGGGCTCGAAGGTATCACGGAAGGTCTCGGCCCACTTGATGGCGCCTTCCATGTCGCCGCGGTCGATGTATTTGGGGATGATGCCCGCGATACAGGCGCTCGTACAGATCATGCCCTTGGCATGGCGGCGCAGGTTGTCGAGCGTCACACGCGGCTTGTAGTAAAAGCCCTGCACGGCGGCCTCGGAGACCGTCTGCATCAGGTTGACGTAGCCTTCCTGGTCTTTGGCCAGGAGGATCATATGGTAGAGCTCGGGCTTGTGGTCGCGGGCAAGGGTCTCGTCCGGCGTAAAGTAGACCTCGCAGCCAAAGATGGGCTTGATGACCAGGGGCGGCTTGAGCTCGTCGATGTTGCCCTTCTCGTCCCACATGGCCATGTCCTTGACGTACTGGGCATGCTCGCGCGGGTTTGCCTCGGGGTCGGGCTCCACCAGCTCGTCGCGACGATCCTTTTCCAAGAAGGCCTTGTCGTGGCTCCATGTCTTGTACTCGGGCGTGTTGTGGTTGACGGCGTCGCAGGCCAGCGCCAGGTCGGGCACGCCATACATGTAGCCGTGGTCGGTAATGGCCACAGCGGGCATGCCAAGCTCAACGGCACGGTTGACCATATCCTGGATACGGGTTGCGCCGTCGAGCATGGAAAAAACAGTGTGATTGTGCAGATGGACGAATGCCATGTGATGAGCTCCGATGCGGGTTCGTGTTCTGACTGAACGATTTTACCGCACGGCACGGACAGCACCCGAACCTAGCCAAACC
>CAJKZO010000154.1:0-3901 GCA_905204365.1 uncultured Collinsella sp.
TGGCTGACGAGTCGCACTATCGCGCCGATCGCCACGAGGCGTTCCGCAAGGTCAAGCGCATCAATTCGTGCAGCCGTCATCAGCTGGGTATCGCGCGCGAGCTCGCCGCCTGGCGCGAGGACCGCGCCGAGCGGCGCAACATCCCACGCAAGTGGGTCATGTCCGACGACACGCTGCTAGCGCTCGTTAAGCGCAATCCCGTGCGCGTTGAGGAGTTCCGCAGCATTCGCGGTACCGATCAATTGGGGGAGCGTGACGTGGACGGTGCGCTCATGGCCATCAAGCGCGGTGCGAGCTGTCCGCACGATCGCCTGCCGCTCTTGGTGCGCGGACATCGTCAGATTTCGCCGGAGCTGGAGAGCGTGACTGACCTTATGTATGCGCTTATCCGCCTGGTTGCCGAGCGCTCAGGCGTTGCGACCTCGGTCATTGCCTCGCGCGATGACCTGGCCGACTACATTGAGCATCCCGAGCAGAGCCGCCTGCGCGAAGGTTGGCGCTTTGAGCTTGTGGGCTCGCGCCTGGACGATCTGCTTTCCGGCAATATGGGGTTGACGGTGAAGGACGGCAAAATCGAGCTCCTGTAGGGAAGCCTAGCCGGTTGAGTGGGTAAAATGCCTCCAACGTGTAACTCGACTCGGAGGAATTCGCATGCCTTATTACTATGGATACGGCTTTGGCATCGACCCGCTGTACCTGCTGGTTGTTCTTGTCTGCACGGTGCTTGGCCTTGCCGCACAGAACTATATCAACTCGACGTACAAAACCTGGTCCAAGGTTCGCTCGGACGGCGATACGGGTGCCACAGTCGCTCGCCGCATGCTCGATGCCAACGGTTGTAGCGCCGTGGGTATCAAGGGTGTCGCTGGCGAGCTCACCGACCATTACAACCCGCAGGACAACAACCTGTATCTGTCGGATGCCAACCGTTCGGGCGGTTCGGTCGCAAGCGTTGCCGTCGCCTGCCACGAGGCGGGCCATGCCGCCCAGCGTCAAAGCGGCTATGCCATGATGAAAGTGCGTACCGCCCTCGTGCCGGTCGTCAACTTTACCCAGAACACCTGGACCATCGTGTTACTCTTGGGCCTGTTTATGAACATTGCCGGGCTCACGACCCTCGCGTTGATCTTCTTCTCGTTTAGTGTGCTGTTCCAACTCGTTACGTTGCCTGTCGAGATTGACGCCAGCCGACGTGCTGTGGCGTACATCGAGCAGTCGGGCATGAGCTCCAAGCAGGTCAACGGCGCCAAGAAGGTACTGACGGCAGCCGCGCTTACCTATGTGGCTGCAGCGCTCACTTCGATCATTCAGTTGCTCTACCTTATGGCTCGCTACAACAGAAACTCCAACCGATAACAAATGGGACAGGCAGGCGCCGCGGGGATTCGTGTCCTCGCGGCGCTGTACTATGTGTTGGACTTAATTTCGCACGGGGCCGGAGCCTCTGTGCTCGATAACGAAAGGGGGCTGCGTGGCAGGCTGGAACCTAACCGGTAATGCCGTTTCCGCCGAGTTCGACGGTTCGGACGATCAGGAGCGCAAGGAGCTCAGCGTGAGCCAGGCGGTGGAGATCGCCGCCGGTGCGCTCGATGCCATTCCGCAGCTGAGCGTCTTGGGCGAGGTCACGGGTTTTCGTGGTCCTAACGCCCGAAGCGGCCACTGCTATTTCCAGATCAAGGACGATTCGGCCGCCGTTGACTGCATCATTTGGAAGGGTGCCTATCTCAAGCGCACGTTCGATCTGCGCGACGGTATGCAGGTGAGCTTTAAGGGCAGCTTCAATCTCTATAAGGCTACGGGCCGCATGAGCTTTGTCGCTCGCTCGTTTTCGCTGGCGGGGGAGGGTCTGCTGCGTCAACAAGTGGCGCAACTGGCCGAAAAGCTACGCCGTGAGGGTCTGATGGACGAAGCGCGCAAGCGCCGCATCCCGGTGTTCTGCTCCCGCGTGGCGGTCGTCACCTCGCTTTCGGGTGCCGTAATCGACGACGTCAAGCGCACATTGCGTCGTCGCAACCCGCTCGTCGAGCTCGTCTGCGTGGGTGCCAAGGTACAAGGCGAGGGTGCGCCGACAGAGCTCATTGAGGGCCTGCGCCGCGCCGCTTCCATTACGCCGGCGCCCGACTGTATTTTGTTGGTGCGCGGCGGCGGCTCCTTTGAGGACCTCATGACCTTTAATGACGAGGAGCTTGCCCGCGCGGTGGCGGCTTGTCCCGTGCCCGTGGTGACCGGCATTGGCCATGAGCCCGATACCTCGATTTGCGACATGGTGAGCGACCGTCGCGCCTCCACGCCTACGGCGGCGGCCGAATCGGTGGCGCCGGCTATGACGGAGTTGGCCGATGTGCTCGAGGCGCGCTATCAACGTCTGGGTGCTGCGATGGCATCGATGATTGGGTCGGCCCAGGTCGACCTGGAGATGCTCGATCAGCGCGGTCGCCGTGCCTGGGATACCTATACGGCTCGCTTGGGCGATGCGCTCGATGCGGCTGCGTGCCGCCCGTGCCTCAACGACCCAACGTTTATGGTTGAGCGTCGCGAGTCTGAGCTTGCCCTGACGGCCGATCGTTTGTCCGGCGCCATAACGCGTTCGGTTGGGGCATTCCGCTCCAACTTTGAGCGTCTGCCCGAGCGCTTGATCGCAAGCACCTCAGGACTCGATGGCAAGCGCCATGCGCTCACGCTCTCAAGCTCCCGCCTGGAGCATCAGGGGCGCACGATGCTCAACAAGCCAGCATCCGACCTGGGCCGTGCGGCAGCCTCGCTCGATGCCCTGTCGCCGCTCAAGGTGCTTGCCCGTGGTTATTCCATCGCGTACAGCGATGATGGGGTGGCCACGAGCGCCAAGACCTTTAAGCCCGGTGACGCCATTCGCGTGCGCATGGCAGACGGCAACGTGGCGGCAACGGTCGATACGGTCGAGTAGGCCGCGTTTCATAGCGATAAACCTTTAGGAAAGGAAACAGATATGGCAGAGAAGACCCCGGTCGAGCAGCTTACGTACAAGCAGGCTTCACAGGAGTTGGAGCTCATCATCCGCAGCTTGGAGTCGGGTGATATGGAGCTCGAGGAGTCGCTTGAGAGCTATACCCGCGGCGTCGAGCTCCTCAAGAGCCTGCGTACCCGCTTGTCCGATGCCGAGCAGAAGGTCTCGGTGCTCCTGAAGGACGTCGACGGCAACGACGTGCTCGCCGACGGCGAAGCCGCCAACACCGACGACACCCTCTCGTTCTAGCCATCCCGACCAAATATAATTACCTTGGTCTGAGAGAAAGGGACCAACCATGTGCGATTGTATCTTCTGCAAAATTGCCAACCACGAGATCCCCTCGACCGTCGTCTACGAGGATGACCAGGTCATCGCGTTCGACGACCTCAATCCCCAGGCGCCGGTCCACACGCTCGTGATCCCCAGGAAGCACTACAGTGACATCGCCGATAACGTGCCCGCCGAGACCATGGGCGCCATGGCCCACGCCATCCAGGAGGTCGCCAAGGCCAAGGGTCTGGAGGACGGTTTCCGCGTCATCTCCAACAAGGGCGTCAACGCCGGTCAGACCGTCATGCACTTCCACATGCACGTCCTCGGCGGCAAGAACCTGGGCGAGAACCTCATCTGAGGACGCACGGCCCGTCGCCTTGGCTGCCTTTGGAGTAACCTATGCAGTTTTCTCAACTCGAATACCTTCAAGCGGTAGCGAACTACGGCGGCGTGCGCAAAGCGGCTCGCGCCGTTCACGTGAGCCCACAGGCTGTCTCGTCGGCAATTAAGAAACTGGAGTCTGAGTATCAGATCGTTTTGCTCAATCGATCGGCGGGGGAGGCTGTTTTGTCTCCGGCGGGCAGAGAATTTGCGCGTCGTGCACGCGTGATCCTGGCACAAGTCGACGATCTCAAAAAGTAC
>CAJKZO010000155.1:0-3826 GCA_905204365.1 uncultured Collinsella sp.
GCCTGCATGTTCAAACACCTATCTTTTGTATCTCGTCATTGGAAGTGTTCATTAAACGGCACAAAAACAAAACGCGCCTGCGCCGCTGACCGATCGAGGGTATGGGGGCTCTTCCGTCCAGACTCGCCGCCGCGACAGCCGATCCGCTTTCCTCCGACCCCTTCGGGTCACATGATCTGTTAGGGACGGAGGAAAACGGATCATTCGTAGGCCCGTGGCCGCCTTGGAAACCGAATGATGGTACGAGCATCCATTCGGCTTCCAGGGCGACCACGGACAGAACGGGGCGAACAGAAAAGAGCGACGGACGTCTACTCCCCCGCCACGCTCGCGCGCAGCTTGGCAGCGATGGGCTCGGACGCCAACAGGAACACAAGCATAACCACGGAGCACATCAGGCACACGATCCAGGTGCTCGCAAAGGAGCCCGTAGCGTCGAACAGCACACCCGAGACGATGGCGCCCATGGTACCGCCGACCATCTCGAGCGAGGTAATAGTGCCCGTGACCTTACCCAGGTCGGCCATGCCAAACTGCTTAGACGCAGCGATCGTGGGCGTAATGGTGCCCATGCACGTTCCGATACCAAAGCTCACGGCAGCCACGATGGGGCCGAGGTCGGTTGCGGGGAAGCACAAGGCGACGCAGGCGACGATGCACGCAACGGACCCCAACACATTGCCAAAACGCAGGCCAAATCGATCATAGATGGCGCCAAGGGAGATCTTAGCGATAACGACGGAAACCATGTAGGCCGAAAGCACGGTACCTGCCCACATGGGGTCGTGGCCGCCCGTGACGATCTTGGCGCCGTTGACGGTAACGCTCGTCATATTGGTGACCTGGTTGGGCAAGACGGCGCCGTTAACGAGCCCCATAAAGAGGAAGGCGACGACGAGCAGCCAAAACGCCGGGCTCTTCTTGATGCGAGACCAGCCAACGTTAACCTCGGGCGCCGTGCGCTCGTCCTTGTCGCCGGCCGTCGAAATGGACGGATCGCCCGGGTTCTCGCCGAGCGGCTTAAGGCCGATCTCGGAAGGCTTGGTGCGGAAGGAATAGGCCGTGATGGGCAGCGCCGCCACCATGCAGATAGCCGCGAGCACCAGGAAGGCGGAACGCCAGCCAACGCTCACGATCAGCGAGCTCAAGATGGGAGACAGAATAGCGCCGCCAAAGCCCGAGCCCGAAAGTGCGATGGAGATGGCAAGGCCTCGCTTGGCCGTAAACCAGTTGGCGGTCACAAGGCTAATGAGCAGGCGGGTCGAGGCGACGGCAAAGCAGCCCGAGACGGCAAAGAGCACGTAAACCTGCCACAGCTCACCGACAAAACTCATGCCGGCAAGAACGGCAGAGGTGGCGATAACAGTGAGGGAGCCCAAAACGCGGCCGCTTACTTTATCGGCAACATGACCGATCACAAGTGAGCCGATAACGCTCACCACGGTGGAGATGGCGTTGGAGATGTTGTACTGCGCAAGCGTGATGCCCAGGTCGCTGACGATGAGCGGCTGAAACAGGCTCATGCAGTTAACGAAAATCGTGTAGCACGTGGCCATGATGACAAAGCCGGAGGCCACGACGAGCCAACCGGGGAAGAACTTACGCTGCTGGGACATACTGCTCCTTATTTAACAAACGAATAGCCTGCGCCGGGCGCCGGTAGCACCCAAGATTGCCTTGAAAGACAAGGGCATAGGCCTTATGGCCATGCCCGCAGGCTTGAAAGGCAAGGTTGGGTGCTACCGGTGGTCGGCGATATAGCCCAAAGCGACCGCCGTGTAAGCCGCGGCGCCGAGCGGCAGCTCGGCATCGCTAAAGCGTGCCTTGGGATGGTGCTGGGCAAAGTGTTCGTCCGAATCGGTCACAGCAGCGCCGATCGTAAAGTACGCGCTGGGTATCTCACTCGAGATAAGCGCAAAGTCCTCGCTCGCCATGGCGTGGAACAGCGGCAGGAAGGCGGCCTTGGGCAGCGTCGCACCCACATAGCCAAGCGAAGCCTGGGTCATGTTGTCATCGAGGACGAGCGGGGGAACATCCGAGAGCGTCTCGATGGTCGCCGGCGTGCGATAGGTCGTGGCAACACCTTTGACGACCTCCGCGATGCGGGTCTTGAGGTGCTCCATGAGCTCGACGTCGAAGCCGCGCAGTGTGCCTTCCAGCACGCAGGTATCTGGAATGACGTTGGCCGCTTGGCCACCGGCAAACTTACCCACGGTCAGTGCGACCTCCTTGGCCGCCGGCACTTCGCGAGCGATAAGCTCCTGGAGTGCCAGGTGCACATGCACACCGGCCGTTATGGGGTCGATGCAGATCTCGGGGCTGGAACCGTGGCCACCCTTGCCCTGCAGCGTGATGCGGAAACCGTACACGCCCGAGAGCGCCGGACTCCCATAGAGCACCAGGCCAAGCGGCGATTGGCTGTTAACGTGCATGGCAAAAGCCGCCTGGGGACGCGGGTTCTCGAGCAAGCCGTCGGCGATGGCAGCGCGCGCTCCCTCAAAGGTCTCCTCACCCGGCTGGAACAACAGTTTGACGGTGGCATTGGCGTCGACGAGCTCGCCCTCGCGGGCCTTGAGCAGGCGCGCCGCACCAAGCAGCGCCGTCGCGTGCATATCGTGTCCGCATGCGTGCATGCAGCCGTTCGTAGAGGCGAAAGGCTCGCCTGACTCTTCGGCAACGGGCAGGGCATCCATGTCGCCACGCAGCATAACGACCGTACCGGCCTGTTCGTCCGTGCAGACGCCATTGCCCTGGGCCGCGACGGCACCGGCGCCGACAAGGCCCACAACACAGGAACCATCGACGAGCGTGGCAAATGGGATATCCATCTCGGTCAGGCGCGCTTGAATATACGCAGAGGTCTGCGGGAGGCTATTGCCCAGCTCGGGCATCTGGTGTAAATCGTGTCGCCACGCAGCGAGCTCGTCTGCAAAAGCCTGAGCTTCTGCAACAAGACCGTCACCGATAGCGGCCTGCGCCGCCGCGGTGGCCTTGGGCGCTGATTGCGGTTGAAGATCGGACAGTGCTGGTGCCATAGATGCCCCCCAGTAACGTTTTTGCAGCAAGCACTTTGATAGCGTAAAGTGCAAAGTACTACTTTAAGGGCGACGCATAAAAAATGCCGCCCCGGGAGGGCGGCGCAACAAGTTGATTACAATTGCGGGCGCGGCTTTTTGCGCAAAAAATCGAAGTGAGTCTCGCTCAAGATAATCGACAGGAAGATAAGCACGAAGCCGGCGAGCAGACGCGAGGTGAGCGCCTCCCCCATCAGCAGCACCGAAAACAACACGCCCGAAGGGGACTCCATCGAAAGGAGCAGCGAGCCCGTCGAAGCCGGGACATGCGCCAGGCCGACGTTTTGGATGAGCAGAGCCGCGCATGTGCAACCAACCGAGAGAAACGCCATCGCGCTGATAAAGCTCGGCGTCCACACGGACAGAGGCGCTTGGGTCTCGAATAGCAGCGACGTTGCCAGGCTCAGCACGCCGTTGCCCACAAACATCCAAAACGTGATGACGTTGATGTCCATTTTGCGACCGTACTTGGCGGTCACCGCCTACTGGATGGCGAAAAAGCCCGCACCCGCCAGCGAAATGACGTAGCCGAAGTTGAATTCAACGCTATCGAGCGCCACCAAACCAATGCCCGCCAAGCACAGCAGCGCCGCGCCCAGGTTATAGCGGGTGAGTTTTTCGCCGCTCAGAAAATAGCTCGCGAATGGCACGAGGATGCAATACGTGCCCGTCAAAAAAGCATTCTTGCCCGCCGTGGTGTGCGCCAGGCCGACTGTCTGCAGGACGTAGGCGGCCCACATTAGTGTGCCCAT
>CAJKZO010000156.1:0-3822 GCA_905204365.1 uncultured Collinsella sp.
CCTTGAGCGCTACGCCGCCTTTAACAAGCAGATGGGGCTGCCCGTGACGCTTGAGCAGGTCGGCCTTACCGAGGCCGACATCCCGGCGCTGTGTGAGTATGCCCACGCCACCAACGAGTGGAAGCAGGGTAACCCGGAGCCCTTCACCGACGAGAAGTTCGCCGCCGCCATCAAGGCCTCCAACGCCTACGGCCACTCTTTCCTGGCCTAACCGACCAAAACCGCCACAAAGGGGACAGTACCTTTGTGGCGGTTTTTTATTGCTGTAACATGCTCGAGTCGAATTCGCTTGCCGGGATCACGCGGTAGCCGTGGCGCAGGAGCAGGTCAACGAAGACACCGTTACCCGTTGTGAGCGTGCCGCTGAAGGATCCGTCGTAGATATGGCCCACGCCGCACGACGGACTGCGATCCTGCAAGACGCACGCAGTAATCTCGGACGGGCCGCCCGCTTGCTCGCACATATCGAGCGCACGTTGAGCGCCTAGACGAAACTCGCGATCGACTGAGGTACCCTCGCAGGTACGGACCTCGCCGCTCACAATCTCGGACGGCTTGCGCGGTGTGGGCAGGCCCCCAAAGACCTCAGGGCACACCAAGAGGACCTCAGTCCCCGTACGCTCGCAGGCCTCGACCAACGCGCGGTGGTAGTTGTCGAGCCCGTTATACTTGCAGCTCTCGCCCATCAAACAGGCACTCACCACGATTTTCATACATATCCCTCCCACGCAAAACGCCCCATTTGAGATAGACACTCAAATGGGGCGATTGATACTGCGCAACCAGTATTACTGCTGCTTTGGCATCAGCGGATTCTCGCGCGTGAGGAGGTTCATGAACTCCTCACCCGTGATGGTCTCCTTCTTGTACAGATAACGAGCCAGCTCATGGAGCTTGAACTTGTTCTCCTTGAGGATCTGCAGGGCGCGATCGTGCGCGTCCTCGATCAGCTTGGCGACAATCGCGTCCACACGCTCGGCCGTACCGGGGGCGCAGGTGAGCGACGTGTCCTGGTTAAGGTACGCATTCTGAACGGTACCGAGTGCCATCATGCCAAACTCATCAGACATACCAAAGCGCGTCACCATGTTACGGGCGAGCTTGGTGGCCTGCTCGATATCGTTGGCAGCACCGGTCGTCATCTCGCCAAAGATGAGTTCCTCGGCCGCACGGCCGCCGCAGTAGACGGCAAGCTTGTCCAAGACCTCCTGGCGTGTCGTCAGGAAGCGCTCGTCCTCCTCGACCTGCATGGTATAGCCAAGAGCACCGCTCGTGCGCGGCACGATGGTGATCTTGGTGACCGGCGCAGAGCCCTTCTGGCGAGCGGCAACGATGGCATGGCCGATCTCGTGGTAAGAAACGACCTGTTTCTCGTGGTCGGACAGCACCGTAGACTTGCGCTGCTGACCGGCGATGACGACCTCTACCGACTCCTCAAAGTCGTCCTGCGTAGCGCGCTTGCGACCCTCGCGGACAGCACGCAGGGCGCCCTCGTTGATGATGTTGGCCAGGTCGGCGCCCGAGGCACCGGGCGTGGCGCGGGCAATCGCGGTCAGGTCGATCGGCGGCTGCGTCTTCACGCTCTTGGCATGCAGCTCAAGAATGTTCTTACGGCCGATCAGGTCGGGTAGCTCAACGGGGATACGGCGGTCAAAACGACCGGGGCGCAACAGGGCCGGGTCAAGGCTATCGGGGCGGTTGGTAGCAGCGAGAACGACAATACCCTTGTGGTTATCGAAGCCGTCCATCTCGGTCAGCAGCTGATTGAGCGTCTGCTCGCGCTCGTCGTTGCCACTAAAGCCGCCGCCATCGCGCTTCTTGCCGATGGTATCAATCTCATCGATAAAGACGATGCACGGGGCCTTTTCCTTGGCCTGCTTAAACAGATCGCGAACTTTAGCGGCACCGCGGCCGACGAACATCTCAACGAACTCAGAGCCCGAAATGCTAAAGAACGGAACACCGGCCTCGCCGGCAACAGCCTTGGCAAGCAGGGTCTTACCGGTACCCGGAGGGCCAACAAGGAGAGCACCGCGCGGCAGCTTGGCGCCGATCTCCTCGTAGCGCTGCGGCTTCTCCAGAAAATCGACGACCTCCTTAAGGGATTCCTTGGCCTCTTCCTGACCGGCGACGTCCTTAAAGGTCACGCCCACGTCCTTGGAGGCGATCACGCGCGCGCCGGACTTACCCAGTCCGCCGCCGCCAAAACCGCCGCCGCCAAAGTTCATCGACGGGCCGTCATCGCCCATAGCCTTCTTCATGCGGCGGTTGAGCCACCAACCGATGAGGAAGAAAATCGCCATGGGAAGAATGAGTGTGAGCAGGTAGTAGGTCATCAAACCCGAGTTTTTATCGGGAACGACCGACTCCAGCGAAGCGCCAGACTCAAGCACGCGATCGGTAAAGCCCGCGTCATTCGGCACACCGGTCGTCTTGTAGGCGATGTTCTCGTCCTCGCCCTTCTTGGTGTAATAAATCGAGTAATCGTCCGTGTTGTACTCGACCTTGTCGACGCTCTTCTTATCGAGCGCTTTGACAAACGTCGAGTAATCGGTCTTCGTAATCTGCTGCGTGTGACCGATGTTGGGGAACAGAACGGTCGAGAGCACGAGGTAGACGACGAAGGCGATGAGCACGTAGAGGATCATATTCCGTCTACGTTTGTTGTCATCCATCTCCATCTGCTTGAACTCCATCTACTGGGGTTGATAATGCTTTCTAGAATACCCAACCCGGACGGCGATAAACCGACACCGGGCACGAAAGGACAGAGATGGCATCACTGTAAGTCGGCAAGGTTCAAATCTATACAGGCGACGGCAAGGGCAAGACGACGGCTGCGCTGGGGCTCGCGCTGCGCGCCACGGGCTATGGACTCGACGTTCTTAGGCTGCAGTCTGCCAAGAAACTTCACTGCGCCGAACATGACGCGGCACCTCGATTGGGGCTTCGCATTGTGCAAGCCGACCGCGACACGCCCGAAGCCTGCGCCGCACAAATCATGGAGCTGGCGCGCGAGCAGGTCAGTCAGGTCGACGTACTCATCCTGGACGAACTGGGGGAAGCCATGCGCCGCGGCTTTGTGACGCGTGAGGATGTCGAGGAACTGATCGCGATGAAACCCGCGATCACAGAGCTCATACTGACCGGCCGCGGCCTACTCCCCCTCGCCAACTTGCCGACCTGGTCACCGAAATGCGCCCCGTCAAACACTACTTCGACGAAGGCCTCCTAGCCCGCCAAGGCATCGAATACTAATTGAACCGAAGGGGACGGAGGAAAACGGATCATCGACATCACGACGGAGAGCAATGATCCATTTTCCTCGGCCCCAAGGGATCATTAGGCGGTGGCGCGGCCTAGCCAGTTGCCGTTGTGGTGGTAGATGGTGAACATCGTGGCCGTAATGAGCCAGGTTACGGGGTAAACCAGCAGCAGGTGCTCAAGCGACGGATCGAACGGCATGATCGCAAACACCCAGATCACCCTCAAGACAACGGTGCCAAAGATGGTGAGCATCATGGGCTGCAGACTCACGCCGGCGCCGCGAATGGAGCCCGACGCGTTTTCGATAATCGAGAAGATCGCGTAAAACGGCGCGATGAAATGAAGAATCGTCGTGGTGTACGCCGAAATCGAAGCATCGTCGACAAACAGACGCGACAACGGACCCGAGAACACCAGCAGCACGGCAGACAGGCCACCAATGAGCATAAACGACAACACGAGCGACGTATGGTAGCCCTTGCGCATGCGCTCGTAGTTGCGCGCGCCAAAGTTCTGTGCCGAGAACGTGGTGATCGACACGCCAAGCGCCTCGGT
>CAJKZO010000157.1:0-3780 GCA_905204365.1 uncultured Collinsella sp.
GCGACCAAAAGGTCAGCGCCCGCTTGTTTCACGTCACCTTACCGCACCCGGAGCCTGCTCGCTCGCATATGCTCAACCCGGACTGCGTTAACTGACCTACCAATAAGGGACAGGTTTATTTTGGCAGGTTTTATCTGGGGAAATATCGCGAGGCAGTCGCCCCCCCTAGCACCCATCTCACTTCGAGAGACACAAGAGGGGCGACTCGGCTGCATCTACTTCTTCCGATAGCGGCGGTTGCGGCTCGTCGACGAACCCATTACTTCGATGAGTCCTTTATCCGCCATTTTTGGCAGATGGTAGCTGACGGACGAATTTTGGCATTCCGTCTCTCTAAAACAATAGATTTATCTCTCTAACTTTAGAGAGATAAACGCCTTGTTTTAGAGAGATGTATCGAATTCGCTGCTAGATTGCCTAATGCTATCTCTCTAACCAACCTTCTCTTTAGAGAGACATTTAGAGAGACGAGTGCGACCTCTCTAATCATGGGCTCCACTCTTTAAGGTGCACACTTCCTAACCGTGCCCTAAGTTGCGGTGGAATAACTCACGATTAGCCTGCCAAAAAGGGACAGGTTTATTTTGGCAGGTTTTATCTGGGGAAACGCAAATAGGGCCGTGACACCCATACTGCGTCGCGGCCCTTTTCCTTGGAGAAGGATCAATTGATTGAACGGGATGACCGTTCTAGTCTTCGAGTCCGCTATTGATGAGCTCCGCAATCTCAACGGGATCGGTGCTCGCACGCACTTTGTCACGGAAGCCGGCGTCCATCAGCATCACGGCAGCCTTGGAGAGCAGACGCAGGTGCGTGGTTCCAGCCTCGCCGGCGGGCACGTACAGCGCGAGCGCAACATCGACGGGCACCCCATCGAAGCTCGGCCATTCAACGGGCTCGACCAGCTTAAGCACGGCCACACCCGGCGTATGGATCGCATCGCTCTTGGCATGCGGAACGGCAAAACCGGCGACAAGCCCGGTCTCGGCCTCGTTCTCGCGAGCAATAAAGGCAGCCTCTACGGCAGATGTGTCATCGGCAAAGCCGAGCTCGATTGCCTGCTCGGACAAAAAATGCAGGGCGTCCTCGCGCGAGGCGGCGGTATACCCTATCGTCACTTGGTTGGCAGATACAAATCCCATGGAAACCTTCCTTACAACACAGACCTGACCGCAGCTTCGATACCGTCGGCGTCCAAACCGTACTTGTGCAGCAAATCGACCGCAGGGCCGGACTCGCCATACACATCACGCACGCCGACGCGTCGCATCGGCACCGGATACTGCTCCGCGAGCACCGAGGCCACAGCCTCGCCAAGACCACCGATAATCGAATGCTCCTCGGCGGTGACCACGCGACCAGTCTTCTTGGCGCTGGCAACCACCAGGCGCTCATCGAGCGGCTTGATCGTGTGCATGTTGATGACCTCGGCATCGATACCATCGGCAGCGAGCGCCTCGGCAGCCTCAAGCGCCTCGGCGACCATAAGGCCACAAGCGATGATGGTCACATCGGACCCCTCGCGCACGACCACGCCGCGACCAATCTTGAACACATAGTCCTCGTGGTCGTTGATGACCGGTGTTGCCAGGCGGCCGAAGCGCATGTAAACCGGGCCCTCAAACTCATAGGCGGCGCGCACACAGGCACGAGCCTCGACGTCGTCGGCGGGAACGACCACCGTCATACCCGGAATCGTGCGCATGAGTGCGATATCCTCGCAGCACTGGTGCGTGGCGCCATCCTCGCCCACCGAAATGCCGGCATGAGTAGCGCCAATCTTGACGTTGAGGTGCGGGTAGCCGATGGAATTGCGGACCTGCTCGTAGGCGCGACCGGCGGCAAACATCGCAAAGGTGCTCGCAAAAGCAACGCGGCCCGTGGTCGCGATGCCGGCGGCAAGACCCATCAGGTTGCTCTCGGCAATGCCGGCGTCGTAGAAGCGCTCAGGGTGCGCAGCCTTAAACTTACCGGTCTGCGTGGCGGCGGCCAGGGCGGCATCGAGAACCACAAAGTCATCGCGCTCATTGCCCAGCTCGACAAGTGCCTCGCCATAGCTAACGCGCGTGGCGACTTTCTTGACGTCTGCCATTAGAGCTCCTCCCCTGCTGCTGCGAGCTCGGCCATGGCCTGCTCAAACTGTTCATCGTTGGGTGCCTTGCCGTGCCAGCCCACCTGGTTTTCCATAAAGGAGACGCCCTTGCCCTTCACCGTCTCGGCGATAATGGCCACGGGCGAGTCGCTCACTTTGCGGGCCTCGGCAAAGGCGGCGGCAATCTGCGCCATGTCGTTACCGTCGGCGAGCTCGATCACATGCCACTTAAAGGCGCGGAACTTGTCAGCGAGCGGCATGGCCGAGTTGACTTCATCGATCGTGCCGTCAATCTGCAAGCCGTTGTGGTCGACGACGGCAACAAGATTGTCGAGCGCATGGTTGCCGGCGAACATGGCCGCCTCCCACACCTGGCCTTCCTCGCACTCACCGTCGCCCAGCAACGTGTAGACACGGTAGCCGTCGCCCCAGTGCCTAGCGGCAAGCGCCATTCCAACTGCAGCAGAGATGCCCTGACCGAGCGATCCGGTGGACATATCGATGCCAGGGGCGGCGTTCATGTTGGGATGGCCCTGCAGTCGGCTGCCAATATGACGGAGCGTCTCGAGCTCTTCGACGGGAAAATAGCCGCGATTTGCCAACACCGAATACAGGCCCGGCGCCGCGTGACCCTTGGAGAGCACAAAGCGATCGCGATCGGCCTTGTGAGGGTCGGCAGGATCGATATTCATTTCCTCAAAGTACAGATACGTCATGATGTCGGCAGCACCGAGCGATCCACCCGGGTGTCCCGACTTGGCCGCGTGAACCGCAGTCACGACACCCTTCCTGACCTCATTGGCGACCTTCGCCAGCTCCTGGTTGGTCATACGAATTCCTCTCTTGAGAACAACCCCGGCACCGGATGACGCGATGCCGGGGCAATCCACTCGTTAAGCCTGAGCGACGACCTTCTGCCAGTCAGCCTCAAAAGAGGCGAGGCCCTGGTCGGTCAGCGGATGATGCAGGCACTTCTTGAGAGCGGCCATGGGCACGGTCGCAATATCGGCACCGAGTAGCGCGGCCTGGGTCACGTGGTTGGGCGTACGAACCGAGGCGGTGATGATCTCGACGGTGGCGTCGACGTTCTTGCCCGTCCAGTCGTAGTTCTTAATGCAGGTCACGACGTTGTCGAGCTGCGAGATACCGTCCTCGGCGATGTCATCGAAACGACCGACAAACGGGCTGATGTAGCGAGCACCGGCATTGGCGGCCATAAGGGCCTGCGTCGGCGAGAAGACGCGCGTCATGTTGACGCGCACGCCAGCATCGGCCAGCGCACGGCAGGCGGCAAGGCCGGCCTCGCACACGGGAAGCTTGACCACGATGTTGGGGGCGAGGGCGGCAAGGCGCTTGCCCTCCTCGATCATACCCTCGGCAGTGGTAGCGGTAGACTCGGCGGAAACGGGCAGGCCCTCGCAGAGCTCGGCAATCTTGAGCATATGGGGCTCAAAGTCGGCAAGCTTGCCGCCGGTCTTGGCGTACAGGGACGGGTTGGTGGTAACACCGGCCAGGCAGCCCCAGCTCTTGGCCTCAGCAATCTCGTCAAGGTTGGCGGTATCGATAAAGAACTTCATGGTGCAAACTCCTTCTAAGGAATCCAAAACTCAAAAAATAGGACAAAGGGGATGTCCCTTTGTCCTATGTGCCGGGCCCGCAGCTGGGACATGCCCGGGCCCGGCGTCGTG
>CAJKZO010000158.1:0-3696 GCA_905204365.1 uncultured Collinsella sp.
ACCGGGTCGGTGGCAAGAGCGTCCTTGGCATAGGTGATGGACACCTTGAGGCCGTTGGTCTCAGTGTTCAGATCGCTCGGAGTGAAGGGCTCGTCAAAGTTTCCGGCCTTCTGATAGGCGCGCATCTCCTGGAGCAGGGCTTTGCACTTGACGTAGGGGTTCTCGGTGGCTGCCTTGCCGGCCTTGTTGGCCAGGGCAGTGCGGCCCTCGGTGGTCGTCTCGGCCAGCATGGCGGTGTCGACTTCCTTGTTCTGCTCGAT
Organism: uncultured Collinsella sp.; assembly: GCA_905204365.1. GTDB lineage: Bacteria > Actinomycetota > Coriobacteriia > Coriobacteriales > Coriobacteriaceae > Collinsella. Next base: position 261 of record CAJKZO010000158.1, read on the forward strand.
GAGCTCGTTCTGGAGCGCATCGAGGTAGGTGCGGACGCTGATACCAAGGGTGTCAGGGTTCTCAAAGCAGAGCGAGCTGATGTCCATGAGGACGTAGTTGATTGAGTTCTCGGGCTCCTCGTTGTACACGACGTCAGTCTGTTTGCAGTGATCGAAGGAGACGGTCTGATCGCTGAAGTACGGGCTGACCTCAGTTATCAGAGCGGAGTACAACGGGATGGCGACGGAGTACGCGGCGCGGGAGAGCATCTCCCACTGGATGGTAGCGACTTCTGGATCATACCCGCGACGAATCTGGAAGAGGTTGATCTCGGTGTTGCGCTCGCTGCCGATGCAATAAACACCATCAGTGTTCGCGTTGAGGCCAGGGACGTTCTCGCCGCGGTTGCCGAAGGCGCGAATCAACTCGAAAGTGCTCCAACCAGACTTGCCAGGCTTGAAGAACAGGGGCTGGATTTCGCTGACCATGGCTCCCTTTTGGTCAGGTTTTCCTTTCTCCTTTACTGTGATAATGTCGTAATCTGTGCCTTCGGTCAGCTGACTACCAAAATAATCGCGGCCTTGCACATAGCGGGACCACTGGTTTACGCCGGAATCGGCGAGGCTTTCGCCATACGTTTGGGCGACATCGAATTTGCCGTCAGCGGAGTATTTGGCGAAACCCTTTTCTTCGGGCATGGATTGGATCTTTTCAGAGTGGAGGCAATTCTCGGTGTCATTGAGGTCGACATCGTAGTTGAGGCTCCCGATATTAGGGTTGAGCGACGCGACGTCGTCAGCAAGCTTCATGGCGATCCACTGATGGGCGGAAAGTGTGGCGAACAGCCAGGTCTCGTTGTTGTCGGCGATGATGATCTGGTCGTTGGTGCAGACGCCTTGATCATCGATCAGGCTGCCGAGGAGCTCGACGCCCTCGCGGGCCGTGGCGCTCTCGCCCAGGATGATGCTGCCGTAACTGTACTCGCCCAGACCCACTTCCTCATCGATGAGGTCTGCTGCAGCGGCCTCCTCGTTATAGGAGGTGCTTAGCGTGGCGGAGCAGGAGACGCCCTTCTCGTTGATGCCGGCCTCGGAGTAGGCGTCGGTGCGACCCATCCAGTTGGAGGGGTGGTCGCGTACATAGCTGTAGCGATAGGTAGGCTTGTTCGAAGTGTATTCAAAAGCAGATTCAATCGAGCTGTACTTAAAGCCAGGTTCGTGGGCAGGTTCGATGCCGTAGTGCTTAAGATAGCGCTTGCCAAAGTCCTCGGCGCGGCCGTAGTACGTGTTGCCGTCCGCCGTGAGCTTGCCGCCCATGTAGATCTGCGTGCAGGCGAGCGCAGACGTCGGCATGGACATGATGGTTGCAGCTCCAAAGGCGAGGCCTATGCCAAGCTTTTTGAGCGCGTTGACGGGGTGAGTTTTCCTCATTTTCCCTCCCAGCGTGCGAAAGCTCTCCGTTGCCAGAGAGCTTCAGCCAATAAAGACACCCCATTAGCGTAACGAACTGGAAACAATATTCATCTATGAAAGAAACTTACTCGATAAGCGTAATGAAATATGCGATGAGTGGTTAATTATACTCGGTTTGTAGCTTTACTTTAATAAAGACGTCCTGCAATTACATTACCTGAATAAAGCGCCTTGCACGGGGCGCAAAGAAAATCCCCCGCTGTTTGGCAAATGCATAAACAGCAGGGGAGACGATAATTGGATGAATATCATACCAATGTGGAATTACTTCTTCCGGCGGTGGATCACGTTGATCGCATAGCCGACGAGCATGGCCAAAACGATGATGATAAAGCCGAGCAGGGGATTGTCGTTCATAGGGTCCTCCTATTTTCCGAGCGGGGAGAATTCGTCGACGATGAGGTCGAGGCATTGCGGAAGCGCGCGGGCTCCAAAGACGCCCGAATTGCTGGAGATAATCTCGCCATCGAACTGCATGCCCAGCGACGGGGTGCAGGTGATCTTGGCTTCCTTGGTCTGGATGATCTTGAACTGCGGGCGGCCGAGTACCTTGCCGGCGGGGTCGAGTGCGGCGGTGATCACAGTCGGTAGAAGCTGCACAGTTTTTACGGGTTCGATGACCGCAATGTCGACCATGCCATCGTTCATACGGCAGTCGGGGAACAGGTTGATGTCGTTTTGGATGACCGAGGTGTTGCCGGCCATGCAGCAGATGCCGTCGAGCTCCTCGACAATGCCGTCATGCTCAATCGTAAAGTGCGCCACCGTGGGATTGGGCGTGGCGAGCGCGGAGAGGAAGTAAGCGATCTCGCCGATGTCGTTTTTGGTGGGGGCGGCCTTCATCATGATCTCGGCGTCGAAGCCCGAGCCGGCGATGATGATGAAGCCGTGGCGCTTCTCGTTGCCGTTCTCGTCGAGCCAAAAGAGCTCGCCCATGTCGACTTTGACCGTGCGACCGGCACGGCAGGCCTTGGCGAGCGCCGCCGCCTCGGGGGCATTGCCGATGTTGTTGAAGAACAGGCAGGCCGTACCGGAGGGGAAGACGAGCGTGGGGACACCGCATCCGCGCATCTGGTCGAGCACGTTGGAGACAGTGCCGTCGCCGCCCGAAACGACCACGCGGTCAAACTCGCGCACGTCTGCCACGGCGTCCTCGGGTTCCATGCCATCGCCGATAAAGCGCATCACGACCTCGTCGCCGCCCTGTGCAAGGGCGTGCGTGAATGCGAAGATTTCATCTGAGCTGGGGCCCGATGCCGGGTTGTGGATGATAAGGCAGCGCATACTTACGTTCCCGTTCTGTGACTAACCGAGTATAGTTGTAAGGCAATGCCGATATCCTACCCGTGTTTTTCGGGCCTAACCTTATTCGATGGGTTGATATGTACATTTCCACACATCAGGCTCTACTCGACTTTTGCCAGCGCGCCCGTGAGTTCGACGCGATTGCCGTCGATACCGAGTTTTTGCGCGAGCGCACGTTCCATCCGCGTCTATGTTTGGTTCAGATTGCCACCCCTGCTGAGAGCGTCGCGGTCGATCCCCTGGTAATCGACGACCTATCGCCGCTGGCCGAGCTTATGGCCGACGAGAGCGTGACCAAGGTCTTCCACGCGTGCTCGCAGGATATGGAGGTCATGCTCCATACCGTGGGCGTGCTGCCACGACCGATTTTCGATACGCAGGTCGCCGCCGCCTTTTTGGGCGAGCGCCAGCAGATTTCGTATGGCGCGCTTGTTCAGACGTTCTGCGGCGTATCGCTGCCCAAGACCGAGTCACTGACCGACTGGTCGCGCCGCCCGCTGACCGATAAGCAGATTGAGTATGCGATCGATGACGTCAAGTACCTGATCGTCGCCTATACCGAGATGATGAGCCGCCTGCGCGAGCTGGGCCGTGTGGACTGGGTGCTCGACGAGCTGCGCCCGCTGGCTGACGAGTCGCACTATCGCGCCGATCGCCACGAGGCGTTCCGCAAGGTCAA
>CAJKZO010000159.1:0-3628 GCA_905204365.1 uncultured Collinsella sp.
GCGCAAGCATGACGTTCTTTTTGACCGACAGGTGCGGGAACAGGTTGAACTGCTGGAACACCATACCCAGATGCGTGCGCACCTTGTTAAGGTCGACACCCTTGGCGCACACATCCACGCCCTCAACGATAATCGAGCCGCTCGTGGGATGCTCCAGACGATTGATGCAGCGAAGCATCGTCGACTTGCCCGAGCCCGAAGGACCCAGGACTACGACGACCTCACCCTTGTGCACATCCAGATCGATATCGCGCAGGACCACGTTGTCGCCAAAGGCCTTCTGGAGGTTCTTGATACTGACGACGACCTCGTTCGAGTTATTGGTTTCGCTCATGATAGGACCTCCTTACAGACCGGCGATGTGATCGGCGGGCGTCGCGACAACCTGTCCGGCGCTCTTGGTGGGACGCTTCTTCTTGGTCTCGGTCGTGCCCAAAAGCCTCGCCTCAAGACCGCTCACCAAGCGAGCGAGCGGCAGGGTGATGACCAGATAGAACAGGGCGGCAACCACGTACGGTGTAATGGAGCCCGTCGTGGCCACGATGGTACGGGCGTTCATGACGATCTCGACCACACCCACGGCGGCAAGCAGCGACGTATCCTTGTAAAGCAAGATAAACTCGCTGGTCAGCGTAGGCAAAACATTGCGGAACGTCTGCGGAATCATAACGTAGAGCAGCGTCTGGAAGGCATTCATGCCCAGAGAGCGAGCAGCCTCGTTTTGGCCCTTGGGGATCGACTGAATACCGGCACGGAAGATCTCACACAGATAGGCAGACGAATTCATGGCCATGACGATAACGCCCAAGACATAGTCGTCCACCTTGACGCCGGCCAACGGCAGACCGAAGAACGCGATATAGATCTGCAGGAACGCCGGCGTACCGCGAATGATATTCACGTAGATGCCGGCGAGGCAGCGCAGGATGCGCGACTTGGAGATGCGCATGAGCGACAGGGCAAAACCGAAGGGAATTGCCAGCGGAAACGCCACAAGCACGATCGAAAGCGACATAAGGAAGCCCTTAAAGACGATCGGCAGGCTTTGGACCAAAATGACCGGGTTCAAGAACAGGCGCAGGAACATATTGGAGTTCCAGGCCTCGACCCACGGCTGCTCCTTAAGATCGGCCAGGAAGTTATCGAAGGCCGTCACGCCCTTGATCTCGACGGAAGGAATTTTTGAAATCTTCTTGGTCGAGCCATCGGCCAAAGTGTAGGTGCCGCTAAAGGCCTCATCGCCGCCCTCGACGGGGAAGGTCACGCCGTAGACCTCGACACGGAAAAAGCCGCCGGCAGGCGCCGTCTCGCCAAAGTCGATCTTGAGCGTCTGACCATCAGCCGTGCACGTGGGTTTCATGGGCGTACGATCCATGAGGTCCTCGCCCGAGAGCATCGTCAATCGCGTGTCATCGGTACCAAACGTCGTGCCGTCGACAAACGTCAAAGAAAGACCGCTCAGCTCCTCGTCGGCATCGGCCTGAACTTCCCAGGTAATGCGCGTCTCGGTGCCGCCGACCACATCGCTGCCCGAACCGGTGTTGGGTCGGGCGGTAATCTTTGCGGTCTCAAGCGCCTGGGCGGTCGTGGGCGCATATGTCCCCGCGCACACCAGCGCAAGCGCCACGGCCATGACGCAGACTAGCTTTTGGAGCAAGGCGGGCAGTGGAAACCGCTGCTCCGCGGCCCCTTTGTTCAGTCGAGACAAGGTGGCTCCTATCGTAGAAGTTGCCGGCAAAACGAGACGGAAACGCTCTCCGTCAAGAGAAGCGCAAAGGCCCTCTCCGCAAAACGGAAAGGGCCCGCGCGCAATCAAGTAGTTATTTTACTTGATGTTGTACTTAGCCATGAGGGCGTCGACGGTACCGTCGTCGGTCAGGTCCTTGATGGCCTGGTTGATGTCATCCTTGAGCTTGGTGTTGCCCTGGTTGATGGCGATGGCGTACTCCTCGCCGGTGCTGATCTGCTTGATAGTCTGGCAGGTGTTGAACTGCTCGGCGGTCAGCTGGCTGGCAACGGAGCGGTTGGTGACTACAGCGTCGCCCTTATCGGACTGCAGGGCGCTGAAGCACTCGGTAGCGTCCTTGTAGGGGACAATCTTGGCCTTGGGGAAGTTCTCCTGGGCAAAGGCCTCGGCGGTCGAGCCAGACTGGACGATGATGGTAGCGTCGGCGTTGTTGAGCTTCTCGCTGTAGTTGTCGGCCGTGATGTCGGTGTTATCGACCTTGGTCACGATAGCCTGATCGTCCATGTAGTAGGAATCAGAGAAAGTGACTTCCTTCTCACGCTCGGGCGTGTCGGTGATAGCCGCGATGGAAACGTCATACTTGGCGCCCGAAGCGACACCCGGAACCAGCGTGTCAAAGTCATTGTTGACATACTCGACATCCAGGCCCAGCTTGTCGCCGATGGCCTTGATGAGCTCAAGGTCAAAGCCCTGATAATCGCCGTTGTCATCCTTGTACTCAAACGGAGCGTACTCGGCAGAGGTGCCGACGGTCAGCGTACCATCCTTGACGAGCGCGTACTCCTTGGAGCCGTCGACCTTCTCGACCTTAGTGTCGTCAGAGCTGCTGGAACCGGCATCAGAACCAGAGGTGGCGTTGGACGAGCCGCAGCCCGTCAGTGCGAGGGCGAGCGCCATGGCACCCGTGGCGGCAAATGCGCCAAGCTTCTTCAGCTTCATAATCAGTCTCCTTCCGGTGACCTCGTTTGATTCAGAGGTCTGCAAAAACTGTTGGCTATTATGCACCCGGAATTACGAATCTGCAATGAGAAAACTGATTGAAACAAACCCATAACGTGAATTGAATACTCTACTTTGTGACAGTCATTACTGCTGCAATGACCTTAATAGTCTAATTTCAGCTGCATAACCTGCAAGTTCGTTCGGAGTCTCCAAAATAAACGGCAGCGAACGCAAACGGCCATTCGATACAATATTCTGCATAACCTGCATACCGCCACCAAATTCCTCGCGGCCAAGGTATCCCTTGCCGATGCACTCGTGACGATCTTTATGGGCGCCACAAGGGTTCTTCGAATCGTTGATGTGTACGGCATGCAAGCGATCGATACCCACCACGCGGTCGAACTCGTCGAGTACGCCGTCCAGATTATGGATGATGTCGTAGCCGGCATCGCTCACATGGCAGGTGTCCAAACAAACGCCCAGCTTATCGGACAGCTCTGGGCGCTTGGCGGCAACGCCCTCGATAATGCACGCCAGTTCTTCAAAGCTACGGCCCACCTCGGTGCCCTTGCCCGCCATGGTCTCGAGCAATACCGTCGTCTGCTGTCCCTCAAACATCACCTGGCACAGCGTGTCGACAATCATCTGAATGCCGGCGTCTGCCCCCTGTCCCACATGCGCACCGGGGTGGAAGCTCTAGTAGCTGCCGGGCAGTGCTTCCAGACGCTGCAAGTCCTCGGCCATTGCCTCCAAGGCAAACTCGCGCGCCCGCTCTTTGGCAGAACAGGGGTTGTAGGTATACGGGGCATGCGCCACCAGCGGTCCAAAGTCGTTTTGCGCCATAAGCTCGCGCAGAGCCGCCACGTCATCCATGTCAAGTTCTTTTGCCTTGCCACCGCGCGGGTTGCGCGTAAAGAACGCAAAGGTCTTGGCGCC
>CAJKZO010000160.1:0-3555 GCA_905204365.1 uncultured Collinsella sp.
GCTACCCTTGCATCAGAAAACGGCGCCCGCCGGCGATGTTGCCGGCGGGCGCCGTTGTCGTGTGGGCGGTTATGTCGTGGCCGCTGATGAGGCTCGAACCTGTATGCTACAGTGAGTCGATAAAGCGCTGTTGGGCGGCGCGGCCGGCTTCGTCCCATTTAAAGACGCCGGCGTTGTCGAGCACGTGGCCAAACACTACGCCGACCTCCTCGTGCAGGATATCGATGGCGTTGTCGGCCGTAAGCTCGTCGGCGCGGCGGGCAAAGACATCCTTGGCCCATGTGGCGTGGCTGCGGCAAAGATCATCGCCCTCGAGCGCGCCAGCAAGGTCGTAGCTGGCATCGGCCTTGGCTGCCAGCAAGTGCTCGCGGACAGCGCCGAGCTCGGGAACCAAGCGCGGCGGCAAAATGGCCAGGCCCATGACCTCGATCAGGCCGATGTTCTCCTTTTTAATGTGGTGGTACTCGGCATGCGGGTGGAATACGCCCAGCGGATGCTCGTCGGTCGTGATATTGCAGCGAAGCGCCAGGTAGGCCTCGTAGATCTCGCCGCCAGCGTTGCCGCGAGAGTCGACGCGGCGGATGACGGGCGTCACGGTGTTGTGCGCCACGCCATCGGCTGTGTGCGCGATAACGCCCACGGACTCATCGGTCCACTCGCGCCAGGCGAGGATAATCTTCTCGGCGGCATCGAGCAGCTCGCCGCGGTCGTGCGAGCGCAGGCGCAGTACCGAAAGCGGCCACTGCAGCACAGAGCCGGTAACCCGGTCAAAGCCGGGCACGCTAAACTGCGAGACCTCGGCTGCGTGCATCATGGGGAACTCGTGCGCGCCGCCCTGGAAGTGGTCATGCGACAAGATCGAGCCGCCCACAATGGGCAGGTCGGCGTTGGAGCCAATAAAGTAGTGCGGGAACAGGTCCACAAAATCGAGCAGGCAGGTCAGCCCCTTGCGGTCGACGTGCATCGGGCGATGCTCGGAGCTCATAGCAATGCAGTGCTCGTTAAAGTATGCGTACGGGCTGTACTGGAAGCCCCAGCGCTCGCCGTTGAGCTCAATGGGGATAACGCGCAGATTCTGGCGAGCGGGGTGGGCGCCGCCGTCGGCTGCGGCGGAGCGTCCGGGGTAGCCCTCGTTTTCGATGCAGAGCTGACAGGCGGGATACTTCTCGCCCGTGTTTTTGGCGGCGCCGGCCGCGGCAATATCGCGCGGGTCCTTCTCGGGCTTCGACAGGTTGATGGTGATCTCCAGGTCACCCCAGTTGGTGGGGGTGCTCCATTTGATGTTGCGCGCGATGGCGGCACGGCGCACGTAGCCGGCGTCGCAGCACAGACCGTAGAACCAGTCGGTCGCGGCGCGGGGCTCGTTGACGCCCATACGTCCGTTGAACTCCTCGTTTACAACCGAAGGCCTCGGCATGAGCACGCCCATGATGCGCATAGCGATGCGGTCGCGGCCCGACGTCGTGTCCTCGGCGGCGCCGTTGGCAACGGCAGCCTCGGAAAGCGAGACAAGCGTGCCCTCCAGGTCAAAGTCGGGCAGGGTATCGGGGTGCAAGAGCGAGAGCTTCTCGTTCTGCAGCGCCCAGGTCATGTCGAGCGCGGGGCCCGTGGCGCCGATGCACTCCAAAATGGTGTTGTATGCCCAGATGCGATCGTCCTGTCCGATCATCGATCGGTGGATGGCATATTCGATAAGGCCCTGGGCAGCCTCGCGCACGTCGGTCATTACAGCCATGCCGCGTGAGCCCCCTTGTCAGAAATTGCGTAGTGGCGGGCAGAGCCCTCGCCCAGCCAGTCGTTCATCTTGGTGATAAAGGTGTCGACCAGGTCGAGGGGCACGAAGGCCTGGATGGTGCCACCAAAGCCGCCACCGTGGATGCGGACGGCGCCGCGGCCGTCGAGCACGTGCTCGGCCAGCGCCAGGGCATACATGGAAGGCTGCTCGGAGCCCAGCTTGGCAACGACATTCTGCAGGTACATAGCAGAGCTGGCGCCGGACTCGCGCGTCAGGATCAGGAACTGGTCGATGTCGCCGGCGTTCAGGGCGGCCCAGCGCTTGTCGACCAGGCCATTCTCGTACCAGTAGTGAACGGCGCGTAGGCAGGCACGGTCGCCCAGCTTGGCACGCAGTTCGGGGAGTTTGGCGTCAAAGTCGGCAACGTTTACCTCGCACAGGCGTGCCTTGCCAAACTCGGCGGCAACGTCCTGCATCTCGCGCGGAACGGCGGCGTAGTCGTCGGTGGCTGCCACGTGGTCGGCACCGACCTTAACGAGCACGAGCGCATAGCCGTGATCCTCAAAGTTGAGCTCGAGCTTCTGGGTTTTAGGCTGAGCCTGGTCCTCAAAGTCCATGTAGGCAAGGCCGCCCAGACATACGGCGGCCTGGTCCATCAGACCGCAGGGCTTGCCATAATAGTTGTTCTCGGTGCGCTGGCTCATTTGGGCGAGTGCGACGGGCTCAATTGCGGGCGCGCCCCAGAGGGTTTCCATGGCGCGTCCGTATGCGGCTTCGACGGCAGCGGAGCTCGAAAGACCGCCGCCCGAGGGGACGGAGCAGGTGAAGGCGAAGTCGAAGCCGTGGGGCTCAACGCCAAGGGCTGCGATCTCGTGGGCCATACCGCGCACGAGGCTTGCGGACGTGCCCTTCTCGGACTCCTGAACATTCAGCGTGTCGAGGGTAATCTCAAACGTGGGGTAGCCCTCGTCGGCGACGCGGACCTTGTTGGAGTCGGTTGCCACGGCGATACCGTCAACGGCGACATCGAGCGAGCCGGCGATGACGTGGCCGCCCTCGTGGTCGGTGTGGTTGCCACTGATCTCGGAACGGCCGGGCGCGTGCACATAGAGCACCTGGCGATCGCCGATGGGGCCAAACTCCTCCTCGAACAGCTTGGTGAGCGTGGCGAGTGTCTTTTTGTCGGGGGTGGTCATGGGAGTCCTTTCCTTGGCGCGCACGGGTGAGTTTTGCGTCGTTATGAGTACGTTAACAACTTGAAGCGGCATGAACCAAGTGTTCACGATACCGCACGTTACGGGCTATGTTAACGTACTCATAACACAACGCTTGTCACTTTTTGAGAATCTGGTAATCGGTCGATATTCGGCCGTGAACGGTAGTGCCGTATGGACTTATAAAGCAGAAGAGATGCAGATAGAAAAAGTAGAGTACGTTAACATGCGTCCGACGATAGCGGGCCTCGGCGCGGGGTGTATCTCTGCCCGGGCCGGCATTCACGCTATTCAGATCTCGCAAGGGTGAAGGTGATTTTGTGGCAAGGCGCCCTTCCAACGATACAGGTACGCGTCCGGTATCCATGGCCGACGTTGCCCGCGCTGCTGGCGTTTCGCAGCAGACGGTTTCGCGTGTCGCCAACGGCCTTCCTAACGTCAACGAGCAGACGCGCCAGCGTGTGCAGGCCGCTATGCAAGAGCTCGGCTTCCGTCCGAGCTATGCCGGCCGTTCGTTGCGTGACGGCCGCTACCATTCGGTCGGGCTGTGTGTCAACGATGTCACCAAGTTTGGCAACCTCTCAATGATCGACGGCATCGCCAGCG
>CAJKZO010000161.1:0-3537 GCA_905204365.1 uncultured Collinsella sp.
AGGAGGGCCTACGAGGCCTGGGTCGAGGCGGGGCTCCCGCTCGATTGGGACAGGCGGGCCTCATGCGCGAGGACGTTTTCAAAACCAAGCCCGGCCCCGGCCGGAGGGACCACGATTGCTACAGGTTCTTGACACCCATCGCGCGCATGGCGTTCAGGATGGCGATGATCGCCACGCCCACGTCGCCAAAGACAGCGAGCCACATGTTGGCAATGCCGAGCGCTGCCAGCACCAGGATCAGCAGCTTAATACCCAGCGCAAAGATGATGTTCTGCCAAACAATCGTCATGGTCTTGCGCGCTACGCGGATCGCGCGGGAAATGTTGGAAGGCTTGTCGTCCATCAGCACCACGTCGGCGGCCTCAATTGCGGCGTCGGAACCCATGGCGCCCATGGCAATGCCAACGTCTGCACGGGTGAGCACGGGCGCATCGTTGATGCCGTCGCCTACAAAGGCGAGCTTGCCCTTGCCCGATTCGGCCGCCAGCAATGCCTCAACACGCTCGACCTTGTCGCCTGGCATGAGCTGCGCGTGGAACTCGTCGAGTCCTAGCTTCTCGGCCACGGTGGCCGCCACTTCCTCGCGGTCGCCCGTGAGCATGACGGTGCGCTTGACACCGGCGGTGTGCAGGTCGCGAATCGTTTGCTCTGCATCGGCTTTGACGGTGTCGGCAATTACGATATGGCCGGCGTATGTGTCATCGACCAGTACATGGAGGGTCGTACCGACGACCTCGCAATTGGGAGCGTCGATACCGGCCGCAGCAAGCATCTTGGCATTGCCGACGACGACGCGCTTGCCGTCGATGGTTGCCGTGAAACCGTGACCCGCGACATTGGCGGAGTCGCTCACGCGATTCTGGTCGAGCTCGCCCTGGTAGGCGGCACGTATGGACCGTGCGATGGGGTGATCGGAAAACGACTCGGCAAGGGCCGCGACCTCAAGCAGTGACTGCTCGGTATAGCCTGGCTCGGGGTGTACCGCCACGACCGAAAACGTGCCGTTGGTGAGCGTGCCGGTCTTGTCAAAGACGACGGTGTCCACATCGGCGAGCGTCTCGAGGTAGTTGGAGCCCTTGATGAGGACGCCCAGCTTGGATGCGCCGCCGATGCCGCCAAAGAAGCTGAGCGGGACGCTGATCACGAGCGCGCACGGGCAGCTGACGACCAGGAAGGTCAGGCCGCGCAGGATCCAGTCGGACCAGGCGCCGGTGACCAAGCCGCCGCCGAGCGCGAGTACCGCGGCCGCGCCGGTGACGGCGGGCGTGTAGACGCGGGCGAAGCGCGTGATGAAGTTCTCGGTACGCGCCTTCTTTTCGCTGGCGTTTTCTACGAGCTCCAGGACGCGCGCGACGGTGGACTCGCCAAATGGCTTGGTGGTGCGCACGTGGATGAGACCCGTCATGTTGATGCAGCCGCTGATGATATCGTCTCCGGTTTTGGCCGGGCGGGGGACCGACTCGCCGGTAAGGGCGGCGGTATCGAGCTGCGTCTCGCCTTCGACGATGACGCCGTCGATGGGCACGCGCTCGCCGGGCTTGACGACGATGACGGTGCCGACGGTGATGTCATCGGGAAAGACCTGCTCGAGCATGCCGTCGGCTTGCTCGACGTTGGCGTAGTCGGGCGCGATGTCCATCATGGCGCTGATCGACTTGCGGCTCTTACCCACGGCGTATGCTTGGAACAGCTCGCCGATCTGGTAGAACAGCATGACGGCGGCGCCTTCGGCCATGTGCGGGTCGGTGTCGGGGAAGAGCACCATGGCAAACGCGCCGATGGTCGCGACGGCCATGAGGAAGCTCTCGTCGAACGCCTTGCCGCGGCGGATGTTGCTGAACGCCTTCTGGAGTACGTCGTAGCCGGCAATTAGGAACGGCACCAGGAACAGCACGAAGCTGGCGTAGACGTCACCCGGGGTGCCGAATGCGGCGGTAAGGGTACCGAGCTCGTCGAGGGCGTACACCACCGCAAAAATGCCTAGCGCTACCAGGATACGGTTGCGCTTATGCTCAAGGGACTCTTTCTTCTTGCGCTTCTTCTTTTTCTTTTTGGGATCGGCGGCTGCCATGATTCAAACCTCCCATTTGAATGTATGAACACTCGCTCATATAATTTCGCGAGCAAAGGCCGCGGCAAGCGCGGCCTTGCGGGTCAGCGTACGCGCAGGCTAGAGAATGATCTCGCAGTCCGGCTCAGCGTCGGCGGTAAACTCCACGACGCGGTCAAGGACCTCGTCGAACTCGGCGTCGTCGGCCTCGAGCGTCAACTTCTGGGTCATAAAGTTGACCGAAACGGACTTGACGCCATCGAGCTTGGCCAGCTCGTCCTGAAGCTTACGCGCGCAGTTGGCGCAGTCGATCTCGTCGAGCTTGAACTGCTTTTTCATGGTGGGTTCCTTTCCCTGTTTTTGCGGCTTGGGTGCAGGCCGCGCTGGTACCGTGGTTGGTCGCTATTCGCAGATGTGGCTCATGCCCTGGTTGAGCATGGTGTAGACGTGGTCGTCGGCGAGCGAGTATAGGATATTGCGCCCGTCGCGCCGGAATTTAACCAGGTGCGACTGCTTGAGTGTGCGCAGCTGGTGCGACACCGCGGACTGCGAGGTTTCGGTCGCTTCGGCGATGTCCGCCACGCAGAGCTCGCGGCCCATGAGGGCATAGAGGATCTTGATGCGCGTGGTGTCGCTGAAGACCTTGAACAGGTCGGCGAGGTCGTAGAGAAGCTCCTCGTCGGGAAGGTCCTCGGGCGAGCAGGTGGTGGGAATCGCGGGTTCGGTGGCCTCGATGTCGGGTTTCGTTTCATCAACGCGGATGCTCATTGCAATATCCTTTCATATGAACATGCGCTCATATAACTTGCTTCCGATTATATGAGTGTATGTTCATATGTCAATGACGTTCAGGTAATTCGTTGCACAAAATGATGGGGAATAGTGGACGAGATCCCGGAGTGAGCGGTTTTGATAGCCGATGCCGGGGTGGGTGCCCCTGAGCCGTGCAAAAATTGGAGTATTCTGCAACGATAAGGGGTCCGTTAATTTATTGCAGGCCATATAATGCAGTTCAAGAGTTATCTTAGGGTGTTAATCCGATGAGTTCTTCCTCAAATGTTGCCTAACGCTCTCGCGCAAGAGTGATTTCGCTTCACATTTGGATCCACTCGAGGGTGATAGACACCCGGCTCTGCTGAATACTCGCAATTTTGCACGTCGCTAAGGTGCCCACCTTGTTAGCCGGTCTAGCTTCCGGCCCCGAAGATCCTGCCCTCGGGCGCGAAGCTGCTTGTTTGGTTGAGTGATGGGCTGTCGGGTTCGACAGTCTGCATGTCATCGATTGCCGGAGCCTCGTTAATCGTCGGATCGTCCAATGTGATGCCTTCGAGCATTGCTTTTTCGAGGTCGATTCGTTGGCGCTCTTCGGAATCCTGGCGAAGCTCCGGTAGCGCGCAGAGATGTGGTGTAAGAGGCGGGGCATGCCCCGCCGCTTCCCTTTCTTGAAAGGGAGGGGACACCGCCTAGAATTCGTCGTTGGAGTAATG
>CAJKZO010000162.1:0-3534 GCA_905204365.1 uncultured Collinsella sp.
AACGCGACACTCCCCTAGCGATTCAAGAGAATCTATTAGGCCTCGAGAGCCTTCTTGGCGATGGTGGCCAGCTCGTTGAAGGACTCGATGTCCTCGTAAGCCATCTGAGCCAGGACCTTGCGGTCGAGCTCGATGCCGGCAACCTTCAGGCCGTGCATGAACTGAGAGTAAGAGATGTCGTTCAGGCGAGCAGCAGCGTTGATACGAGTGATCCAGAGAGAACGGATCTCGCGCTTCTTGTTGCGGCGATCACGATACTGATACTGCAGGGAGTGCTGGACCTGCTCTTTAGCATGCTTGTAAGTACGCGAAGCGGCACCGTAGTAACCCTTCGCACGGTGCATAACGGTACGGCGCTTCTTCTTGGCGGCAACAGCGCGCTTAATACGTGCCATGTTCTATCAACTCCTAGACGGTAAAACGAAAAACGGGAACGCGAACTTAGGCGAGACGCGACTTGATGACCTTGCGGTCGGCAGCGGCGATCTCGGTCTCCTGACGGAAGCCACGCTTACGCTTGGTGGACTTCTTGCTCAGGATGTGGCTCTTGAAAGCCTTGGCGCGCATAAGCTTGCCGGTACCAGTCTTGCGGAAACGCTTCTTGGTGCCGCTGTGGGACTTCATCTTAGGCATGAAATACTCCTTAATCGGTTACAGAACACTAGTTACTTGGTATCGCTTGCCGCTTTATCCTCATCGAAGGCGCCCTTAATCGGGGCGAGCAGCATAAGCATGTTACGGCCTTCCATCTTAGGCTTGGACTCGACCGTAGCGTAAGGCTTGAGATCCTCGGCGAGACGCTCGAGAACGTTAAGGCCCTGCTCCGGGTGAGCCATTTCACGGCCGCGGAACATGATGGTGATCTTAACGCGTGCGCCCTTCTTGAGGAAACGCAGAACGTGGCCCTTCTTGGTCTCGTAGTCGCCAACGTCGATCTTGGGTCGGAACTTCATTTCCTTGACCTCGACCTTGGACTGGTTCTTACGAGCAGCCTTGGCCTTCATGGCCTGCTGGTACTTGAACTTACCGTAGTCCATGACCTTGCAGACCGGCGGCTCCGCGTTGGGAGCGATCTCGACCAGGTCGAGACCCTGATCGTCGGCGACGCGCTGGGCATCGCGGATGGCGAACAGGCCGAGCTGAGAGCCATCGACGCCAATCAAACGACACGAAGATGCAGTGATCTCGTCGTTGATGCGGGTGTCATCAGACTTAGCTATTTTCCCTACCTCCATTCATAAAAAAATAACCCGGCGCTTCTCAGCAACCAGGTCGTACACATAGACTTCCTCGATTTGAGGAAGGGAATCTAAGTTGTATGACCAGTCAGCTGCTCGTTGGCGCCAAAAGGTGGGAACCCTCGGGTTCCTCTTTAGGGCATTGCGGGAACAACGCCTTGGGCATAATAACACGTACAGCGCGCTATCACATTACGTACACGAAAAAGGGGCCTTGACCCCCTTGAAGCGCAGGTGCATGTATGGTGCCCGAGGCGAGACTCGAAGGGCCTTCGCTTCGCGAAGCCCCGGGCTTCGGGCGCATGGCGCCCTCGCCACGCTCCGCTACAAACAGGCCACAGGCCTGTTTGCTTAACGCTCCGCGCGCTCACGCGAGTTCGGCACGAAAAAGGGGGCCGCAACCCCCTTGAACGCTCACTTGCATGTATGGTGCCCGAGGCGAGACTCGAACTCGCACGTTGTTGCCAACGGTGGATTTTGAGTCCACTGCGTCTGCCAATTCCGCCACTCGGGCACGCAATGCGTGAGTTAGTTTATCACAGCTTTCTACCGATTAGTCCGAAAATGGAACTTCGAGCATTTCGATGAGTTCGACCGTGCGGAGCATCTCGCGCCGACGGCATCCGCGACCGTCGACCGAAGCCTCACCCATCTGGTTATCGTAAGGGTCCTCGCGCATGCCGTCGAAAGAGGGCTCAAACTCTGCCTGGAATCGATTGTTGGCCACCATACGCCACGGGTCGAGATTGCCAAAGTAGTGACGGCGGCGCCACTCCTCCCCCATCCTGCGAGCAGAAGAACCAAATGACACGTCGGCGTTGAGCCATCCGGTCTGCGGCGTATAGAACTCTGCCCAGTCGTGCGACCCCACCGAATCGGGCGCAACATACAGGCCGCTCTGCCAACGGGCAGGCACGCCCGCGATACGGCACATGGTGATAAACGTGAGCGCCATAACGCCGCAATCGCCGCGGAGCGAATGCGCACAGTCGTCGGCAATAGATCCCAAAAGCAGGTACGGTGGCTGATAGCGATAGTCGATATGCTGTGTCAGGTAATCATAGATAGCACGAGCGCGATCGAGCGGATCCTCGAGTCCGTCAGCAACACCGGCCGTCAGCTGCTGCAGATACGGCGTGAATGCAATGTGCGGACGGTCCTCGGAAATATCCTCGGGCAGAGGCGCGTCCATACGCGGATGAACCGGAAGTGTGCCACCGTAGACATCACAATAAGCAGCATCGATGTGATAACGATAAGTCACCGAGAATGAGCGCTCACTCGAAGAAGACCACGAGGCGGTACGCGCCGAAGCGTTCGCGGGAGCAACAGCACCCTCCGGCGTCATGTCGAGAATCTCGACCCGAGACTGCTGACGGCAGGCAGCCGCGACGGGAAGCCAAGCGCAAACGGTCTCCCCCTCCAGAGCGCCGGGGACAGACACGGACGCTTTAAGCGTAATGACGCGAGCCAATCCGTTTTGTGACTCCATCTCCTTGAGCATCTCGTCGCGCAGTGCTATTCCGTCCGTAGAATCGGGACGCATGCCGGGGACCTCTTTGGGATATACGCGAAGCGAATCGAGGAAGTTGTCGAGAACGAACAGCTCGCCATCGATAAAGCGCCAGTCAATACGCTTACGGTCAATCAGATCGTCAAACTGCTCCTTGGTAAACTCAGGCCACTCCTCGCGAATCATCGCAATAGCTCGATCGCGCGACACCGAAAAATGAAGCGGCGTCTCAAGCATGCGATACCGCTCGGCACGAACGCAGGCAGCAAGCGAGGGATCGGGATCTTGGGCAAGTAGGCGGTCGCAAGCCTCAATAGCCTGCGAAAGATACCCCGCGTCCTTTAAACGCAGAATCTCGGGTGGCAAGCCAACATCTAGAAAACGGAAGTCATCATTGCAAACATCAACAGAGCAACCAACAGGACCCTCGTCAATAACCTTCCCATCCGAAGGCAGCACATTAATAACAGCCATACCAAACTCCAAGTCATTAGAACTCTTGAAGCCCATTGTAGCGAGATAAAAAAGAAAGCCCCAACAAGGGAGCCATCAACACCGCCGAGCGGTAGTCAAAAAATGAATTCAGCCCAGTAACCCTGTAGCGAGTTAACGAAGGAGGCCCCGTTCACCCGAAGCTTTTCCCATTGCGCGACTTCTGGCTAAGCCAGGTGAGCGCAAGGGAAAAGCGTAGGGTGAACGGGGCCTCCGACGGGAAAGTTAAACCGCTACTTACGCCTTGTTGACGGAGCCAAACTCCTCCATGAGCTCCTTGGTGCGGGCAAC
>CAJKZO010000163.1:0-3525 GCA_905204365.1 uncultured Collinsella sp.
CATAACGACGTTGGAGAACATCTGGATAAAGCGGCGGTAGCTATCCCAGGCAAAACGCGGATTTTCCGTCTGGGCGATGAGACCCTGAACGGAGCCGTCGTTGAGGCCCAGGTTGAGGACCGTGTCCATCATACCGGGCATGGAAAACGGAGCGCCCGAACGAACCGACACGAGCAGCGGATCGGAAGCGTCGCCGAGCTTCTTGCCGCAGCGGGCCTCGAGGTCGGCCTCGGCGGCAACGATCTCATCGAGTGCGCCTTCGGGCCAGACGTTGCCGGCACCGGAGTACTCAACGCAGGTCTGGCAGGTAATGGTAAAGCCACCGGGAACTGGTAGGCCGATGCGGCTCATCTCGGCAAGGTTTGCGCCCTTGCCGCCAAGCACGAAGTTCATGGACTTGTCGCCCTCAGTGACACAGGTGCCCTGGGCGTCGGTTCCAAAACGGAAAACCCTCTTGCAATCGCTCACGATACTTCCCCTTCCATGCGCTCTCGCGCACGACCGTGGTGACGAATCGACCCGCCGGATGCGGGCCGTGAGGGAACTATACGGCGGGCATTGAGCGGGCTTGCGTAGAGGGCGCGGGGTTTGGTAAACGTGGTAAATATGGCGGTAAACGGTAGGTAAAGTTGGTTACCTTATGAAGATACCAATGCAAGAAACTTGCAGGTCAAATGCCAGTTTCTTGATAAATCGCTTTACCATAAGTAGCTAATTTGGGACGGGGCTTTTTTAGCTGCCCCCGCAGGCAATCGACCAAAAAGATCGCGACCTCAGCCGGGGTAGCTAAAAAAGCCCCGTCCCAAATTAGCTACTTTTGCTGGGCTCGACGGGCGGCGCGGCGGGCACGGGCTTCTTGGATTTCCTCCAAGTGGCTGATGATCTCGGCAGCGCTCTCCTCGATGGCCTTGCCGTCGGTACGCACCACAAAGCAGCCTAGCCGCTTCATGAGGGCGCGAGCTTCCTCGAGCTCGCTGCGCACGCTCTCGGGCTCGGCATAGGAGCCGGCGACGGCACGGGTGTAGTCGTCGCCCAAGCGGCTATCGCGAATCTCGGAAATAACGTCGACGGTCGAAATCAGGCCAAACAAACGCATCGGGTCGACCTCGTAAATCGACTTGGGCGGCTCCATGCCATGGGCCAAAGGAACATTGGCAACCTTATAACCCTGATAGGCCAAATACATCGACAGCGGCGTCTTGGACGTGCGCGATACGCCCAGCAGCACGATATCGGCCCCCGAAAGGTCGTCGCAGCCGCGTCCATCATCGTGCTCAACGAAATACTCCATGGCCTCGATACGATGATAATAGCGGTCATCGGTCCTGTGAATCACGCCCGCAACGCCCTTGGGCGGCACACCGATAAGCGACGATAGTACGGCGAGCGTCGGGCCAATCAGGTCGACCGAGCGAATATGCAGCATACCCAGGTAATCGAGCACGCGGGCGCGAAGCGCTGGATCGACAATGGTGTGAAACACGGCAATATCCCGATGGTCCGCATCGACGCGCGGCCCCACAAATGACTTAACCTGCTCCACGGAGGTCACCTTGGGCAGGCGTAAAACGCGAAAAGCCCCTTCATCAAATTGCCCGGACGCCGCAAGCACCACCTCACAAGCAGTATCACCGAGCGAGTCGGAGATAACGATAACGGTGGGACGAACGGCGACCGGGCAATCCATGCGGGGCTCCTTTTGCGCTTACGCGCAGGCTGGCTTACTTTTTGCGGGCAAGCTCACCGATGTTGGCGATGCCGGAGAAAACGGCCTCGAAGCGGTTGAGCAGCTTAAGGCGATTATCGCGAAGCTGCTCGTCCTTGTCCATGACCATAACCTCATCGAAGAAGCGGTCGATGGGGGCGCGCAGGGCGGCAAGGGCGGCAAATGCAGCCGGGTAATCCTCGGCAGTAAGGGCGGCGTCGACGGCGGTCTGAGCGGCCTCGGAGGCATCGGCAAGCGCGAGTTCGGCCTCGCCCATCAGGCTGCGGGCGTACTCCGCACCCAGCTCGGGCTTGGAGATGTGCGCGGCGCGAGCATAGGCGGTAGCCAGGTTGTCGAAGGTCTCGGCATCGTTCTTGCGGGCCTCGTCGAGAGCGGCGCAGCGGGCGAAGAAGACGGACGGGGCGATGATGTGCACCGCAGAGACGGCGGCAACGGTATCGGCCGGGATCTTTTCGTCGCGGGCCATGCTCACCAGGCGGCCATGGAAGAAGTCGCGAACCTGCTGGGCGACCTCGGCGGCATTGAACTCAATGCCCTGCTCACTATAGAGCTCGAGCGCAAAGTCGATGAGCGACGTGGGGTCGATCGGCAGGCGGTCGCGCAGGATGTTGATGATGCCGATAGCGGCACGACGCAGCGCATAGGGGTCGGAGGAGCCGGTCGGGGGCTCGCCGATGGCAAAGATACCGGCAATGGTATCGAGCTTGTCGGCACAGGCCACGATGCAGCCAGCGGTGCCCTCGGGCAGCTCGTCACCGGCAAAGCGGGGACGATAGTGATCGCGAATAGCATGGGCGACCTCGTCGTTCTCCCCCATCGCGGTCGCGTAGTAACCGCCCATCACGCCCTGCTGGCTTGTGAACTCGACGACGGCGTTGGACACCAGATCGGCCTTGCACAGGTGCGCGGCGCGAGCGGCATCGGCGGCAAGGTGGGCGCCCAAATGAGCCTCGCGGGCGATAGCGAGCGCGAGCTGCTCGATGCGCTCGGACTTGGCGAGCACGCTACCGAGCTTCTCCTGGAAGGCAACCTTGGCCAGACGCTCACGGAACTCGTCGAGGGAGATCTTCAGGTCCTCCTCGTAGAAGAACTTAGCGTCGTCCAGACGGGCGCGCACGACGCGCGCGTTACCGTCGATCACTCGCTCGGCGTTCTCGGGCTTGCTGTTGGAAACGACCACGAACTCACGCGTGAGCTTGCCTTCGCCGTCATAGATCGGGAAGTAGCGCTGGTTGGTGAGCATGGACTCGCAGATGATCTCGTGCGGGACCTTGAGAAACTCCTCGTCGAAGGTACCGACGAGCACCGTCGGCCACTCGCAGAGGTTGATGACCTCCTCAAAGACCTTCTTGGGCGTATCGACATGGCAGCCGGGACGGGCAGCCTCGACCTCGGCGATACCGGCGAGGATGGCCTCGCGACGGCGCTCGGCAGAAAGCACGCCGGCATCCTCGAGCACCTGCTCGTAGACGGCGGGGCTGGCGACAACGTGGTCACCGGGGCCAAGCACGCGATGACCACGCGTGGTGTTGCCACTCGTCACGTCGGCAAACGACACGGGCACAACATCCTCGCCCAAAAGGCAGCAGATCCAGCGGACAGGACGCACGAACGTCGCGTGCTCGTGGCCCCAGCGCTGGGAGCGATAGTTGGGCCACTGCAGGCCGGCAATAGTCTTCTGGCTCATAGCGGGCAGAATAGGCGCAGCCGGTGCGGAGGGTAAGTTCTACTCGGCGATCACATTCTCGCGACCGGCGGTGTCCTCGCGACGATCCAGGTCCTCGTCAGCCACTCCGCAC
>CAJKZO010000164.1:0-3417 GCA_905204365.1 uncultured Collinsella sp.
TATAAGCACGTGGCGCAGACCCGTCGTCTGGACTAGTGGCTGGCGGGGTTGCCCGCTCACACAACCTGTCCCCATTTCTCAGCCGGGGGCGGCACGTCACACGGCGCGCCGCCCCCGGTCTTTTTGTTTTTGGGCTGGTCGGGAGCCGTTTGTCTCGATCTGTAACATCTAGCCGAGTTTTTTGGTCCTAGCTGTTACAGATTGAGACGAACAGGATTGCTCTTTCCGAAGAATCTAAATCTGTAACACGTAGCCCGCTTTTGACCGTCTACCTGTTACAAATCGAGACAAACGGAGTAGGACCTAACCCCGTATGTCCCTAACAGTCGAGCGTTCGACCAGCGTACTCGGCACATGAATCGCCTCGATAGACGAGCTCTCTCCAATCGCCGCCTCAAACGCAAGCTTACCGACACCGCGCAAATCAAATCGCAGCGTCGTCAGTCGATTGTGAGGAACAAGTCCCTCGAGTGCGTCGTCGATACCAACCACGCTCACGTCGTCGGGCACGGACAGGCCCGCGTTCTCGAGCGCGGCGATAACGCCCAGCGCCATCTGGTCATTTGCCGCAAGCACGGCAGTCGGCGCCTGCGACCCGCCGGCAAGCACCTCGGCCGCAATCCGCTCGCCCATGGCGAACCCACTGTCCGCACTCCAATCGCCACGCAGCATCGGAGCGGCATCGACATGAGCACGACCCAGCGAATCGCGCCAACCGGCCTCACGAAAACGCGAGGAAATCGAGTTTTCCGGACCCGCCACAAACCGCATATTCGAGTGACCATGTTCCAGCAGATAATTGGTCAACAGCTCGCACGAACCATACTGGTCGGAGTCGATCGTCGTGCAGCGCGGATGCGCATACATGGACAGGATGACCGTTCGCACTCCCGGCTGGGGAACAAACTCCTCAAAATCGGGAGCCATGCGGTTCATGTTGAGAATCATGCCGTCGACGGGTCGCTCGACCATGCGGCGCGAGGCATCGGCAAGTGCATAGGGCTTGTCGCCGCCCATCTCGATCATAGTGACGGCAAAATCGTGCTCGCGCGCCGCTTGCATGATACCCTCGAGCGTCGCCAGGTTACCGACACGTGTGATGTTGTACATGCACAGGCCAATAGAACGATACGACCCGCCGCGCAACGCCGCTCCAGCAAAATTGGGACGAAAGCCCAGCTCTTCCATGGCGGCCAGCACACGCTTGCGCGTCTTTTCCGTCACGTTGGGCATACCGTTGACCACGCGAGACACAGTCTGGCGGCTCACGCCAGCGAGCGCCGCAACCTCTGCCGCGCTCGCCGAACGACCATTCCTTGTCTGCTGATCCATGCCTTCCACGCTAACCTGCTTCCCAACTATTCCCCGCGCCCATGGCGCATCGTACATACATTGATAACGTGCTCATGATACCCGAGCCATATACCACAACATGAAAACTTCTGTCAATCAAAACCGCTTACCGAACAAATACAACCGTTCGCGGCTGTTTGAAGTTGTTTTGTTTCTATACATCCCAGCCGGATGTTAACGTGCTCATTGTCAAATGTTCACGTGCTCATTTTGGTTCTAATCATTTTAAGATAGTGTTTATCGGGCTTTTTCACCGCTGAACGCTAACCAGGGAGCCTCCTGAGCGCAAACGCACAATATCGAACAGCGAGACGAGAGGGTGTATGCATATGTCTTTGCTAAACCGCGTACAGCAGCTGCCGAAGGGCTTTGTTTGGGGCGCCGCAACCGCCGCGTACCAAACGGAAGGTTCCACGAAGGTGGCAGGCAAGGGTAAGACCATGTGGGACGATTACCTTGTCGCCCAGGGTCGCTTTTTGCCCGACCCGGCCAGTGATTTCTACAACCGCTACGAGGAGGATATCCGCCTTTCTGCCGAGCATGGACTCAACGCCATTCGTGTGTCCATCGCCTGGACCCGCATCTTCCCCAACGGCGACGATGCCGAACCCCTCGCCGAGGGCGTTAAGCACTACCACGAGCTGTTCGCCTGCTGCAAAAAGTATGGCGTCGAGCCCTATGTGTCCCTGCATCACTTTGACTCCCCCGCCGCCCTGTTCAACCAGGGCGACTGGCTCAACCGCAAGACCGTCGACGCCTATGTGCGCTATGCCGAGTTCTGCTTCCGCGAGTTCCGCGAGGTCAAGAATTGGTTCACCATCAACGAGCTCATCAGCCTCTCGCACTCCCAATACATCCAAGGCAACTTCCCGCCCAACCATCACTTTGATGTGACGAGCGGCATCCAGAGCCAGCACAACGAGCTCGTTGCCCACGCCCGCGCCGTCAACCTGTATAAGGATCTTGACGAGACCGAGCACCTGGGCGGACGCATTGGCATGGTCAACGTCCTGACGCCGGCATATCCTGCCACCGACTCGCCCGCCGACCAGCACGCCGCCGACCTGTACAACGCCTTCTACACCGACTTCATCATGGACGGCGCCTTCCTGGGTCACTACTCCGCGCGCACCCTCTCACTCATCAACGAGATTCTGCGTGCCAACAACGCCACACTTACGGTTGAGGACAGCGACATGGAGGAGCTCGCCAAGGCGGCGCCCCGCAACGATATGTTCGGCCTCAACTACTATCAGTCGGCGTTTATCGCCGCCTACGATGGCGAGTCAACCAACAGCTTTAACGGCACCGGAGACAAGGGCACCTCGTGCTTTAAGTTTAAGGGCGTCGGGCAGCAGGTCGATATGCCGGGTATCCCCACCACCGACTGGGATTGGCTCATCTACCCGCAAGGCCTCTACGACACGCTCAAGCACATCAGCGCCACCTATCCCAACCTCCCCGTCATCTATATCACCGAAAACGGCCTGGGCCACAAGGACCCCGAGCCCGACGCAAACGGCATCGTCGCCGATCCCGAGCGCATCGACTTTGTCGACCAGCACATGGAGAAGGTGCTCCAGGCGCGCGCCGAGGGCGTCGACGTCCAGGGCTACTTTATCTGGAGCCTGCAGGACCAGTTCTCGTGGGCCAATGGCTATAACAAGCGCTACGGCCTGTTCTACATCGACTTCGACACGCAAAAACGCTACATCAAGCAGTCGGCACTCTGGTACAAGGAGCTCGCCGACACTATGGCGGACGCGCAGTAGCGCATCGCCTCGCTTTCCCCCGAGAAGGGAGCGGCCCTATGCGATACAAACCCAGCCGCTCCCCTCTCTCCCCCTGGGACCGGCCCCGCCTGCACCCGGGCTTTTAGCAAGCGGGAGACCATATAGGTTTTCAACGTCCATGCCATTAAGATTTCATGCAAAGAGGAGCGTGAACTATGGAATCGATCGTTAAGTTCTTGGAGAAAGGTCAGCCGTACTTCGACAAGGTCTCTAAGAACATCTACCTTCAGGCCATTAAAGACGGCTTTTTGGCAGCAATGCCCATTATCCT
>CAJKZO010000165.1:0-3414 GCA_905204365.1 uncultured Collinsella sp.
GATGCCCTTGCTGGTGGTTCCGCCCTTAACCTCGCGCAGCGTGTAGGTGTGCTTGCCGGGCTCGTTGTAGGTGATCTCGCTCATCGTGATCTTGCCGCCAGCGGCGTTCTTGCCGGTAGCGACAACCTTGTCGCCCTCGACGAGCTCGAAGGAGAACTCGCTGGCCTTGAGGTCGCGGCCGGCCAGAACCTTGGTCGCCTTGATCTTGTCGGTGACACTGGAGCTCTTGGGGGTCACGTTGTAGGAGTTCTTAAACTCAATCTTCTTAACGTCCTCGGCGCCCTGCAGCTTATGCGTAGCCACCAGCTGGCCCTTGCCGTTATCGCTGATGGTCGTCACGATGGTGTAGACCGTATCGTCGTAGGTGATACCGCCGGCGTCGCCTGTAACCTCATGCAGCGTGTAGGTGTGCTGACCGATCTCGGTGTACTTGATGGCGCTGAACGCAACGTTGCCCTCGGCGTCATTCTTGACGGTCTCGATAAGCTCAGAGTCCTCACCCTTAACCTCGCGCAGCTCAAAACTGAACTCGCTGGCCTTGAGCTCGCGCCCGGTCAGGACCTTGGCCACGGCAATCTGACCGGTAACACTGGACTCAACAGGCTCCGCGGCATAAATGTTCTTGAACTCGGTTTCGCCCGAGGTCTTCTCGATGGAAGCCTTGAGCTCGCCCTTTGCGTTGGGTGTCACCGTCACGGTAAACTCTGCATTGTTTTTGCTGTAAGTAATGCCATTGATAGTTTGACCAGCGTTCTTCTCGCTGACCTTGTAGACGTACGTGCCGGGCTCGGTGTATTTGATCTCGCCGAAATCGATGGCTTTGTTACCCTTGGTCGCGACCGCGGTCGTGGACTCCGGCATCGGAGTACCGGCCTTGGACGTCAGACCAAACTCAAACTCGTCCTCATTCGTCCAGGCGCGGCCCTCGAGCACCTTGGTCAGGCCAAAGCTAGCCTTGGTCTCCACCGTCGCCGGCGTCATGTTGTACGCAAAGCTAATCTTGCCGTTGTTGCCCAGGTAGGAATTGACATGCGTCGCGGTCGCCTTGGCGGACGTGTTGTTCCACTTGGGGTTGAGAACGTCTTTCGCGGTCTCGGTGTTGTTGCCGCCCACGTTATCCTTGGTGGTGTGGAGCTCGTCGATAAAGGCCAGGCGTGCGGTTCCCACAGTAAACACCAAGTTACCGTTCTCATCGGGAACAATCGCGCCGTCAAACTTCGCAGCGTCGCCGCCGATAAACTCGATGACGGCAGAGGCGGGCTTGGCCTCGCCGTTTTCGCCCTGCTCCTCAAACTCATCCTTGTAGTAATAGGTGCCAGTATCTGCCAGCGAATTCTTTGCGGGCTGCGTGCATTCCTCATCCGTGTAAATAGGAGTCTGCTTCTGGAAGTAGTAGTAGCGGTTGGTGTCGGCAGGCTCAAAGGTCGCAACCGTATTACCCAACGCACCGCCGCTCCACTTGTTCGCGTAGAAATTCACGGTCTTGGCGCCGTTGGCAACGGTCGTATTGTTCTCGATGTAATCCTTGAGCCCCGTTACCTTCTCGGGCGTAAACAGGTTGTCGAGCGCAGCACTCTTCACGCTCGAGGTGTACTTCACGCGGATAGGCTGAGCGCTGTCGACCGAAAGCTTGCCGTCTACGGTCTTAAAGTGGCTCAGCGGAATCAACGACGCAGGAATGCTGACCGTTACGACATCGCCCTTCTGGGGATTGTCATCACCAGCACGCTGCACGGTAATGAGCAGGTCTTTTGCCTTGCCGGTGAACTCGTAGGTGTCGGTATTGGTTTCTTTATTGACCGTTTTGTCCGTCTTGGTAAACGGCGCGCCGTTGATGACGACCTCGGTGAAGCTGTCGACCTGCATAAAGTCGCCCAGCTCATCGGTAAACGTGATGTAGCCGGACTTGGTCTCGTCGTAGCCCTTGTGGATTTCGGTCGGATAAGGCGGCTCCGATGTGATGGCCTGCGAGATGTCGTCGAAAACCTTCTTAAGTTCTTCTGCATTGGTCGCCGACTTGTAGTAGTCGAAGTTTTCCGCGCGTGTGCCGTGAGCGTTCCATGCCGTGGCATTGGGATAGTTGCTCGAAACGGCCTGCATGAACTTGTTTTCTTGGCTTGTATTCGAATCTTGGATACTGGCGCTGGGGTTCGCACCGTCAAAGATGCCGATGGTATAGACGGCAGCCTTGCTGTCCTTCATATTCTTGGCAGCCGTCACGGCAGCGTTGGCGACACCCGCATCGAATTTATTTTGCTTTGTTGGCGTACCGTCGGTAAAGAACACAATAATCTTCTTGGCGTCTTTGCGGCCATAAGTGGTAGTGATTTTCTCGGCCAGCTCTAGGCCATAGTCGGCGCGCGTGGCGCCGGCAGGCTGAATTTGATTAATTGTATTCTTCTTGAGATCATCCGCATTGCTGCCGGAACAGTAGGTCAATTCTTTCATAACCTGGGTGTAATTGTAGGAGTACCCTCCGTCGCGATACATATTGTTGCCGATATCGTTGGACTTCTTGCCCGCAAACTTAACAATGGCAACCCTATGCTGCCTATTGACGCCCTCGATGCTCTCATTTTGTTTTGCGATGGTATCGATAAAGCTGTTCGCAGCACTCTTCAGTGCATCGATACGCTTGGTGCGATCTCCGCCACCCATAGGATCATCCATCGAGCCGGAGGCATCCAACACCATCACGATGTCGAGTGGCGTGGTGACCGTCACGGTCGAATTAGACGTTGAGGACATCGCCGAAAGCGTAGTCACAAAATCTGACGCTTTGTTTTCTCCAGTTTCCTTAACCGTCTTGTCGGTCCAGATTCGACCGACGTTTTGGGTCGTCACCTTATTGCCACCATGGCCCGCCGCCCAGATTTCCCAGCGTCCGCTGGTGTCGGGGTCGATGACCTTTCCGGCCATTTCCGGTCCGTCCATTCCTGTGCTGGACCTGGCGTTGGCCTCGGGCAGCATGGCAAATGCTGCAGCCGGCAATACCAGCACTACGGCCAGTATCACCGCCAAGAGACCCCTCGTGTACTTACTCATCGCGTCTCCCTTCTCGCAGGCTCAGACCTTGCATCAGCCTAAAGTTACGGAATGAGACACAATTTGAGCAGGTGACACACGTTCCAGATTCGGTTTTGGGCGTGAGACAAATGTCTCACCAAAGTTGAGACACGGCATTTTCGCAGGAAAATAGGTGCGACTCAGAGCCATCGGGCCAAAATGATCCGTTTTCCTCCGTCCCCGGGGGCTCAAGGGCTGTCACCGATATGGCGCCATTTCAAAACTATGCCGGATTACGGGGCTAAGCTCGGAGACCTCATCCATACCCCCTATTTTTGAAAAACAGCAAGCGATCTACCTGCGGTTTTGTTTTTGTAAGGTCGCGCGCGCAGACGTGGTGTAAGAGCG
>CAJKZO010000166.1:0-3293 GCA_905204365.1 uncultured Collinsella sp.
TAAGGTGGACGACGGTCTCGCAGTGGAAGGTTTGTGGGAACAGGTCGACTGGCGTGATCTTTACGGGGGAGAAGGTGCCTTCTTCGACAAAGCGTTTGAGATCGCGCGCCAGGGTGGCCGGGTCGCAGCTCACGTAGGCGACATCGCGAGCACTCGTGCTGGCGATAAGGTCGATCGCCTCGGGGGCGAGGCCTGCACGCGGCGGGTCGACCACCTAGACGTCGGCATCCTGGTCGGGGAACTCGCGCACCGCGTCTCCGCCAATGACGTCGACGTTATCGAGCTTGTTGATCTCCAGGTTACGGCGCAGGTCGCGCACGGCGGGGCCGTAGGCCTCGACGGCGGCGACAAAGTCGCAGCGGCGGGCGAGCGGCAGGGTAAAGGTGCCGGCACCGCAGTACAGGTCCACGGCAAGCTCGTCTTCCTGCGGGTCGAGCGCTTCCATGACAAGATCGATCAAAATCTCGGCACCCTTGGTGTTGACCTGGAAAAAAGACGGGGCAGACAAGCGCATCTGACCCTCGGCGATATTCTCGGTCCATGAGCCCTCTCCGGCGAGCATTTCGACCTTGGAGACACGACGGGCCTTCTTTTCGCCCTTGCTCATCACGCGCACGATGCTCGTGGGATGAGCGGCGTCCGCCAGCACGCGGGAGACCTGCGAGCGCGGAAAAGAGCCTGTGGGCGTCCAGAGTGCGACCTCGAGTGCCTTGGTGCGGCGCGATGCGCGAATGCCCACGCGTTCGAGCCCCAAGTCATGGCTGCCGCTTAGATAGTTGAGTGCGCCGACGACCGATTTGAGCGCCTTCGGGAAGCGCTTATCGAACAGCGGGCACGTATCGACGGTCACGATTTTGCTGGGGTCGACACCGTGCATGCCAAGGCGCACGCGACCGTTGACGACGGTCGGTTCGAGCTCGATTTTATTGCGGTAGCCCCAGTCGTCCTTGGTGTGGCAGATGGGCTGTACCAACTCATCGACCTGCTCAGGAGCGAACTTGCCGATGCGCTCGAGCGTGGAGCGCAGGTTTTGCTCCTTGGCGGCGAGCTGTGCCGTGCGTGAGAGATTGCCCCACGAGCAGCCGCCGCAGATGCCCACGAAGGGGCAGGGAGGCTGAATGCGATCGGGGCTTGGCTCCAGAATCTCGGTGGTGCGGGCACGCATGAACGACTTGCCGTCCTGTACGACCTCGGCCTCGACGGTGTCGCCTGCCACGGCGCCCTGCACAAAGACGGCCTTGCCGTTGTCGGCGTGCGCCAGCCCGTCGGCGCCGTAGGTCATCGATTCTATAGTGAGCTTCATATTCCTGCCTGTCATTCGCGTTGTTGTTCGCACCATGGTAGCAGGGAAAAGCGCCCCGCATCCGAGGCTTTCCTCAAATGCGGGGCGCATCTACAAACTGCTTCTACAAACGACTATTTCGTCTTGCCGGTAATGAGCGTCTTAAGACCCAGGCCGATCAGGCCCAGGCCCATGCGCACGCGACCGGGGCGATGGCGCTCGATGGCCTTGGTCTTGCCAGCGGGCTTATCGCGACGGGCGCTCGTCTCGGGTGCGGGCTTGGTGACCTGCGTCTCGGGCCGAGGTGCAGGTGCAGGCTCGGGCTCAATGACGGTCGCCTGGACCTCTTGGACCTTGGGTGCTACTGGCTGCGGCTCGGCCTCGGGGGCAGGTTCCGCCTCAATGACGGGCTCGGGCGCGGCCTCGGCGTTGCGATAGGCACGCTCCAGTAGAGCTTCCTGCGAGTTGAAGGGTTTCTCACCCTCTGCACGCTCTACGGGGACCCAGGTGCCGTCGCTCGTGAGGCTGCGGGCCTTCACGTTGTCGCGCAGCTGCATGCCCATGTACTCGTGTACTAGGGCGCGGCAGGTGGGGTCGAGCACGGGGAAGGCGATCTCCACGCGGTGCTCGGTGTTGCGCGTCATCATGTCGGCCGAGCTCAGATAGATCATGTCCGAGTCCACGCCAAAGGCATAGACGCGCGCATGCTCCAAAAAACGTCCGACGATGGAGCGCACATGCACGTTCTCGGTCTTGCCCGGAATACCGGGCTTGAGGCACGAGATACCGCGGATGATCATGTCCACGCGGACTCCTGCGCACGATGCCTCGGCGATTTTGTCGATGACCTCGCGGTCGGTCAGCGAGTTGAGCTTAAAGAACACGCGGGCGGGCTCGCCGGCAAGGGCGCGCTGGATCTCGCGATCCAGGCCGCGCATGATGAGCGGTTTCAGTCCGACGGGCGCCACACCCAGGAAGCGGTAGTCGCCGCGCAGGTTGCCCAGCGACAGATTGCGGAAGAACAGGTTGGCGTCTTCACCGATGCCGGGATGGGCGGTCATGAGCATAAAGTCGCTGTAGAGTTTGGCCGTCTTCTCGTTAAAGTTGCCGGTGCCCAAAAGCGTGAGACGGGTGAGCGCCATGCCCTCGCGATAGGTGAGCTGGCAGATCTTTGAGTGGCATTTAAAGCCCTCGGAACCATAGATGACGGTGCAGCCCGCCTCTTCCAGACGCTCGGCCCACTCGATGTTGTTCTGCTCGTCAAAGCGGGCACGAAGTTCCATGAGCACCGTGACCTCTTTGCCGTTCTCGGCAGCATCGATCAGCGATTCGCACAGGCGGCTCTGCTTGGCCACGCGGTAGAGCGTGATGCGCAGCGAGATGCACTCGGGGTCGTAGGCGGCCTCGTGCACCAGATCCAGGAAGGGGTTCATGGCCTCGTAGGGATAAAAGAGCAGCTTGTCGCCCTGCAGCACCTGTTCGCGGATGGAGCGGGTCATGTCGATGTTGGGGTTGGGCTGCGGCTTAAACGGCGTAAAGAGCAGCTCGTTGCGCAGGTGCTCGGGAATCTTGCCCTCAATGCCAAAGACGTAGCCCAGGTCGAGCGGGATATCGCAGGTAAAGACCGAGCGACGCGAGAGCTCGAGCGCCTTGCGGATAGTCTTGAGCGTCGCCTGCTCGAGCGACCCCGAGACGGCGAGCACTACCGGCTGCAGGCGCAGGCGCTGCTTGAGGATGCGCTTCATGTGCTGGCGGTAGTCCGCTTCCTCTTCGACGCCCTCGCCGTCCGGATCGATGTCGGCGTTGCGGGTGACGCGGATCAGCGCACGATCCAGCGGCTTATAGGAGCCAAAGCAGCTGTCCAGGCAGGCGAGAATGACGTCCTCGAGCAAGATGTAGGAGTAGGTGCCGGTGGGCGAGGGAATCTCGACCACGCGGTTCATCGAGGCGGGAATCTCGATAAGGCCCAGCAGGCTCTCCTCGTCGGGGGCGCCGTCCAGTCCACAGGCCA
>CAJKZO010000167.1:0-3285 GCA_905204365.1 uncultured Collinsella sp.
GCCGCGACGCGCTCGGCGCCAATACCAAAGGCGAAGCCGGTGTACTTCTCGGGGTCGATGCCGCAGTTGATCAGGACGTTGGGGTCGACCATGCCGCAGCCCAGGATCTCGATCCAACCGCTGTGCTTGCAGAAGTTGCAGCCCTTGCCGCCGCAGACGTGGCAGCTCACGTCCACCTCGCAGGAGGGCTCGGTGAAGGGGAAGAAGTGCGGACGGTAGCGCGTCTTGCGGTCCTCGCCAAACATGCACTTAACAAAGTAGTCGAGCGTACCCTTAAGATCGCCAAAGGTGATACCCTCGTCGACGACCAGGCCCTCGATCTGGTTGAACTGCGGCAGGTGGCAGGCGTCGGCCGTGTCGGGACGGTAGACGGTGCCCGGGCAGATCATGTAGATGGGCGGCTTCTGCGACTCCATGGTGTGAATCTGCACGCCCGAGGTCTGGGTGCGCAGCAGCACGTCGGACTCACCGTGAGCGTGAGCCTCGGGATGCGCGACGCTGCCGGGGTTGTTGTCGACCACATAGAACGTGTCGCGAGCCGAGCGGCTCGGGTGATCCATGGGGGCGTTGAGCGCGGTAAAATTGTAGTAGGAGGTATCGACCATGGGGCCGGACTCGACGGTGTAGCCGATGCCGCAGAAGATGTCCTCGGCCTCCTCGATGATCTGCTTGATCAGGTGCTGGTGACCGATCTGCGGACGGATGCCCGGCAGCGTGATGTCGACGGCCTCGTGCTCGAGCGCGTGCTTGAGGGCGGCAGCCTTCATCTCGGTGGTGCGCTCGTCGAGCATGCCCTCGATCAGCCGGCGCATCTCGTTGGCGCGTTTGCCCATCATGGGACGATCCTCGGGAGCGAGCTTGCCCATCATGCGCATCAGGCCGGTGATACGGCCCTTGCGGCCGCGCAGCTCAACGCGCGCGGCCTCGAGCTTGGCGGCGTCGTCAGCGCCTGCGACGAGCTCCTTGGCCTCTTCCTCGAGTTTGACCAGATCATCAATCAGACTCATGTCTTCCCTTTCGTCTCTCGCGCATCTCGCTTGCCGGGGCGGCTAGCACCCGATAGCTGCGGATGTGCGGCCCGGTTCGGTAACAAAAAACCGTCCTCGGGCATGTACATTGCCCAAGGACGGTTGAATTCCGCGGTACCACCTTGTTTGACCCGGCGGATGTCTGGCCCGCCGTGCCCACTCTGCGCCCCTTGTCGCGAGGCTCACGGCTTCCCTACTGGGGCTTCGCTGCCACCGGCCGCGCGCCCGTTGAGGTCACTGCTCGGGAGTGAACGCTTGGCCCTTGCCACCGTAGGAAGGCTTGCAGCCCATGACCTTCCCTCTCTTGCCGGCGACGCGGCGGGCAAAACCCTCTCCGTCAACGCATTGGGCTATAGGATAACACATTCTGCGAGCATATCGCCGCGTTCAGTTTTGTTCGCGCTGGGTACAAGGCAGGTAGCTGTGCAAACTGGCCGTGCACCCGCCTGCGGCGCTCGGCCTGCGAGATTAAGGATACGGCATGGGAAAGAAACTCGATAAGAAGGCCAAGGCCGCCGTGGCAAAGGCTGCCAAGGGCGTCAAGGCCGCTAAAGTCGACAAGGCCGTCAAAAAGTTCCGCAAACTCGAGGGCAAGCTGTGGACTCGCGAGTACCTGCTCAAGATTGCCGAGTTCGATGGAGCGACGATTGCTCCTGCCAACGGCGCTGCCGCCCGTGCCGACGCCATGGGCACGCTTGCCGGCGAACATCACAAGCTACTGACCAGCGAGAAGTCCGTTGAGCTCGTACGCTCGTTAGCGCGCGAGACGGTTGCAGGCGGCAAAATCGACGACCCGCAGCTGCTCGACGAGATCCGCGTGCTCGGCCGCGACCAGCGCGAGGCAAGCGTTATTCCTACCGAGGAGGCCGAAGCCTGGACCAGGCTCACCTGCGAGGCCGACGCCGTGTGGCACAAGGCCAAGACGGCCAACGACTGGGCGAGCTTTGAGCCCTATGTGGATAGAATTGTCGCCCAACTTAAGCATCAGGCCGAACTCATGGACCCCAAGCGCGACCCATACGACGTTTGGCTCGACCAGTACGAGCGCGGCCTTTCTGCCGAGAGCTTCGACGCGTTTTGCGAGGAGGTCAAGGCGACGGTCGTGCCGCTCGTGCACGCCATCGGCGAGCGCGGCCAGCAGCCCGATGCCGACTTTTTGCACGCCCGCGTGCCCGAGGCCGCCCAGCGCGCCATGAGCTTCGACCTTATGAAGCTCGTCGGCCTGAACCTGGACGACACCACGCTTGCCTTTACCGAGCATCCGTTTAGCGAGGGCTTTGCCGTGGGCGATGCGCGCATCGCGACGCACATCTACGAGGACGATTGCATCTCCAACGTCTACAGCATCATCCACGAGGCGGGACACGCCATGTACGAGCTGGGCGTGAACCCCGCCTATGCGCGCACGTGTCTGGAGGGCGGCACCTCCATGGGCATCCACGAGAGCCAGAGCCGCTTCTTTGAGAACACCGTGGGTCGCAGCCGCGCCTTTATGGGACCGCTGCTCGAGGTGCTGCGCCGCCACGCACCCGAGGTCTACGGCAACGTCGACGAGGACACGCTCTACCACGCCGTGAACATCGCGCGGCCTTCGCTGATCCGCACCGAGGCCGACGAGCTCACCTATCCGCTGCACGTTATGGTGCGCTACCAGATCGAGCGCATGCTGTTTGCCGGCGAGGCCACGGCCAAGGACATCCCCGCGCTTTGGAACCGCTTCATGGATGAATACCTGGGCATTCCGGTTCCCGACGACACGCGCGGCTGCCTGCAGGATACGCACTGGAGCGGCGGCTCGTTTGGCTACTTCCCCACGTATGCGCTGGGTAGCGCCTACGACGCCATGTTTGTGCCGGCCATGTGCCGCGACGGTGTCGACCTCAACGGCGCCTGCGCGAGCGGCGACCTGGCGCCCGTCCGCGCCTGGCTGGGCGAGCACATTTGGCAGTGGGGCCGCGCCAAGGACGCGCCGGAGCTCATCAAGGGCGCGTGCGGCATGGCGTTCGATGCCCGCTACTACTGCAGCCACCTCCAAGACAAGTTCACCACGCTCTACGAGCTGTAAGGCATAACCGACACGCCAACGCAAAGGGGACGCCGCGGAACCAATCCGCAGCGTCCCCTTTTTTCACCCAATAACTAGGTACCCAATGACTAGTTCGTTGACGCTAATGTCTTGGCAACGTCAGCGAAAACGGCCCCAAGCGAGCAAGGTGACGTGAAATGAAAGGGCGCTGACCTTCTGGTCGCGCCCTTG
>CAJKZO010000168.1:0-3279 GCA_905204365.1 uncultured Collinsella sp.
TACTCCCCTACTTCCCAAATAGCGCACCCAGCAGACCGCGGCGTTTGGGCTTTTCTTCTCGGTAGGAACCCTCGGCAACCGCTGCAACCTGGCGCGGTTGCTCGCCGCCTCCACGGCGCACGATCTGGTACAGAAACGGCGACTTAACGTATTTGACCTCGATGGGCGTGGCATGCACGGTGCTCTCACCGGACAGATGCAGGCTCGGATTGGGCGGCGCCACGACGTGCGTTTCGCGCTTGTCACTAAACACCACCGCGGCCGCGCGGCCCGTCTGGCCGTTTACAGCAATGCGCACCTGCTCGCCATCGCGGCTGTCCGTCGCCGGACGGTCGACAAAGTACACCGGCACCATCACCAGACCGTCCTTATGCTTGCGGGCCTTGCATGCCCACGTGCGGATGCTCTTTTTATTGAGCCCCAGTACAGCCTCGGCGTCGTTGCCCGCAACGTCGAGCGCCAGCTTATCAATGACCACCTGGTCCTTGGTAGACGCATCGACGGAGACAACGCGGAAGTCGCCTTCCTGCATGGCGGGATCGAACGGGCCGACCTTGGCAAAGTCCCACGGCTCCAAAATGCCCATGAGGCGAACGTCCAGGTAGTTTGCCCTGGGGTATGCCCAGTCGAGCACCTCGTAGTACACCAGGGTTTCCTTGCTCAGGCCCTTGCCCGGGAAGCTCGCCATCATGCGCAGGTCCGCCAGCGCCATGGGGAAATAGAAGAGCATCATATCGTTTTGGATCGCATCTTCCACGTTGTGCCCGGCAAAGGCTTCCGCATACTGGCGCACCAGCTGCAGTGCGTTGGCACGTGCCTGCTGCGGCGAGATTTCGCAGGGAATACCCTGCCCAGGTACATACTCCGCACCAACGCCCATGGTAAGGCGCTTGCTAAACGTCCCCGGCTTGAGCAGGTCCGCAATGCCGATCTTATTGCCGCAGGACGGGCACTCAAACACACGCTGCGTTGACTCGCCCTCAAAGGACGCTCCGCAGAAGGGGCAAGGAATGCTCACATGCGTGGCCTCTTGGAACTCCTGCGCCGTGCCGCGATCCTCCCACAGCAGATGTTCCAGGACCGACTGATTGCGCCAGTGCGCATTGAAGAAATACCAGTCCGGGTCCTCCGGGCGCTCGAGTTGCGACACATGCGTGAGCTTGAGCAGTCCATCCACTACCGTCAACGACGTATGGCGAATGCCCAAAGCGCTCTTGGGCTCTCCAGCGTCCGCCTGCCACGGAATGACCGCACCGCAATAAGCGCACTCAAAGCTGCGCTTAGCTTGGTGCGAGTACATAGGGCCGCCGCAGTTTTGACATTTAATGGCAAACATCTCGTCCATGGAAACGTCCTCCTTTGCACAGGGGCTATCGACGTTAAGTATGTCGAGCAAACAGGCACATGCCCATACCCATGTGGCCCAAAATGGACCACCCAGGCAGACGAGAAGGCTCGCTCGTTAGCGCCGGCAGACTATTGCTGCATTTTCTGAGCATCGGTGCACGGCGCCCCCGCGCGAGCTACACTATCCCCTTAAACATGATTGTGAGGACGACCGCTATGCTATTTGTAAATCGGCTGGTACATATGCTTGTTCCCGGCAGCGAAAGCGAGCCGGTCGATGCATCTTGCCGCACTAACGCGGGCTTTGCCGCAAGCCTCATCTGCATTGGCCTCAACATCACCCTGTGCCTGGCCAAGGGCATCGCGGGCCTGCTCGCCGGCTCCGTCTCCCTCATCGCCGATGCCTTCAACAACCTCTCCGATGCCTCGAGCAACATCGTGAGCCTGCTCGGGTTCCGCCTTGCCAGCCGCCCGGCAGACGAAGGCCACCCCTATGGTCACGGCCGCTATGAGTACCTAGCCGGCCTGTTCGTCGCTGTCCTGGTTTGCGCCGTCGGCATCAACCTGATCCTCGAGTCGGTCACCAAAATCATCAAGCCCTCCCCCACCGCCTACACGCTGATCTCCATGGCCGCGCTCGTCGCGTCCATGCTCGTCAAGTTTTGGATGGCGGCGTTCAACCGCGCGCTGGGCAACCGCATCGATTCCGAGACGCTCATCGCCACGGCGCAGGACTCCAAAAACGATGTCATCACCTCGGGCTCGGTCTTAGCGGCGGCGCTTATTTCGCAAACGACAGGCTTTGACCTCGACGGTTGGGCGGGCCTGGGCGTGGGCATCTTCATTTGCATCAGCGGCATGGGCCTGGTGCGCGACGCCATCAGCCCGCTGTTGGGGCAAGCGCCCGACCCCAAGCTCGTCCAGGCAATCCGCGACAAGATCATGTCGTATCCGCAGGTCCTAGGCACGCACGACCTCATGGTGCACGACTACGGCCCCGGCCGCCAGTTTGCCAGCGCCCACGTGGAAATGCCCGGCGAGGGCGATGCCTTTGAGCACCACGAGATTCTGGACACCATTGAGCACGATATCAAACGGCAGATGGGCATCGACATCACGCTACACTGCGACCCCATCGCCACCACCGGCGACGACCTACGCGGCTGGGTCAAGCGCGGCGTCATGCAGATCGATCCTGCGCTCTCCATCCACGACCTGCACGAGCACGACGGGTTCGTTTCGTTTGACCTGGTGCGTCCCGACGGCTTTGACATATCCGACGAAGAGCTGCTGGAGCTCGTCACGCGCATCGTGCACGAGCGCCGGCCCGATGCCTCATGCGTCGTTACGTTTGACTCGGGCTTTAGCTCGCCCGACCGTCCGGCCGAGCAGTTGTAGCCTGCTTAACAGCTAGTTTCCCTGCGCGCCCGAAATACCGTTTTGTAGGGCATCCCAAGCGTTCGTTGCCATATCGCCCAAGTTCTGCGCGGTATCACCCAGGTTTTGTGCCGTGTCGCCCAGCTCTTGCGCCTTGTCTCCCAACTCCTGTGCCTTGTTGCTCAAGTCCTCCAGCGTATTGGAGCTCGAGCTGTCGGTACCGCTTTGGCCGCCGGACGAGTTGCCATAGCTGTTCTTGTGCGTGAGCTGAATCTCCAGGTTGCCGTTGTCGTTATAGTAGGCATTCGTAACAACCCAGTTGGAATCGATGACGGGCGTTGAGCCATCGTCGGTCAGGATCACGGCGTTCGAAAGGTCGGCTCCGCGCGACTTGAGGAGCTTCTTGGCGTTGGACCAGTACTGTCCCGGGATATCGCTCAGGTCGACGGTGCCAGACGAGGCGGACTCGGTTTGCTCGGCAGCGGTATCGGCCGTTGCACCCCCTCGCTTGTTGAGCATGCCCGATACAATGGCGAACACAATCGAAAGGGCAAA
>CAJKZO010000169.1:0-3260 GCA_905204365.1 uncultured Collinsella sp.
GCTGCGACCCGCATCTACACTACGAGGACTATAAGGCGGGGAGCGCCAAGCTCGATACGTGTATGGAGCTCGTGCACGGCGCACTCGACGGCGGGCATCGCATCCTGTAGTTCAGCCAGTTTACGGGTATGCTCGATATCATCGGTAAGCGCTTGGCCAAGGAGGACATCGCCTTCCTTAAGCTCACGGGCGCTTCGTCTAAGGAGAGCCGCGCCAAGATGGTCGCGCAGTTCCAAGCGGGCGAGGTTCCGGTCTTTTTGATTTCGCTCAAGGCGGGCGGCGTGGGCCTTAACCTGACGGCGGCCGACGTGGTCATCCACTACGACCCGTGGTGGAACGTGGCCGCGCAGGATCAGGCGACCGACCGCGCGCACCGTATTGGCCAGCAACATACCGTGACCGTGTACAAACTCATCGCCAAGGATACGATCGAGGAACGCATCATGCAGATGCAGGAGTCCAAGCGCGACCTGGTCAACAGCGTGCTCGGCGGCGACGGCATCTCCTCGGCGCTGTTTACCCGCGAGGATGTTCTGGCGCTGCTCGGCGGCGACGGGCGTTAACCCGCTCGGGTGAGGCCGCCAGGGCGGATAGCCCGCGCTGTCCCATCGTCCCCGCTCGTTATGTGTTCATTTGCCATGCCGTGGATGGTTCGCTTGCCTTTGGGCATAAGAACCTCAAGAACATCGGCACATCAGCAAAGGAGAACATCATGGCGAAATTCTTTAAGGACCCCGACGGCAAGCTTATCGCCGCCCTGGGCGACGACGTTGCAACCCCTGCCGGCTGCACGGAGCTGACCGCGAACACTGAGGACGCGGCGCACGAGAAGCACGTGCCGGTCGTTGAGAGCGAGCGCGACGGTCACGTGATTCGCGCA
Source organism: uncultured Collinsella sp. (assembly GCA_905204365.1). Classification (GTDB taxonomy): domain Bacteria; phylum Actinomycetota; class Coriobacteriia; order Coriobacteriales; family Coriobacteriaceae; genus Collinsella. The sequence goes on from CAJKZO010000169.1 coordinate 881, forward strand.
CGCGTGGGCTCGGTCGAGCATCCTATGGTGCCCGAGCACTACATCGAGTGGATCGCCCTTGAGGCCGAGGGCCGTCTGGAGGTCCATTACCTCCAGCCCGGCATGAAGCCCGCGACGTTTTTTGCCGGCGGCTCCAAGACCGGTACCGTCTATGCCTATTGCAACCTGCACGGGCTGTGGTCCGCGACGTTCTAGGAGCGCGCCCCCGCTCGGGGTATCATAGCTAGCATATGCACATGCGAGCGCCGACTGCATCATGCGGCCGGCGCTTTTACTACGACAACGATGGTTTACGACGGAAAGGGCTGAGCCATGAAGCTCGCACTTGCACAGATCGATATGCGTCTGGGTGATATTGAGGGCATTTGCGGTCGCATCGAGGACCAAGCCCGTTTGGCCCACGAGCGCGGGGCGCGCGTGCTGTGCGTCCCGGCTCCGCTCTTTATGGGAGCCCTGCCCGGCGGCCTGGTGGGCGCTGCCGACTTTGAGCACGACATACTTGCCGGCTTGACCGGCGTCGCCGAGCGTATCCAAGAGCTCGATATGATCTGCATCGTGCCCGCGGCGGTTTCGTTTGAGGGCCAGCCCCTGCTCGACTACATGATGCTCAAGGACGGCCATGTGGTGCCGGCCCGTTCGAGCATTGCCCTGCAGCGCGGTGGGAACGGCGATGCCCGTTGGGCACCGCCGGTGTTTGACGTGGACGGCGTGCGTATCGCCGTGATCTTCGACTTGGACCGCGAGCTCGAGATGCTGCCGACCGGCGTCGACCTCATTGCCTATTTCCAGTTCAACGCATTCGATATGACCGACCGCGAGACCGCCGCCATTGCCGCCGTTCGCAGCGGCGCCTACCGCAAGATCGCATCCAAGCGCAGCGTGTGGTTTGCCTGCATGGCGCCGGTCGGTGCCTATGACGAGTCGGTGTATACCGGCGGTTCGTTTGTGCTCGACGACTGCGGCCGCGTGGTGGCCCAGGCGCCGTGTTTTGAGGAGAGCCTACTGGTTCAGGAGATCCAGCGCGGTGTGATGCTCGATGCCTTGGAAGACCACGAGCTGCCCGAGTTTCGCTCCGAGGAATGGCTGTGGCAGGCGCTGGTGCTCGCCGTTCGCGATAACGCTCGCGCCCGCGGTACGTCGCGCGCCGTGGTGGCGCTCGAGGGCGACTTGCCGTCGTCCCTGTTGGCGGCGCTTGCCGTCGACGCCCTGGGTCCGCGCAATGTGATTGGCCTGGTGCTGGGACGCAACCGCATCTTTACGCCGGCGCAGGAGGAGGCCGAGGCTGCTCGCTGTGCCGCCGTTCGCGCCATTGCCGAGCGCCTGCATATTCGCACGGTTGAGCGCGATGCGCCGGATGCGGCGCGTGTGCTCGATCGCGACGTGTCGGCGGGCGATGCCGAGCGTCTGCGCTCGCGCACGTTGGGCCTCATGCTGGAGGACACGGCGCTCGAGCTGGGTGCGATGGCGCTGAGCCCGCTGTCCAAAACCGAGTACGCGCTGGCGGCGCCGGCGCTTTGCGGCGGCTACCAGGGCGACTTTGCACCCTTTGGCGATGTGTACCTGTCGACGCTTGAGTTTGTGGCGCGTGTGCGCAACCGCACGTCTGCCGTGGTGCCCCAAGAGCTCGTGACGCTCAACGCGGTGGAAGATTGTATGGAGCGCGTGCTGGCGCAGGCGCTCTCGACGCTCGACGGCCCGGTCGATATGCTCGACCGCGCGGCACAGCTGCTCGGCGGGCTTGAGCCGGGTGAGGTCGATGGCGCGCTCGAGGCGCACGTGGACCGCAATCGATCTTTCGACGACATCCCGATGGCCGCTGGCAAGCCTGAGGCCTGCTCGCTGCTGCTGATGCTCGTTCGACAGGGTGAGGCTGCCCGCCGCATGTTGCCGATGGCGCCGATCGTCTCGGTCCGTTCGTTTGCCGAGCGTGCCTGGCCGTATATGCTCGCGTGGTCCGACCTGGGGCTTAACGGCAAGGAGCGTATGACGGTCGATTCGCTGGCGCGCGCCGAGGTGCGCCGTTTTGCTGACGAGGATACGAGCGAGCGCGTGCGAAACGAGATGATGGGCGTGCTGGGCGAGCTACTGGGTATTTCGCCCGAGCAAATGGAGGAGCTGCGCTCTGAGGACGGTCAGCGTCGTTTGCACGAGGGAATGAAAAAGTTCGAGGGCGAGGTTCAGGACGCCATCGATAAGATGATGGGCGGTCAGGGCGGCTCGCAAGGTAGTCCCCAGGGTGGCCCGATGCCGCATCCGCCGGTGGATCCGAGGCAGTTCCCCTTTTTCTCGCAGAACTAACTATGGGATAGGGCCAAGGTTACGCGGTTTTACCAAACCGCGTAACGGGCCGACGCTGCGCGGGCCCCTGCCGGGCAATCTG
>CAJKZO010000170.1:0-3248 GCA_905204365.1 uncultured Collinsella sp.
CGCCGGCCGCCGGGGGGGACGGTGGGGCGCGGCCGGCAGCTGCGGCGCGGTGCGCCGGCGGCCGGTGGGGACTTTGGGGTCGTGCGGCAGCTGCGGCGCTTTGCGCCGGCGGCCTTGGGTGACTTTGGGGTCGATTGGGGTTGTCTGCACAATTCGCGGTATTATGTTGCGGAGTTTTGAAAGGAGCCGCTGGTGGTCACGACGACATTTGCCTCGCCTTTGGGCGAAATCTTGCTTGCCGCTGATGGCCGCGGTCTGACGGGGCTTTGGTTTGAGGGACAGGAGCATTTTGGCTCCACGCTTCTCAAAGAAGATCCTGAACATGTTGAAGGCGCCGATGCAGTTTCTGGTGCTGGCGGCATGTCGTCGGTGAGTCCTGCAAATGGTGCGGCGTCTTCGGTGCTTGAGCGTTCGTGGGCTTGGCTGAATGCTTATTTTGCAGGGCAGGAGCCTCGGTATACGCCGCCGTTACATATGATCGGTACGGCGTTTCAGCGTGAAGTTTGGTACGAGCTGCTTTCTATTCCGCGTGGCGAGGTCGCTACGTATGGCGAGATCGCCCGGCGTGTTGCGGCTCGACATCGTGTGCCGGGAAACGAGGCACCCGTTGTGTCTCCTCGTGCGGTGGGGGCTGCGGTCGCGCGTAATCCCATTTCGATTATCGTGCCGTGCCATCGCGTGGTGGCGGCCGACGGCTCGCTTAACGGATATGCCGGCGGGCTTGACCGCAAGGAGTGGCTGCTTCGGCTTGAGGGCGCGTACGAGGAATAACGCTCGAACACTTTGCATAACTAGGACGCCGCGAAAGGACGAGTCACTGTCCCTTCGCGCCCGGCATGCGTCAAAGCGCTCGACACGTGCGCCTTAAGTTTGGCTAAGCCATATCCTGCGTATTTAAAAACGCGCAGGTTGAGCAGCTAAGGCTGCGCTAAGGCGGTTGACGGTACGCTATTATCGGCAGTATCAAAACCTGTATAGCCATGCGCCAAAGGAGCAACTATGAAGCTGATGCTTGCCGAGGACGAACCCGGCCTCTCCCGCGCTCTTACCGCGATTCTTCAACATAGCGACTACGAGGTCGACACCGCGCTCGACGGCCTGACGGCGCTCGAGTATCTACTCACCAACGATTACGACGCCGCAATCCTGGACATTATGATGCCCGGCATGGACGGCATCGAGGTGCTCAAGCGTACACGCGCCGCCGGAAAGCGACTGCCCATCATCATGCTCACGGCAAAAAGCGAAGTGTCCGATAAGGTCGAGGGACTGGATGCCGGCGCTAACGACTACCTGACCAAGCCGTTTGCCGCCAAGGAACTGCTTGCGCGTATTCGTGCCATGACGCGTGCCGCGACGGCAATTGACGCCACGACGCTCAGCGTGGGCAACGTGCGCCTCGACACGGCATCGTGCACGCTCGTTGGCCCTTTGGGCGAGGAGCATCTGGCTAATCGTGAGTTTCAGCTTATGGAGCTCATTATGCGCAACGCCGGCACGCGCATGCCCACCGAGCGTCTGATGCTCAAGGTCTGGGGCGAGGACGCGCCCGAAGGCGCCAACGTGGTGTGGGTCTATATCTCGTACCTGCGCAAAAAGCTGACAGCGCTGGGTGCCAACGTCGCCATCCGCGCGTCGCGCAATCAGGGATATTCGCTTGAGGTTGTCGAGGAAGGCGAACAGGCGTGAACGTACGCGCGTGGCGCAAACGCATGACGGAGCGGTTTCACGCCGCCTCGAGTAGTACGGGGCGGGCAAATGCTGCTGACGCATTGGGCCGCCGCCTGCGTCGCAAGTTTATCCTCGTTGCCATGGGTGCTGTGACCGTGGTGCTCACGCTCATCATTGCCGGCATCAACGTCGTCAACTACTCGCATGTCTGCAAGATGGCCGATGCTCGCCTGGACTATATCTTGGCGGGCAAGGATGGCATTGATTGGGAGGACGAGCCTAAGACCGATCCCGGTCAGGATGCGGTTGCCGGCAAGGTCGCTACCGGTAACCGGGCGGCCGTTCGCGATGGGCATTTTGAAGGCATGACGGCGGAGTCTCCCTTCGACACGCGCTACTTTACGGTGACGATTGCCGGCGGGCAGGTGACCGATGTCAACACGGCCCGCATTGCCGCGGTGGGTGCCAAGCGTGCCGCCCGCATCGCTGCAGGACTATATTCCAAGGGCTGGACTTCGGGTTTTTCTGGTAACTACCGCTATACGACTACGATTCAGGGCGACAAGACCACGTATGTGTTTGTTGACTGCACACGCGAGCTTTCGAGCTTCCATTCGTTTTTAAGCGCGAGCGTGGCCATCAGCTGCATTGGCTGGCTGGCGGTATTGGCGATTGTGACGGTGGCTTCGGGCGCGGTGATTCGGCCGATGGTCGAGAGTTATAGCAAGCAGAAGCGCTTCATTACCGACGCTAACCACGAGATCAAGACGCCGCTTGCCGTGATTGATACCGCCAATGAGGTGCAAGAGATTGAGAGCGGCGAGAGCGAGTGGACGCAGAGCATTCACGAGCAGGTGGCGCGACTGACGGCGCTCACGGAGCGGCTGGTATTTTTGGCTCGCATGGACGAGGGCTCTGCCGGCTTTACCATGACATCGATCGATCTTTCGGAGGCAGTGGACAAGGCTGCGGCGCCGTTTGAATCGGTGGCGGTTTCGCGTGGCAAGCGTCTGTCGACGTCGATTGCGAACGGCGTACGGGCCCATGCCGACGCTGCAGCGGTGGCGCAGGCGGTTGAGCTGCTGCTGGACAACGCCACGCGCTATGCGAGCGAGGGCAGCGTGATTGAGCTAAGCCTGCGCACAGCCTCGCGCAGCCAGGGTAAGGGCGCCGCCGAGCTTGTCGTGTCGAACGCCGTGGACGAGCTACCCGAAGGCGACCTGGATCGACTGTTCGATCGCTTCTATCGTGCGGACGTGTCGCGCAGCTCCAAGACAGGTGGCTCGGGTGTGGGCCTATCCGTGGTGCGTGCCATCGCCGAGGCCCATGGTGGGAGCGCCTCTGTCTGTGGCCATGACAACCAGATCACCTTCGCCGTTCACCTCTAAAACCTGCCAAAAAGGGACAGGTTTATTTTGGCAGGTTTTATCTGGGGAAACGTCGACGGAGGAGGCTGTGGGCTGAGGGTACGTCCCGGCGTGACGCTGCAGGGTGGGACGCACTTTCCTCTTGGGACGTCTAGCGGAAACTGCATCCCAGTTTGAGGCTTCAGAACGGGACGCAGTTTCCCCTAGGGG
>CAJKZO010000171.1:0-3209 GCA_905204365.1 uncultured Collinsella sp.
CAATACATCGACTTCTTCGCGTGGTTTCGCCGCGTCCTTTTAGGCGAGGCAAACCTTCGCTATTCCTTCTCGCAGGGACTCGGCATGAACACATGGGGGCTCTATAGCTACTACCTCGCCAGCCCCTTCAACCTGCTCTGCGTGCTGTTTCCCGCAGACAAGCTGACGCTCTTCGTATTTACCATAACCGCGCTCAAGCTTGGCTGCATTCACATCAGCAGCGCTTGGTATGTGCAAAAGCGCTTTGACCTGTCAAAGCCCGCCACATTCCTGCTTTCCCTATCGTTCACGTTTTGCAGCTGGACCGTCAGCAACCTGCGCAACCCGCTCTGGATCGATTGCCTGATTCTGCTGCCCATCTGCGCCTACGGATGCCACGAGCTCATCCGCAAGCAGCGTATGATCCGCCTCGTCATCGCAACGGCGCTCAATGTCATGTTCTGCTGGTATACGGCCTACATCAGCATCCTGTTCCTCTGCATCTTCGTATTGGTCGAATTTGTCGATTATGTTGCAGAAGAAGGATTTAGCTGGAAGCTCATGCTCGATCGGGCCCTGCGATTCGCCGGGACTATCGCGCTTGGACTGTTTCTGTCCGCCTGGACCTTTTTGCCGACCATCCTTGCCATGTCCAAGGGCGGACCCGTTCTGGCACTCGGTCCCCTACTTAAAACCAGCCTCAAGTCGCTCATCAGGGGCTTTCTCCCCGGCATGTGGGTGAACGACGATAGTACACCGCAGTTCCATTGCGGCGTCATCATGATGCTGCTCGCGGTGGGTCTGCTGTTTAACCGCACGGTTTCAATCAAGACGCGCATCGCAACGCTCCTCGTCACGATAATCCTGGTCGCCAGCTCCGTTTTGAGCCCTCTTGAATACATCTGGTGCGGCATGCGCGTGCCCAACGGATTCTATTCACGCACGACTTTCTTGCTGAGCTTCTTTGCGCTGTGGGCAGCGGGCTATGCCCTACAGGCGCTCAAAGACCACCCCCAATTGTGCCGAGCGCCTCGTCCGGCAGTCATCCTGCCCCTCTTGGCACTCACGACCATTGAGCTCTTTGCCAACGCCCAAAGCATGTGGAACCAGCTGTACGTAGGCTATTCCGAGGACAATAACAGTGTCTACGTCGCCACCGCAACAAGCACTGTCAAGGCGATTCAGGACGACGACCCAACACCGTTCTATCGCATTGACCGCACGACCACGCGTGCCGATAGCGCCGCACTCAACGAAGGCTTGGCGCTCGGGTACGATCAGCTGTCTTCATATTCGTCTGCCAACAACCCACAGGCCATCGCGCTGCTCAACTCCCTTGGATACAGCAGCGTGGGCGAGTTTTCGACCCGCTATGCCGAGCCGATTCTGGCTGTCGACGCGCTACTGGGGGTCAAGTACGCCATCGTCGAGCAAGCGCCCGTAAGATACGTGGCAATATCGGAGCCAGTCGACACAGCAAGCGCCGTGTACGAGAACCCCTATGCGCTCAACCTTGGTATCGCGGCCTCTAAAGACATTCAAAACTGCACGCTGGAGGGTGAGAATCCCTTCGAGAAGCAAAACGACCTGTATAGCAAAATCCTCGGCCACAAGGTTGAGCTCTATACCGAGATTGACGCCGCAAAAACGGCGGACAGCCAGGACGCAAAACATTGGAGCGTCACCGTGCCGACAGGTTCAATCGGGTATCTCTACATCAACAAAGATGCGACCGCCGGCAGTTATTGGCCCGTCACCCTTACCATCGACCAGCGAACGATCGAAAACGAGACCTGGAGATTCGACAATAATATCCGCCAGATTGCGGATGCATCGGACGCCCCGAGCCAGCATACGGTGTCAATCGGAGTCGCAGAGGGCAATTCAGACATGCCCCAAGACAATGAGCCGGTCTTTTACGCCCTCAATCTGGACGTTTTCGAGCAGATTATTTACGAGCTTAAGACGAGCGAATTTGTCCCGACAGTTTTTGAGGACGGAAGGATCGAAGGCGAGTATACCGCCAAGGATGACGGCAACCTGCTGCTGAGCGTTCCGTACGATGAGGGCTGGAACGTAACGGTAAACGGAACCGCCGCAGAACTAACGCCCGCCGCCGATAAGGGCCTGTCGTCCCTGCACATGCAGACAGGCACGAATAGGATTGTGATGACCTACAAGACTCCGGGCGCCCTTGCGGGGCTTGTAGTGAGTCTGGCGACCGCCGCCGCCCTTGTTGCAGCGGGGCTATACGCCAGGCATAAGAAAAGCCGCCGTTAACAAGCGGCGGCTTTTACTCTCGAAAAGTTAATAGCGGCTAGAGCGTCTTGAGGTACTCCCCCAGCTCTTCCTCCCAGTCGGGCATGCGGAAGCCGACCGACCCGAGCCTGCACAGGTCGAGCGCGGAGTGGACCGGGCGCGGGGCGACGGGACCGGCGGCGCTCGCGTAGTAGTCGGCGGTGCTCACGGGCACGACCTTCTCGCCGTTGCCGTTGGCGGCCTCGAAGACGGCACGGGCGATGTCCGCCCAGCTCTTGACGGCACCGGAGCCGGTGCAGTCGTAGGTGCCGTAGGGGGCGTGCGTACCCAGCACGTGGAAGATGGCCGCGGCCATGTCGCGCGTGAAGGTCAGGCGGCCCAGCTGGTCGTCCACGACGGTGACCTGCGTGAGCCCGTCCTCGGGGTCGGCGACGCGGTCGGAGAGGCACTTCATGGTCTTGACGAAGTTGTGCCCCTCGCCGATGACCCAGGAGCTGCGCATGATGTAGTGGCGCGGGCAGCCGGCCACGGCGATGTCGCCGGCGGCCTTGGTCTGGCCGTAGACGGATAGCGGACTGAGGGGCTCGTCCTCCGTGTGGACCTCGGCGGTGCCGTCGAAGACGTAGTCGCTGGACACGTGGACGAGCGTGATGCCGTGCTCGGCGCAGGTGCGGGCGAGCAGCGCCGGCCCGGTCGCGTTGGCCTTCCAGGCGGTGGCGCGGCCCTCGGGGGTCTCGGCCCTGTCGACGGCCGTGTAGGCGCCGCAGTTGATGACGGTGCCGTAGAGCGACCAGTCGTACTGCGAATAGGCCTCCGGGTCGGACATGTCGAAGGTGTCGATGTCGCAGAAGTCGAAGTCCTTGGCGACGCCGCGCTCCTCGGCGAGCGCGCGCACCGCATGGCCCAGCTGGCCGTTGCAGCCGGTGACGAGGGTGCGCTTCGGCGCCATGGGGACGACGTCGGCGAGCATC
>CAJKZO010000172.1:0-3186 GCA_905204365.1 uncultured Collinsella sp.
CACGAGTACTTCCGTCGCGTGCTGTGCAGCGTGATCGGCGAGTGGGTCGAGCAGGGCAAGTACCCGGCCGACATGGAGCTGCTGGGCGAGGTTGTGCGTGACATCAGCTACAACAACGCGGTCCGCTACTTTGGCTTTGACCTGGACACCGTCGAGGCCTAAGCCCGCATCGAATCACATCGAACCCTGGGCGCCGTTGCCACACGCGGAGCCCCGTTTTGCTTGCACGCTAACAGACATCTAAGGAGACACATAGATGGAGAACATCAGCTACGATGCGCTCGAGAAGATCGGCTACAAGGGCTATTTGCTGCCCAAGGATGCTCCCGAGAAGGTTCTGCAGTTTGGCGAGGGCAATTTCCTGCGCGCCTTCGTCGACCGCTTCTTTGACATGGGCAACGAGGCCACCGGCTGGAACGGCAAGGTTGTCATGGTGCAGCCCATCAGCGGCGCCTTTGGCTTTGCCGATGGCATCAATGCTCAGGATGACCTGTACACCGTGCTGGTGCGCGGCAAGGAGAACGGTAACACGGTTGACGAGTCCCGCGTGATCAGCGCCTGCAGCCGCTGCCTTAACCCGTATCGTGAGGACGACTACCGCGCCATGATGGAGGTCGCTGTCTCCGACGACCTAGAGATCATCGTCTCCAACACCACCGAGGCCGGTATCGCCTATGACCCGTCCTGCAAGGCCGACGACATGCCGCCCGCGAGCTTCCCTGCCAAGCTTGCCCAGGTGCTTCACGCCCGCTGGGCCGCCGGCAAGCCGGGCGTCATCGTGCTCGCCTGCGAGCTCATCGATCACAACGGTGAGGAGCTGCTGCGCATCATGAACCAGTACGTGAGCGACTGGGGCTGGGAGGACGAGTTTGCGCAGTGGATGGCTAACGACTGCACCGTCTGCACCACGCTCGTCGACACCATCGTACCGGGCCGTATCCGCGACGCATCCGAGGCCGCCGCGGTGGCTGAGCGTCTGGGCTACGAGGATCCCTTCCTGGCCGTGCGCGAGCCCTTCCAGATGTGGGGCATCCAGGGCGACGAGTCGCTTGCCGAGAAGCTTCCCTTTGTGAAGGCTGGTCTTCCGGGTGTCTTTGTGACTCCCGACGTCACCCCGTACAAAAAGCGCAAGGTCCGCATCCTCAACGGTGCCCACACCGCCTTCGTTCCGGGTTCCTGGGTTGCCGGCTTTGATATCGTGCGCGACTGCATGCATGACGAGACCATTCGCGGCTTCATGAACACCATGCTCTACGACGAGGTCATCCCGACGCTTGCCGCCGACCTGGATGTCGAGGACTGCAAGGCCTTTGCCGCCGCCGTCGAGAACCGCTTCGACAATCCGTTTATCGACCACGCGCTACTCTCCATTTGCCTTAACTCCACGGCTAAGTGGCGCGCTCGCGACCTGCCCACGCTCAAGGACTACGTTGCCGAGACCGGCAACCTGCCCAAGTGCCTGGCGACGAGCCTCGCTACGCTCATCTCCTTCTACACGCAGGAGCTCGTGTCCCGCGAGGGCGACGGCCTGCACCTGCGTCGCTCCGACGGCACCGAGTACACCGCTCAGGACGCCGCCTTCGTGCTCGACTTCTACGCTGCCCATGCCGGCGCCGACGATGCCCAGCTGGTGCACGACGTGCTCACCAACGAGCAGATGTGGGGCGAGGACCTTACGCAGATCGCAGGTCTTGAGGAGTTTGTCGTCAGCGCGCTCGCCGTCGTGCGCACCGAGGGTGCCAAGCAGGCCTTCGCCAACGCTCAGGCGTAAATTTCCGGCGCAGACGCGGGCGCGGGACGGCGTGCCCGCGTCTCGACTTCTGCTCAACCTGTAGGGTTAGGACCATTTGCAATGAACACTATCCAGATCAATCCGGCCGATAACGTGATCGTCGCGCTGTCGCCGCTTGCCAAGGGCACCGCCGTCGCGGTTCCCGGGGTGGGCGAGGTCGTGGCCGCGGAGGATATTCCGCAAGGCCACAAGATGGCTGTGCGCTCGATTGCCGCCGGCGAGGACGTCATTAAGTACGGCCTTCCTATCGGACACGTGACGGGCGATGTCCAGCCCGGTCAGTGGCTCCACACGCACAATGTGAAGACCAACCTTTCGGGCGAGGTCGAGTACACCTACAACCCCACGCATCCGGTCGTTGAGTCGGTTGAGCCCGAGACCTTTATGGGGTTCCGCCGCGCCGACGGTCGTGCCGCGACGCGCAACGAGCTGTGGATCATCCCCACGGTCGGCTGTGTCAACGAAGTCGCCCGTGCCATGTGCGAGCAGGCCCAGGATCTGGTCGATGGCTCGCTGGAGGGCGTCTACTACTTCCCGCATCCGTTCGGTTGCTCGCAGACCGGCGCCGACCATGTCCAGACGCGTCGTCTGCTGGTGGCGCTCTCGCGTCACCCTAATGCGGCCGGCGTGCTGTTCCTGTCGCTCGGTTGCGAGAACTGCACACACCAGCAGGTGCTCGACGAGCTCGGTGACTTCGATCACGAGCGCGTTCGCTTTCTCACCTGCCAGGATGTAGCCGACGAGCAAATCGAGGGCCACAAGATTCTGGCCGAGCTGGCAGACCTGGCAAAGCAGTCCAAGCGCGAGCCCATTCCGGCCTCCGAGCTGGTCATTGGTCTTAAGTGTGGCGGCTCCGACGGTCTTTCAGGCATTACCGCCAACCCCACGATCGGTCGCGTGAGCGATATGGTCGTCGCCCGTGGCGGCACGTCGGTGCTTACCGAGGTGCCCGAGATGTTTGGCGCGGAGAGCATCCTGCTCGACCGTTGCGAGAACGAGCAGGTCTTTAACGCCGCTTCCGACATGCTCAATGGATTTAAGGACTACTTTATTAGCCACGGCGAGGTCGTTTATGAGAATCCGAGTCCCGGCAACAAGGACGGCGGTATTACCACGCTCGAGGACAAGAGCTGCGGCTGCGTGCAAAAGGGCGGATCTGCCCCCATCGTCGACGTGCTGCCGTATGCCGGCCAGGCAAATAAACACGGCCTGAACATGCTGTGCGGTCCGGGCAACGACATGGTATCCACCACGGCGTTGACGGCTGCCGGCTGCCACGTGATTCTGTTCTCGACCGGCCGCGGCACACCGTTTGGCGCGCCGGCGCCTACCCTCAAGGTGTTCACCAATCAGCGTCTGTGCGACCACAAGGCCAACTGGATGGACTTTAACGC
>CAJKZO010000173.1:0-3172 GCA_905204365.1 uncultured Collinsella sp.
CTTTGCCATAGCGGCCCCTTTGATGCGTTTCAAGTACAAGCCAGATTGTAGCATCCCAAACCTACCAAAAAGGGACAGGTTTATTTTGGCAGGTTTATCTGGGGAAACGCCGTTGCCAGCGCGACCATCACGAAGGAGACAGGTACCTTTGTGGTGGTTTGGACCGGCTGAACGTGTGTGCATCGGGTGGTATCTAAGTTGAGATACCACTTCTAGTATATCAGCTTGCGTTTGCGTGAGTACAATACTCGAACGTTATACGTCTCAGCGCCCCTTGTGCGTGGACGTCTTGCAGTCACGCGAACGAAGGGATTTATCTTATGTGCGGAATCGTCGGCTACACCGGCTCTGATATTGCAAAGAACATCCTGGTCACGGGCCTCAAGCGTATGGAGTATCGCGGCTATGACTCCTCGGGCGTCGCGCTCGAGGTGGGCGAGGGCGCCGCGGCGCACCTCGACGTCATCCGCCGCGTGGGCAAGGTCGCGGGCCTGGAGAGCGAGCTTTCCAACATCGACAGCGACGCTACCTGCGGTATCGGCCACACCCGTTGGGCCACCCACGGCAAGCCCTCCGTCGTTAACGCTCACCCCCACACCAGCTGCGACGGTCGTATCGCCATCGTCCACAACGGCATCATCGAGAACTTCGCCGAGCTGCGCGAAGAGCTGGAGGGCCGCGGCCACCACTTTAAGAGCGAGACCGATACCGAGGTCTTCGCGCATCTGATCGAAGAGGCTTATGCCGAGACGCACGACCTGATGGCCTCCGTGCGCGAGGCTTGCACCCACGTGGTCGGTGCCTATGGTCTGGCCGCCGTGTGCGCTGACGAGCCCGGCGTGATCGCCGTGGCCCGCAAGGATTCCCCGATCGTAGTCGGCGTGGGCGAAACCGGCTCCTATGTTGCTTCCGATGTCATCGCGCTCATCGACGCCACCCGCGATGTCGTGGTGCTCGAGGACGGTCAGTTTGCCAAGCTCACGCCCGCAGGCGTCGAGTACACCGACGAGGCCGGCAACGTTATCGAGCCCAAGGTCACCCACATCGACTGGGACCTGGACATGGCAGAAAAGGGCGGTTATCCCGACTTTATGCTCAAGGAAATCCACGAGCAGCCGCGCGTCGTGCGCGACACGCTGGTCGGTCGTATGACGCCTGCCGGCGAGCTCGATATCGACGAGCTGGGCCTTTCACTCGAGGAGCTCAACGACATCGACCGCGTCTACGTGATCGCTTGCGGAACCAGCTATCACGCTGGCCTCATTGCTAAGAATCTCATTGAGGGCTGGGCTCGCATCCCCACCGAGGTGGAGGCGGCCAGCGAGTTCCGTTATCGCAACCCCATCATCACGCCGACGACGCTTGTCGTTGCCGTGTCCCAGTCGGGCGAGACGGCCGATACCCTTGCCGCCATTCGCGACGCGCGCATCAAGGGTGCCAAGGTCTTCGGCATCACAAACGTGGTGGGCAGCCCCGTGGCGCGTGAGAGCGACGGCGTCATCTACACCAAGGCCAACAAGGAGATCGCGGTCGCCTCGACCAAGAGCTTCATCGGCCAGGTTGTGAGCCTTACGCTTTTGGCCCTGCTGCTGGCGCAGGTCAAGTACCGTCTGACCACCAAGCAGGCGCGCATGCTGTTCCGCGAGCTTTCCGATACGGCCGAGCAGATCCAGTGGATTTTGGATACCCAAACCGAGGCCGTGCATGAGGCCGCCCTGCTGTGCAAGGACGCGCAGTCGGCGCTGTTCGTGGGCCGTGGCATGGGTGCCGCTATTTCCTACGAGGGCGCGCTCAAACTCAAGGAGGTCAGCTACCTGCACGCCGAGGCCTACGCCGCCGGTGAGATGAAGCACGGCCCTATTGCCCTGATCGACCCGGGCTTCCCTGTCATCGCCGTGGCCACCAAGAGTGCCACCTACGACAAGACCGTGTCGAACCTTATGGAGTGCAAGGCGCGCGGCGCCAAGGTCATCGTCGTTGCCACCGAGGGCGACGAGGAGATCAACAAGATCGCTGACTGCATCATTCGCGTGCCGGCCGTCCGCGACGTGTTCAGCCCCATCACGGCGAGCGTTCCGCTGCAGTTGCTTGCCCGCGAGGTAGCCATCCTGCGCGGTTGCGATGTCGATCAACCCCGAAACCTCGCCAAGAGCGTCACGGTAGAGTAGTTGGTTCCGCCGTTCTAGCGACTAAGGCCCGGCTCCGCATCAAGACGGAGCCGGGCCTTGTTGCATTTGCCCAGATAAAACCTGCCAAAATGAACCTGTCCCTTTTTGGCAGGTTAGCGGAGCTTGCTGGTCTCGAAGTACTCGGGGAACTGGTCCAGAACCTCGGTCTGGTTGCGGAACATCATGTGCAGGTGCTTGCTGACCAAAAAGCTCGCTTCGATGGGGTCGCGACCGGCGATAGCGCGGCGAATCTGCTTGTGCTCGTTCACGATGTCCTGATTGTCGAGAACCTGCGTGGCGGCGCGCAGCCAGCGGAAGCGCTCCAGGTCGGCATTGGTCTCTTCGAGCCACGACCACACGGTGCTGCGACATGCGATGCTAAAAATCATGTGATGCATGAGGTTGTCGCTCAAAAAGAAGCCGATGCGATCCTCCTCGGCCATGGCCTTTTCCTGCAGCACGATGGCGCGGTCGAGCTGCTCGATGCCGGCCGACGTGGCGCGCGCACAGCACTCCACAATCACCTGCTTTTCCAGATGCTCGCGGATGTAACAGGCACTCTCGGCAAGGGTGAGGTTGATGGGCGAGACGTAGGTGCCGCTCTGGGGCACGGTGCGCACCAGGCCTTCCTGCGCCAAGCGAACCAAAGCCTCGCGCACAGGGGTGCGCCCCATATCTAGGTCGTCGCAAAGTTGCTTGACGCCCAGCTTTTCGCCCGGCTTGTAGTCCAGGTAGACGATTTTGCGTCGAATGGTGTGGTAGGACTGGTCCTGTAGGCTCGTTTCCTGCTCGCCGACGTGCATCGATTCTTCCATAGCGCCTCGCAACTGTTCTATCAAACTCATATGTCAGTTGTTAATTATGCCGCGAATCAGCTCTCCGCGGTGGGTAATTCGGCTGTTGCCTGAGAACTATTGCGGCATCTTAGTCTGTGTTTGCGCAAGGCTGCGCTCAATGTTGCCGTATCATAAGCCGTCGCAAACGTGAAATAGAAAGAAGGAATC
>CAJKZO010000174.1:0-3149 GCA_905204365.1 uncultured Collinsella sp.
GCGCCCGAACCATCAGCCACAGGCACAGCGCCCATACCATCAGGCACATCGATCGGCGGCAAGTCGTCAACGACCTCCACTGGCGCAGCGCCATAGACATCGAGCGGGACGTAGTCGTACGGTTCTTCCTCGACCGGCGCCGCTACGGCCGGAGTCGCACCCGATGCCCAGGCACCACGAGATGTCCCCTGCGAACCAGACGACCGACCGCCCGCGCTACCAGATCGCTCAGCCTGCGCCCGCTGGCGTTCATAGTTCTGCTCACGACGTCGTTCCGCATCCTCGCGCTTGGCGACATCGCGAAACACGCGGCCCGAACTCGCGCGCACGGTCTCCAGGTCCAAACCCAACAGGTCGGCAATCTGGATAAAGTACGTGTCGATCATATAGCTGTCACGTAGCGGATAGATGAGCGTCAGCGCGTCCTCGAGCGCTTTGGCGCGACCGCCCGGTGTGGTAATGTCGCTCGACTCCTGCAGCGAGCGGTAGACAAAGTCCATGAGCGGCTCGGCAGCGTCGATGCGTTTCTGCAGCTCCTCTCCGCCGTGCGCCGTGATGAACTCCATGGGATCGTTGCCGTCGGGCAGCACTACGCAGCGCAGGTCCATCGAATCCTGCTCGATAAACTGAATCGCGCGGCGAGCGGCCTTTTGACCGGCGGCGTCGCCATCGAACATATATACAATGCGCTTGGCAAAACGGGTGAGTGTCTTAACGTGATGTTCCGTGAGCGCCGTGCCCAGCGTGGCGACGACGTTTTTGATCCCCGCCTCCCAGCAGGCGATACAGTCGGTATAGCCCTCCACCACGATGGCGGTATCCTGCGCGACGATAAACTCCTTGGCCCAGTTAAAGCCGTAGAGGTTTCGTTTTTTATGAAACACGCTCGTCTCGGCGGTGTTGAGGTACTTGGGCTGACCATCGCCCATAATGCGACCGCCAAAGGCGATATTGTGACCCTGCTCATCAAAGATGGGAAACATCACGCGGTCGTAAAAGCGGTCCGCGAGCTGTCCGCGCCCGCGGCTCACGGCCACGTTGGCGTCGACCATCTCCTGCGGGGTAAAGCCCGCCTGCGACAGATGAGTCACCAGCATGTTGCGACCCGGCGCAAAGCCCAGGCAGTAGCGTCGGCAGACATCTCCGCCCATGCCACGACTGGCAAAGTACTCGCGCGGACGGCTGTCCTTACCGCGCATAAGCATGGTGTGGTAGAACTGAGCCGTCTCGGCACACAGATCATAGATGCGGGCACGCTTGGTGCAGCGATCGCGCTGCGCACCGGTATCGTGGAGTTCAATGCCCGCGCGATCAGCCAAATAGCGGATCGACTCGGGAAAACTCAGGTTCTCGCGCTTCATGATATAGGTAAAGACGTCGCCGCCCTCGCCGCAGCCAAAGCAGTGCCACACCTGCGTAGCAGGGATAATGTGAAACGATGGGGTCTTTTCGCCATGAAACGGACAGCAACCCCAAAACTCATGGCCGCGGGGCTTGAGCTCAACCGTTTCCTGCACGATGGCAACCAAGTCCGACGCCGCGCGTACCTGATCTTTTTCCTCATCGCTAATCACGGATACTCACCCCCTGCTCACCCAAGTTGTGACGAATGTCCTCAATATTACCCTCGACGGTCGCGATCAACTCATCCAGCGAATCGAACAGACGCGAGGGACGCAGCCAGCGCGTAAACGCCAGCGAAACAGAAGAGCCGTACAGGTCGCCCGCATAGCCAATCAAGTTGGCCTCGAGATGCGCCGAGGCGGCATCATCGGCATAGGTCGGCGGCAGACCGACGTTAACGGCAGCAGGCCATACGGTATCGTCGACCAGCACCAGGCCTTCATAGACGCCATCGGCAGGCACTTGGATGCCATCGGGCACCTGGATGTTTGCCGTGGGAAAGCCCATGTCGGAGCCCTCGTGACGGCCAGCCGCCACAACGCCGCGCAGCATATAGGGACGGCCGAGAAGCTCGGCAGCCAGCTCCACATGACCCAGGCCCAGCTCATGGCGGATACGCGTGGCGCAGATGGTCTGCCCGTTAACGCAGAGCAGGTCGTGACCGTAAACGTCAACCCCACGCTCGGTGCCCCAGGCGCGCATCTCGGCAACGCCCGAAGCACCGCCGCGGCCGAGCCTAAAGTCGCTGCCTACACGAATGGAGCGAATGTCGATAACGCGCGACAACAACGCCAGAAACCCGACATGGTCGAGTGCCGCCACGGCGGGCGTAAAGGGAACGGCCACCACCGCATCGACCCCGGTTTGAGCCAGGGCATGCAGGCGGTCGGCCGTCGTCATCAATTTTTGAGCGGGCGAAGGGCTCACCACAACGTCCGGATCGGGATCGAAGGTAACCACGACCGCCTTACAGCCATGGGCACGGGCATCACGGACAAGCGCTTCGATGAGTTCCTGGTGTCCACGGTGAACGCCGTCGAACACGCCAATGGCGATCGATGCGGCACCCAGGTGCTCGCACTCATCAAACGTATCGGCAGTAACGATGCGAGCCTCGTCCGACTCAACCGCGAAAAAGACACGCGCGAGCTCGCGAGCGGACAACATCATCGAACACCGCCGATTGCCTGCGGAAACACGTGCTCCATGACAAAGCGGCCACTCTCAATGCGGGCGAGCGCCTTAAGTCCCCCATCGAGCACCAGCGCAAACGGCGCCTTCGAAGCATCGAAATCGGCAAGCGCACGCTCAACGGGAATGCGTCGGCCGCAGAGCAGGTCGTCGGCAAGATTGCCCGGCAAGTCAACACGCGTGGCGCCCAAGGCCGCAATGGGATCCAGGGCAAAGCCAGCCGCGGACTCGGGAGAAAGCTCCTCGATCGCATGACAAGCGCCAATGGAAACAACACCGGAGGCCGTGCGGCGCAGCGCGGAAATGTGCGCGGCGCTGTCGCAGGCGCGGCCCAGGTCGCGAGCGAGCGCTCGGATATAGGTGCCCTTGCTCACCGAGAACGCCACGGTCCACACACATGTATCACCCTCGCCGCCCACGGCAATCAGGTCGGCAGCATAAACCTCGACGGGGCGCGGAGGTAGGTCCACCGCATTGCCCTCGCGAGCAGACTTGTAGGCGCGAACGCCATTGACCGAGATAGCCGAAAACGCCGGCGGCACCTGCATCTGCGG
>CAJKZO010000175.1:0-3128 GCA_905204365.1 uncultured Collinsella sp.
TTGCGGCTCTTGGGGAAGTTCACCGCGCCATAGCGGGTCTTAAGCTCAAAGGCCACCTTCTTGGGCACGTCGACGCCCAAAAACGTGATGCGGCCGCCGCTGAGCGTGACGCTCTCGAGCCCCAAGCGCTCGCCGCGGATACGAATACGCGCGCGGTTGAACAGGTTGAGCCCCGCCAGCGGCAGCTCACCGTGCGCGGCCTCGGTCTCTTCCTGCACCTCGTCGATGCTCTCCAGGTCCTCGGCCGCCGCGAGCTTACGGTACACGAGCACGCGCTGATCCACCGCCGGCAGGTACTCCTCGGACAAGAAGTAGTCGGCCGGCAGGTTAATGCCCACGCTCGCCGCCTCCACGCCGGCGTCGTCATCGCCGCGCGCCTCGGCCACTGCCTGGCCCAGCATCTGCGTAAACAGGTCAAAGCCCACGCTCGACAGGTTGCCGTGCTGCTCGGCGCCCATGAGCGAGCCGGCACCACGGATCTCCAGGTCGCGCATGGCGATACGCATACCGCTGCCCAGGTCCTGGAACTCGGAAAGTGCGGTCAGGCGCGCCGTCGCCTCCTCGGTGAGCGGCAGCTCGCCCGGGAACATAAAGTACGCGTAGGCCTGCGTAGCAGAGCGGCCCACACGGCCCTTGAGCTGGTAGAGCTGTGCCAGGCCCAAGCGCTGCGAGTCCTCGATGATCAGCGTGTTGGCCGTTGCGTTGTCGATGCCGCTCTCCACGATGGTCGTGGCGATGAGCACGTCGATCTTCTTGGTCGCGAACTCGATCATCACGTCCTCGACCTCGCGCGGGCTCATCTTGCCGTGCGCCACGCCCACGCGCGCCTCGGGCGCGGCCTCGTGCACGCGCGCCACGGCATCATCGATGGTCTTGACGCGGTTGGACACGTAATACACCTGACCGCCGCGGCCCACCTCCAGGCGAATCGCCGCACTCACCACGTCGGGGTCGTACTCCCCCACGTGCACGATCACGGGACGACGCCCGGTCGGCGGTGTGGTGATTAGGCTCATGTCGCGTACGCCACTCGTGGCCATCTGCATGGTTCGCGGAATCGGCGTTGCCGAAAGCGTGAGCACGTCAATCTGCTCGCGCAGGTTCTTGAGCTGTTCCTTGTGCTGCACGCCAAAGCGCTGTTCCTCGTCGATGATCACCAGGCCCAGGTTCTTGGGGTTCACATCGGCCGAAAGCAGACGGTGGGTGCCGATGAGCACATCGATTGCGCCCTCGGCAAACGCCTTGAGCGCGCGCTTTTGCTGCGCCGGCGCGCGGAAGCGGCTGAGCACCTCGACCTCAAGGCCGAACGGGGCAAAGCGTTCAAAGAACGTCTCGTAGTGCTGCTGGGCCAGAATGGTCGTGGGGCAGAGCACCATGACCTGGCGGCCGGAGTCCACACACTTAAACGCCGCACGCAGGGCGACCTCGGTCTTGCCAAAGCCCACGTCGCCGCACAGCAGGCGGTCCATGGGCTTTGGCGCTTCCATGTCGGCCTTAATGTCGGCGATGGCCTCCAGCTGGTCGCGCGTCTCGTCGTAAGGAAAGCTCTCCTCCATCTCGATCTGCTCGGGCGTGTCGGGCGGGCAGGCGATACCGGTAATCGACGAGCGGCGCGTATACAGATCGACCAGGTCAAACGCCAGCTTTTTGGCATTCTTGCGCGCCTTATTGGTGGCACGCGTCCAGTCGGCAGTGTTGAGCCTGGTCAGGCGCGGCTTGTCGCCGTCGGGGCCAACATAGCGCGTGATGCGATCGACCTGCTCGAGCGGCACGTAGAGCTTGTCGCCGTCGGCATATTCCAGCAAAAAGTAGTCGCGCTCCTTGCCGCCCACTTCCTGGCGCGCGATCTCGCTAAAGAGCGCGATGCCGTGAGTGGCGTGCACCACGTAGTCGCCCGGCTTAAACGGAAACGTGATTTGCGTAATGTCCACCTTGCGGCGGCTGCGCGCGCGGTTGGCATCCATGCGGGCGTTGAGGTCGGCGATCGAGAACACGGCCAGGTTGGCATCGGGCACCACCACGCCCTGCGGCAGGGCGGCATCGACAAAGGTCACGCGTCCGCGCGAGATAGTGGGCACGGCGGCACCGGCGGCAGCCTGGGCCGCGCCCGCCTCGAGCGAGCGGGCGTTGAGCGCGTCAGCCTTACGCTCGCGAATCGAGGCATGAGCATCCTGACGGGCAGCACGGTCGGCAGAATCTGCCGCCGCCACGCGCACGCGCTCGCCAATGACGCCGGCATTTTCGGGCGCGGCCGTCAGCGATTCCTCAAAGGTAATGCCCTCGTCGCCAAAGGTGAGCTCCATCGACTCGCGCGCGCCGCGGTCGGGAATGGCAAACACGCAGGCATAGCGCTTGCCCACGACCTCCTGAATACGCGTCATAAAGCGGTTGTCCGAGCCCGCGATAGCAGGCTGCTCAATCTTGAGCTCGGCCGTAACCGCGCCGCCGGCGCGAATCAGGCTCACATAGTTCAGGCGCTGCTGAGCACCAAAATCGAGCTGCTGGGCACGTACATACAGGCCATCCAGTCGGTCAATCCCCGCCTCGCCGGCACGCGCCTCGATATCCTCGTAGGCGCGCAGGCAGTCGTCGAACAGCGAGCGCGGCTCGGACAGAACCACGAGCGCCTTGCCGCTCACGTGTGCCAGCGGGCTCACGGTCTGGCCGTACATCACCGGCAAAAAGCGGTCAAGCTCGGGCGTGACGATGCGTGCATCCACCATCTCGAGCAGCGCCGCCAGCTTGCTATCGTCCTGGCTGGCGCGATAGAGCGCCACATGCATGTTGTGGACCGCATCGTCGGTAAGCGCCAGCTCACGGCACGGGAAGATCTCGATGCTGTCCTCGTTGCCGATGGTCTGGCCCGTTGAACTCACCATGCGGCGGATGCGATCGATCTCGTCGCCGAAGAACTCAATGCGCACGGGCGCCTTTTCCTGCGCGGGAAACACCTCGACGGTGTCGCCGTGCACACGGAACAGGCCGGGCGCGTCGGCGGCGCCGGCATTGGTGTAGCCCATGCCCACCAGACGCTGCGGCACCTCGTCAAAAGGAATCTCCTCGCCCACCGCGAAGGTCGTGGACTCCCAGTAGTGGCTCTCGACTGGTGGCACGCAACGCAGCAGCGC
>CAJKZO010000176.1:0-3112 GCA_905204365.1 uncultured Collinsella sp.
GATGCTACAATCTGGCTTGTACTTGAAACGCATCAAAGGGGCCGCTATGGCAAAGGTAAAAATCAGCGACGTCGCGCGCGAGGCCGGGGTTTCGTTGGGCACGGTCTCCAACGCGCTCAACCACCCCGAAAAGCTGCGCCCCGAGACCCTCAAGCTCATTAACGAGACCATCAATCGCCTTGGCTACCTGCCCAATCAAAGCGCCCGTCAGCTCGCGGGCGGCGCCACCAAGTCCTTTGGCCTGGTGCTCCCCCGTCTCGATCACGGCTTTTCGCTCCAAATCGCCAGCGGCGCCCACAACGAGGCCCGCAAGCACGGCTACGACTTGCTCATCGCCAACGCCGATAACGACGATATTCTCGAGGACCATTACCTGCGCTACTTTATGGGCACCCAGATGTCCGGCGTCATGGTTCAGCCCATGGCATCCCCCGACTGGCACCCCGCCATGACCAAGATGCCCGTGCCGATCGTCCATCTGGACATCCATTGCTCCGAACCCGGCTACTACGTAGCGGCCGACAACGAGGCCCAGGGTCGCATCATTGCCGAACTTGCCATCGCCCGCGGCGCGCACCATATTGTCGTCGTCGGCCGAGCAGCATTTATGCAACTCACCCTGCGCGTCCTTGGCATTCATAAAGCGCTCGCTCTACACCCCGATATCAAGATCGAAGTCATCGACGCCGGCGAATGGAATACCGCTGCCGACGGCTACGGCATCGGTGCCCAAATCGCCGAGCGCCCCGCGGACGAACGTCCCGATTTTGTCGTCGGCCTGACCGATGTGTTGGCCTCGGGCGTCATCTCGGCGCTGGTCGACAAAGGCATCGCCGTCCCCGGGCAAGTACGCGTAGCAGGTTGCGATGGCAACCCACTCGCTTGGAGCGGATCGGTCCCGCTCACTACGGTAGCGCCCCCGGGCTACGAGATTGGCCGCAAGGGCGTTCAATTGCTCATGGAGCAAATTGAGAACAAGGCCCCGGCAAAGACCAAGCACGTCCACATCGGCTCTGCCGCGCGCACCGTCACCGCGGTCACGGCCATCGAGGACATCAACCGCCAAGAACTCGTGCGGCCGTTCCTGCTGGAACGCGCCAGCACCCAGGCAAGCAGCCAGACCGACGCCACGGCCATCAACCTCGGTGCGTATCTATAGCACGCCCGCAAGTATGCTAAGTCGCCGCTCAAGCAAAAGGGGCCCGACCATTGCCGGACCCCTTTTGCTTGAGTGCAAACGTGGGCAATTGCTCGTTTCAACGCCGCAATTGTCTAGCGCACGGCCTTGACCGCCGCCGCCAGATCGAACAGCGTATCGAGCACGGCCTCGCAGCCATCCACCACGTCCTGCGGCAGCGGCACGATATCGGGGACGGCGAAGACATGGCATCCGGCCGTGATGCCCGAGACGCAGCCGTTGCGCGAATCCTCGACCACGGCACATTCCTCGGGAGCAAAGCCCGCGCGCTCGCAGGCGAGCAGATACATCTCGGGGTCGGGCTTGCCGTGCACGACGTCCTCGCCACACGTTACCGTTTCAAACTTGTCAAAAAGACCGACCATCTTAAGGTTGCGCTCGGCCGTAACGAGGCGCGACGACGTCGCTAGACCCACGTGATAGCCCGCAGCCAGCAGCTCGTCTAGGCACTCGGCGGCACCGGCCTTAAGTTCCAGTTCGGTCTTGACCATCTCGTCGCGAATCTCCTTGTGGCGACGATAGATCGCCTCGGTGGTTTCATGGCTGCCGTAATGCTTATCAAGGATGTCCATAACATCGGGCAGCGTGCGGCCGATAAACTGATGGATCAGCGCTTCATCAATCGCGAGCCCCAGCTCAGCGGCGCCTGCCTTCCAGGCCTTAATCCCCAAACGCTCGGTATCGACCAGCGTTCCATCCATGTCAAAAATAACAGCCTTGATCATATCGGTCCCCCATCGACTCTCGCTGTCGTATTGCCGCAACTCTACCGCATTTGGCAACTTGTATATAACGTATATACCATATTGCACTTTCGTTACACAGATAGAAGACTTATGGCAAGTAACGCATTAGGATTATAGTTTTCGACCGAGTACTCAATGGTAAGGATCGTTTCATGATTTTAGACACCACGGCACCCGCAGAGGAGCTTCAAGACAAGCTATCGGCGCTCGAACAGCTGCTTTTGGCATACGGGCGCGTGGCTATCGGGTTTTCCGGTGGCGTCGACAGCAGCTTTTTGGCCGCCGTATGCGCCCGCATCATGCCTACCAATACCCTCCTCGTCCATCTCACCACGCCGCTCATCGGCACGCCCGAACAGGCCTCGTTTGAGCGGTCCGTTGATGGACAAGCCAATGAAGGGGCGCATTTTAAGCTCCCCGTGCTCAATCTTTCGGTCGATCAGCTGCAGCTCCCCCAAGTAGCCTGCAACGATGCCAATCGCTGCTACCACTGCAAGCACGCTGGCTTTACCGCCATCGTCAACCACGCCAAGTCGCTCGGCTTTCCCACCGTCATCGATGGCAGCAATGCAAGCGATCGCGGTGACTACCGCCCCGGCATGCGTGCGGCAGAAGAGCTCGGCGTACGCTCACCCCTTATGGAGGTCGGCTTTACCAAGGACGAAGAGCGCGAGCTGCTGCGCGCATGGGGCTATCCCGTTTGGAACCTGCCGGCGGGAGCCTGCCTTGCCACGCGCGTCCCCACGGGCGAGGAGCTTACGCGCGAGAAGGTCGATTTAATCCGCGCCTGCGAGGATTACCTGCACGATCTTGATCTGGCACAGGTACGCGCGCGCTTGATCGGCGACTGCATGCATATCGAGGCCGCCCCCGCAGATGTCACCAAGATTGCCGCCCTCGGCGGCACCGCCGTCGATGCCGAGGGCAAGACCCCGCTGCCCGTCGCCATCGAGTCCGCGCTGCGCGAGCTGGGCTGCGGCCACATCTCCCCCGAGGTCACCCCCTACATTCACGGCAACATGAACCTTTAGGTTACGCCGTTTTACAAACGGCGTAACTGCTCGGCGCTGCGCGGGCTCCGGACACGGCAATCTGACGTTCAACTTCACGGGCGCGACCAAAAGGTCAGCGCCCGCTTGTTTCACGTCACCTTACCGCACCCGGAGCC
>CAJKZO010000177.1:0-3088 GCA_905204365.1 uncultured Collinsella sp.
GCCGAGCGAAAAATGGATTCTAAAAAAGACCTTGCCATATAGGAGCGTCAGGACGAAAGTGCCCCGCCGCGCGAAGCGCACGGCGGGGCACTTTCATGTCCGAGGACGTTCTGGGGAGAAGCCCATTACGCCCTCGCGATCCTGCGGGAGTTAAATCCCTTTAGAACTTATCGTGGAAGGTACGCGCAATGACCTCGTCCTGCTGCTCCTTGGTGAGCGTGTGGAAGTTCACGGCATAGCCGGAAACGCGGATGGTCAGCTGCGGGTACTTCTCGGGGTGAGCCTGAGCGTCGAGCAGCGTCTCACGGTTGAAGACGTTGATGTTCAGGTGGTGGCCACCCTTCTCGGCGTAAGCGTCGAGCATGTGGACCAGGTTATCGGCCTGAGTCTCGGAAACTTCAGAAACCTTCATAATGTGTCTCCTTCGATTAATAGGCGCCGGCCGAAACCGGCGCGCTAATCAGTAATCGTTATTGTTAGTATAGCACTAACAATAGCTACTCGCCCAGCTGATCAAGGTCGATATCGCCAAAGAACACCTGGTCCTCCTTGCCGAGCGCACTCGGGATGATGGAGAAGGTGTTGGAAATGCCGTCCTGAGCATCGCGGAACGGGAGCTTGGAAACCGAAGACAGCGAAGCGATGGCGCCGTGGCTATCGCGCTTGTGCATGGGGTTAGCACCCGGGGCGAACGGCTGGCCAGCCTTGCGGCCGTCGGGCGTGGAGCCGGTCTTCTTACCGTACACGACGTTGGAGGTGATGGTCAGAACCGAGGTCGTGGGTACGGAGTTGCGGTAGGTGTCGTTCATGCGGATGTACTCCATGAACTGATGCACAACGTCGTGAGCGATCTGGTCGACGCGGTCGTCGTCGTTACCGTACTTGGGGAACTCGCCCTCGGTCTCGAAGTCGACGATGATGCCGTTCTCGTCACGGACGGGGTGGACCTTGGCGTACTTGATGGCGGACAGGGAGTCAGCCACGACGGAAAGGCCAGCGATGCCCGTAGCGAACCAGCGGTGCACGTGCTTGTCGTGCAGAGCCATCTGGATGCGCTCGTAGCAATACTTGTCGTGCATGTAGTGAATGATGTTCAGCGAGTTGACGTACACGCCAGCGAGCCACTTCATCATGTCGTTGTACTTGGCCACAACGTCGTCGTAATCGAGCGTATCGCCCTCGACGGCGCGATACTTGGGGCCGACCTGCTTCTTGGAGACCTCGTCAACACCGCCGTTGAGTGCGTACAGCAGGCACTTGGCCAGGTTGGCGCGGGCGCCGAAGAACTGCATCTCCTTGCCGATGCGCATGGAGGACACGCAGCAGGCGATGCCGTAGTCGTCGCCGTGGTAAACGCGCATGAGGTCGTCGTTCTCGTACTGGATCGAGGAGCTGGCGACAGAAGTCTTGGCGCAGAACTTCTTGAAGTTCTCGGGCAGACGGGTCGACCACAGAACGGTCATGTTGGGCTCGGGGCTGGTGCCCATGTTCTCGAGCGTGTGCAGGTAGCGGTAGCTCATCTTGGTAACGAGCGTACGGCCGTCAACACCCATGCCGCCGATGGACTCGGTGACCCACTGCGGATCGCCGGTGAACAGGGCCTGGTACTCGGGGGTACGGGCAAACTTGACCATGCGGAGCTTCATGATGAAGTGATCCACGAACTCCTGGATCTGCTCCTCGGTGAAGGTGCCGTTGGCAAGGTCGCGCTCAGCGTAGATGTCGATGAACGTAGAGGTACGGCCGATGGACATGGCAGCGCCGTTCTGCTCCTTAACGGCAGCGAGGTAGGCGAAGTACATCCACTGGATGGCCTCCTGCGTGTTGGTAGCAGGGTTGGAAATATCGAAACCATAGGTCTCGGCCATCATCTTGAGCTCGCCGAGGGCGCGGATCTGCTCCTGCAGCTCCTCGCGATCGCGGATGTTGTCGGCGGTCATGACCGTCGGGGTGGAAGCCTTCTGGGCCTCCTTGTCCTTGCTCAGGTAATCGCCGCCGTACAGGGCAACACGACGGTAGTCGCCGATGATGCGGCCGCGGCCATAGCCATCGGGCAGACCGGTAATGATGTGGGCCGAGCGGCAAGCACGCATCTCGGGGGTGTAAACATCGAAGACGCCGGCGTTGTGGGTCTTGCGCTCGAAGGTGTAGCGCTCGACAACGTTCTCGTCGACCTTGTAGCCGTGCTGGCTGGCAGCCTGGCAAGCGATGCGGATACCACCGTTGACGTGCAGCGCGCGCTTGAGCGGCTTGTCGGTCTGGAGGCCGACGATGGTCTCCTTCTCGCGGTGGGCGTTATCGATGTAGCCAGCGGGGTGGCTCACGATACCCGTGACGGTCTTGGTGTCCATATCGAGGACACCACCCTGCTCGCGCTCCTTAAGCAGCAGGTCGAGAACCTCGCCCCACAGCTCCTTGGTACGCTCGGTCGGACCTACGAGGAACGACTCATCGCCCTCGTAGGGGGTGTAGTTCTTCTGGATGAAGTCTCGGACGTCAACCTCTCCCGTCCAGATACCTTCCTTGAAGCCTTCCCATGCCTCCTGCATTGTGTAACCACGCTCCTAGTTACGTGTAATGCGGCGCTCTCTCACACCGCTGCTTATTGAATTCTTGAATTATCGGCTTGCACTACCGGCTTCTTCCGTTCTTCACCACACGTTGGTACAGGGAAAAACGTTTGTCCACCTTGGAACTGCAACCCAAAACCCAAGATTTCACCCGTTTGAGAAGGATAACATAGCTACCCCCTTCATCAGGGCTGTTATATGTTTCTTTTTTTATATCATAAGGGCGTTTTTTACAAACCCGCAGGAAATGCGAGCGCGAACAACTACCGTTCACCGATTTGTATGTTATTTTTCCTTGCCTTTGTACGACGTTCGCTCTAGCTGTTATGCCAGCTTTAGCAGGGTAAAGTGCCTCTGAGTAGGCTTTAGGACATGCCTAACGATCTGCCCCAAACTTTACTGGCACCGACGGTGTACGGAGGTCGCCTAAAGGTAGTTTTCTAGGCATGACCCAAAAATCTACCGTATAGGGTGCGCGCGCAAGGGTATCATCTTTCACCGAAAATAGTTTCTAGTGT
>CAJKZO010000178.1:0-3080 GCA_905204365.1 uncultured Collinsella sp.
CTCGCACTGCAACACGTCCGCATAGTCAAAAATCTTCGGCTCGCCACCGCGTTGATGCACAGCCCACTTGCGGCGCGTGGCATCCTGGTAGATAGCCGGCAAAAATGTAAACCGCGGCGGGTCCAAAATCGTATCCGTGATGGTAAACACATCGGGATCAAAGGCATCCTGCGGGTTTTTCTTCTTGAACAGCCCCATATCAGCCTCCCGTACTAGCATTAAACAACTCAAGCTGAATATAGCACCAATTTCAAGCCGCCGCCTTACCCTATCGGTGCGCGGCGTCTATAGCTCGCCCAGCGGAAGAGTTCACGGACGAGGGCCGGGGTGCCTGCCTTGTTTTGAGAAGTGGGCTCCGCGAACTTCTCAAAACAAGGCAGGCACCCCGGCCCCGCCGGCAAATAGCGGACACTCCGCATGCAATCTATGCAAACAAACAAGTACGCTTAGCTACATTCGGTAAGATCGAGCACGCTGCCCTTCACGATAAGCGCCGGCTCCAGAACGACTTCTTCGGCACGTCTACCGCCCCTACCGGCAAGGCGCTTGGACATGCAGCCAAAAGCATGCTCCGCGAGGATACCAGGATCCTGCTCAATCGCGGTCAGCGCCGGCTCAAAGAGAACGTCGGCGGCCGAGTTGTCGTAACTCACCACCGAAATGTCGCCCGGAATGCTCTTCCCCATCTCGTGTAAGCGCTTGAGCAGACCAAGGGCAATGTTGTCCGAACTTGCGAACACAGCGGTGGCATCAGTTGCGAGCACCGCCTCCGAGGCCTCGTAGGCACTCGGAATGTAGTACTCGCTCTCAAACTCCAAACGTGCGTCGATAGGCAGGCCAACCTCGCGCAGCGCGCGCTCATAGCCGGCAAGTCGCTTACGCCCCGTATTGGAACGGCGCGCGTTAACCAAGCAGGCAATGCGGCGGTGGCCTTGCTCGATCAGATAGCGGGTGGCCATGTAGCCGCCCATCTCGTGGTCGAACATCACCTTGTCGCACTCGAGCCCCTCAATGGCACGGTCGACCATCACGGCCGGGATGGGCAGGTGGCTGACTTCTTCGCGCAGGGCACGGTCGTCGGAGAACTCGTCGCCCACGACCAGGAAGACGCCATCAACGCCGCGCGTCACCAGCTGGCGCAGCAGCTCCAGATCGTCATCGGCGCTTCCACCCGAGCTGGTAATGAAGAGCGCATAGCCGTCCTCGCGGCAGCGCTTTTCCAGGCTACCGGCGAGCGAGGCAAAAAAGCGGCTCTCGATGTTAGGGACGATAAGGCCCAGCGTGCGCGACTCGCGCATGACCAGGCTACGAGCAATCTGGTTAGGAACATAGTGGTTGCGCGCCGCGACCTCCTTGATGAGCTTGCGGTTTTCTTCCGAGATGCGACAGGGCCGATTATTGAGAACAAGCGAGACCGACGAGGGGGAAAGCCCCACCTCCTGGGCAATCTGCTTGAGGGTGACTTTGTTGGCCATCTCGCTCCTTCCGGGTTTACGCGCAATCTCTTGAAAGTATAGCGACTACCCCTCTACCTCGGTGATAAACATTTTACCAATCCGGTAGACGGCTGTTTTATCGCCGTCAGCGCACCAAATCCGTCCGGGTGGGGTATATTGCAATCGATTGATGACAACGACCACCAAAAGGCGGATATCCGTATGCACGAGAACGATTTTTTTAACGAGGACCTGCTGTGCGCGCTCGCTGGCGTTGCCGGCGAGGACAACGTGCTGATGAGCGAGCCCATGCGCGAGCACACCACGTTTAAGATCGGCGGCCCGGCCGACGTCTTTGTCACGCCCGATACCGAGCAGGGCCTCGTCGCCACGCTCGACACCTGCTATCGCTGCGACCTGCCGCTCACCATCGTGGGCAACGGCTCCGACCTGCTCGTCGGCGACAAGGGTATCCGCGGCGTTGTCGTGGCGCTGGGCAAGGGCCTCTCCGACATCACGGTCGACGGTGCGCACGTCACGGCGGCGGCCGGCGCCTTGCTTTCCGATGTCGCCGCGGCGGCAGCCGAGGCCGGTCTCACCGGCATGGAGCCCATCTCGGGCATCCCCGGATCGGTCGGCGGCGCCTGCTACATGAACGCCGGTGCCTACGGTGCCTGCATGGCCGATGTGCTGGAGTCCGTGCGCGTCTACAAACCCGCTCGCCAGCTCGACGACGGCACCCG
This sequence comes from uncultured Collinsella sp., assembly GCA_905204365.1. Taxonomy (GTDB): domain Bacteria; phylum Actinomycetota; class Coriobacteriia; order Coriobacteriales; family Coriobacteriaceae; genus Collinsella. Next base: position 2,180 of record CAJKZO010000178.1, read on the forward strand.
CGGCAGCGGCAACATCATCGAGTTCGATGCCGACGAGCTCAACCTGGGCTATCGCAAGAGCCGCATTGCCGACGACGGTTTCATCGTGCTTTCGGCCACTTTCAATCTCGCCCCGGGCAACGCCGCGATGATCAAGGCCGACATGGACGACTACCGCCAGCGCCGCGAGGACAAGCAGCCGCTCGACATGCCGAGTGCCGGCTCCACCTTCAAGCGCCCCGAGGGCTACTTTGCCGGCAAGCTCATCATGGATGCCGGCCTGCGAGGACACGCCGTTGGCGGCGCGCAGGTAAGCGAAAAGCACTGCGGCTTTATCGTCAACGCCGACCACGCCACCGCCGCCGACGTCGACGAACTCATCCGCGACATCCAAGCCAAAGTCAAAGAGCAGTTCGACGTAGACCTAGAACCCGAAGTCCACCGAGTAGGCGAATTCTTATAAAAAAGAAGGCCCCGAAAGGGGCCTTCACTTTCTTTAATTCAGATAAACCAGTCCGGTGTGTCGCGCCCCGAACCCGAGAGGGCCGGGACAGTCCGAGAGACATAAGGTTGATCGCGAGTTCCGCACGAGCCGGAGCGCACTTAATGTGCTCTCCGCGCGCGCAGGACTGTCCGAGCAGGCAACCTTATGCCTCTCGGACTGTCCCGGCCCAACTTATCGTTACGACAGCGCAATACCGCCAAGCCAGCCCCAGCGCACGCCAGAGCCAGTACCATAAAAGCTAATGAACGAATCGAGCGACTTAGACGTAATGGCACCCTCGTTGCTCATAACGATGCCGCCGCCAACGTAGATACCCACATGACCGTAGATAAGGCCCGGAGCACCCGTGCCGCTGTGCGAGGAATCGGCCACGATCATGCCCACCTGCAGCGCCGAGCGGTCGGAGCTATAGCACCA
>CAJKZO010000179.1:0-3069 GCA_905204365.1 uncultured Collinsella sp.
CCTTTGACTGACGGCGAATGAGTCGGGGTCGGAATACATCTCAACCGACATATGGGGGTAGCTAAAATAGCCCCGTCCCAAATTAGCTACCCTGTGTGGATTGGAGGAAGTGATGGCACAGGGGACGTTTGTGCAGGCGCTTCGCAAAGAGGCGGCGTTGAGCGGCACCTTTATGAAGGGGCGTTCGCTCATGCTCAACGGCGCCGTGCTGTCGATTGAGGACAGCGGCTCGCGCTTCTCCAAAAACGTGACGGTTGAGGGCTCGGTGCGCGGTTCGCGCGGCGACCTGTACAAGACGCACGTGGCGCTCGACATGGACGAGCACGAGGTGATCGACTACGACTGCGATTGCCCCGCCGCCTATCGTTACCCCGGTATGTGCAAACACGCCATCGCCACAGCGCTGGCATACCTGGACGCCAGCGGCATTGAGCCTGTTGAGGGGCTGCGCACACCGGTTCGCACGTTTACGGCGCAGCCGAAACAGCCCGTTCGCACCGCGCCCAAAGCGCCGGCCGTCAACCCCAATTTTCCCTTTCCGGCGCCCGTCCCCACGAGCCCCAGCCTCATGGCGGCGCTCTCCGATCTTTCGGACGCGCGCATGGATGAGCTGGCGAGCATGCGCCGCAAGCTCGCCGGCAGTGTGGATCCCGATACCCCCAAGGCGGTGTTGGAGCCCTCGCTGGTGCCGTACTACAATCCACTGTTTGCCGACCGCTTTAGCTGGGCGCTCGAGTTCCGCATTCGCTGTGGATCGGTCTCCTACGTGGTCAAGGACATCGACGGCATGGCCGATGCCTACGTGCGCGGCGGCACCTTCTCGTACGGCAAGAAGCTCACGTTTGTCCATACGCCCGAAGCCTTCGAAGACGTGTCGACAAAGCTGCTCAACCTTGTCGTGACGACAGTTGCCTATCTCGATGACATCACAAGCTCGCGTTCGGCGTCGTACGACTTTGCCCGCAGCGGTTTTGTCGCCGAGCGTCAGTTACCGCTGTCCGAGCATAGCATCGTATATGTGCTGGACCTGTTGCGCGGCAAGACTATCTCTTTTGAGCCCGCCTGGTCGCGGGGGACGACGACGCATCGCACCTATGACGTCGCGGTTGAGATGCCTCCGGAAGGGGAGGACGAGGCGCTGTCTAAGCGCCCACCGCTCCTTGCCGCCAAAATCGCGCCGGCGGCTGGTGGTAGCTACGATCTGCGCCTGCCGGCCGATGCATACTGCTTTGCTTCGGGCGACGTTGCCTATCTGGTCGACACCCGCCGTGCGCGCCGCGCCGATGTAGCGTTTGCCCAGCATGCGGCGCCGTTCCTATCGCGCTTACTGCCCTGTCGCACGCCGATCCATATCGCTGTCGACCAGGTGGGGGAGTTCTGTCGTATGGCGCTGCCCATTTTGCGCGACTACACCGACCTTACCGCGCCCGCTGCGCTCGATACCGTGGCACCCGAGCCGAGCTTTGCCATGGCGATCGGCGTCGACGATGGGCTCGTGACCTGCAAAGTTACGGTTACCTACGGCGACTGGTCGGCAGACCTCTTTAGTCTGGGCGCTCCGGGCAGCCCCTTCGAAGAGCAGCGCCCGGGCGTGCCGCCCCGCGACGAGGTGGCAGAGTTTCGCGTTATGGACACGGCGGCCCTGTATTTCGACTTTTACGAGGGCGGTCTGGCGTTTGAGGAGCGCGATGACGAGAGCTTGTTCTGCCTGCTGACCGAGGGCCTGTCCGCCCTGTCCGAGCTGGGTGAGGTCATGCTCAGCGACCGTCTGCGCCAGATTTCGGTGCGCCCTGCGCCCAAGCTCTCGGTTCGTGCGGCCGTCAAGAGCAATCTGCTCGATGTCGAGCTGGGTGCGAGCGGGCTTTCGGCGGCAGACCTTGCCATCTATCTGGACTCCTACAAGCGTCACCAGACGTTTGCGCGTCTCACGTCGGGCGACATCATTCGCCTGGACGAGGGAGCGCGCGCCGCGTTTGGCCTTGCCGATGATCTGGGGGTCGATGCTGTCGACCTGCTCGACGGCGTGTCGCTTCCCGCGTCGAGTACCCTGTTCGTCGACAGCATGCTTGCGCGCACGCCTGCGCTCGAAGCCGATCGCGACGCTGCATTCCGTCGCACCGTCGAGCGCTTGGATACGCTCGGCAAGATGGACTTTACGGTGCCGGTCTCGCTCAAGGCCACGCTGCGCGGCTATCAGGTCGACGGCTACCAGTGGCTTGGCTCGCTCGAGCACCTGGGCCTCGGCGGCATCTTGGCCGACGATATGGGCCTGGGCAAAACGCTGCAGATGATCGCGCATATCCTGGCGCGCGTGGAAGCGGGGGACACTAAGCCCACGCTTGTGGTGTGCCCTGCGTCGCTTGTGTACAACTGGACCGCCGAGCTGGAGCGCTTTGCCCCGTCGCTCGATGTGTGCGCCATTGTGGGCGCCAAGGCTCAACGCCGTGTGCAAATCGCCGGCGTGGCCGAACATAACGTGGTTGTAACGTCGTATGACCTTATGCGGCGCGATATCGACGAGTACGTCGAGCAGGACTTTGCCCGCGTGGCGCTCGACGAGGCCCAGTACATTAAAAATCCGCTCACGCAGGTGGCGCGCGCCGCCAAGCGCCTGCCTGCCGGCGTGCGTTTTGCCCTGACGGGCACGCCCATCGAAAACCGCTTGTCCGAGCTCTGGAGCATCTTCGACTTTTTGATGCCGGGCCTTTTGGGGACGCGCGAGTCGTTTGCCAAGCGCTTTGAGAGCCCCGTCGAGCATGCCGAGGGCGATAGCGCCGCCCGACTGCAGACGCTCGTGTCGCCGTTTGTGCTGCGTCGCGTAAAGGAAGACGTGGTGGCCGATCTGCCCGAGAAGATCGAGGACACCGTCATGGCGCAGCTCACCGGCGAGCAGCGCAAGCTCTACCTGGCCAACCAAGACCGCATCGCCCAGCAGGTGCAGCACCGCGAAGCATCCGAGTTTAAGAAAGACAAGCTCAAGGTGCTCGCCGAGCTCACCAAGCTGCGCCAGATCTGCTGCGACCCGCATCTACACTACGAGGACTATAAGGCGGGGAGCGCCAAGCTCGA
>CAJKZO010000180.1:0-3059 GCA_905204365.1 uncultured Collinsella sp.
CGCAAACATATTCGCTCACAGGCGCCCGCTTGCTCCCCCAGCAAGCGGGCGCTTTATTTATCGACAGACCATGGCCCCTTAGCAACGCAAAGCGGCCCGCAAAAGCGAGCCTCCCAGGTGACAACAGAATATGTAATGCAGTAATTACTGGCCGCAGAACTTCACCATGATCTCGACCACGAGCTTCTCGGAGTTGAGCTGCTGTATCATGATGCCCTGCTGGAACAGCGGGATGTTGGCGCGCGTGCGCTCCGGATCGGAGTGCTCGACGAACTCCTTCTTATCCAAGGTGCAGACCGAGCGCGACAAAACGACTTCGAAGCGACCCATTACGGCATCGCGCATGCGCTACAATCTCGGTTAATCTGTTAACCACCCGAAAGCAGCAGGAGGCCCCATGCCCACACCAGGCAAGCGCCCATCCATGCGCCAGATTGCCGTCGCGGCCGGCGTATCCGTCGCCACGGTCTCCCACGTCATCAACGGCAGCGGCCGTTTTTCCGAAGACACCCGCAAACGCGTGGAAGCCGCCCTAAAGGAATACGGCTACGTCACGAACATGGCGGCGAAGAGCCTCCGTATGGCCCAGTCCCGGACCATCGGCATGATCGTGCCGGACATCTCCAACGACTTCTTTTCCAAGATCGCCCTGCATGTGGAGCGCGAGCTGGCAACCGAGGACTACTCGGTCTTTGTTTGCAACAGCGCCAATGACCCCGCCCGCGAGCGTGACTACTTCCGCACGCTGGCAAGCAAGCAGGCCGACGGTATCATCTGTATCTCCGGCCTGCGCAGGCTCGACGGCGAGTTCGTCCCCCACGGAATCCCCGTGGTCTGCATCGACCGTGCGCCCGAAAACGACCTCGGTTTCCCACACGTGGGCTCCGACAACATCGGCGGTGGCTACATGGCGACCGAGCACCTCATCGAGCGCGGCTGCAAGGACATCCTGAGCATCTCGAGTTTTACCGCCAACTACCCCGGCAACGAGCGCCAGATGGGCTACGAGCGGGCGCTCGCCGCGCACGGAATGCCGCTACGCCGCGACTACCAGCTGTTTGTCTCGGGTAAGCAGCCGAGCATCATCGAGTCGGAAGAGCTCGTGACCGACTTCCTCTCCACGGGCTACCCCGTCGACGGCGTCTTCGCCCATAGCGACCACGCAGCCGTGGGCGCGCTGCGTGCGCTCGTTGCCGCCGGCAAGCGCGTACCCGAAGACGTCCGTCTCATCGGCTTCGACGATTCCGTTTACGCGCAGCTTCCGACGCCGCAAATCAGCACCATCCGCCGCTTCCCCGAGCGCCTCGCGCACGAGGGATGTCAGGCCCTGCTCGCCCTGCTGCGCGGCGAAGAGCCCGAGATGGAGACGCTTGTCCCCGTTAAGCTCGTGCAACGCGCGAGCAGCTAGACAGCGGGCAGCGAATAGCCGCGTTTTTCTCTCGCATGTGCTCTATCCCACGCGCGACATGCAAAAAGCCCGCCACCACACGGGTGACGGGCTTTTCCGCTACCAGCCGCGTGCTTCCTCCGCACGTACGAGCTGACGAGCCTCGATCTGGCGAATCATATCGATGCGTCGCTGGTGACGGCCGCCCTCGAACTCGCCGGTGAGCCAGGCGTCGACAATCATTTTGGCCAGCTCGATGCCTACCACACGAGCACCAAATGCGAGCATGTTGGTGTTGTTGTGCTCGCGCGACAGGCGAGCGGAATACGGCTCAGAGCAGGTGCAGCAACGGATACCGCGCACCTTGTTGGCGGCAAGCGAGATGCCCACACCCGTACCGCAGATAACGATACCGCGATCAACCTCGCCGGACATGACAGCGTCCGCCACGGCCTCACCCGCGATGGGATAGTCAAAGCGCTCGGTGCTGTCCGTACCGAAGTTCACGACTTCGTAGCCGTACTTCTCCTGGATATACGCCGTGATGGCTTCCTTGTACTCGACTGCGACGTGGTCGTTTCCAATACCGATCTTCAAAAGAGACCCCTTTCCATAAGAACCATTCGCGCATGCCGCGCGCTCAATCCGTCCTAATTCGCCGTTCCGCTTCTAATACACCTCGCCGGCGCGCAAACGGCGCAGACACTCCTCGTAACCAGCGTCCTTGCCAAACAGCGCACTGGTGCCCAGGATAAATCCGTCCGCGCCAATGGCGGACAGGTCGCGCACGCGCTCGGGCGAGCAGGCGCCGTCGATCATGAGCTTGAAGCCAAAGCGCTCCTTCAGCGCGGCAAGGCGACGCACCTTGTCGTTCGTGAACTCGATAAAGCTCTGACCGGCAAAACCCGGATTCACCGTCATGACCATCACGTAATCGCAGAGGTTCAACATCTCCTCGATCTCGGAGATAGAGGTGTCGGGGTTCACGGCGATACCGGCGCTCTTGCCGAGGGACTTAATCGCGGCGAGTGTCTTGACCACGTAACGCTCGGACTCCGGATGGATATAGATGATGTCCGCGCCGGCGGAGGCGAAAAGTTCAACCTTGCTGGCAGGATTCTCGACCATAAGGTGCACGTCGACGAGCTTGTTGGTGGCAGCTCGCACGGCCTTGATGTCTTCGAGACCCATGGCGAAATTGGGAACGAAACTGCCGTCCATCACGTCGCAATGGAAGATGTCGATGCCGGCGGCGTCGAGATCCTCGACGGTCGCACGCAGATTGCCGTAGTCGGCGCACATGAGACTGGGGCAGAGCAGCATAGTGAACTCCTTATCTGCTCGGTGATTATCTACTCGGTGGTAATTAATCGTTTAACCTTTATCTACAGTCTGGCTGATTAATCGTTTAACCACGTTGTTAACCTGCAGGCTTTTCCAGATTCACAACGTTGCCATATTTGCCTATCTAGCTGGTATCATGCAGGAGCCCGCACCACGAAACGCTGTCGTATTCCCTAGGAAGAAATCCCGCTACGCGGACAGCAGCAGCCAGGGGCCGCAATCCGCAGACCTGAGCCCGGACCCCCTACGCTCCAGGCGTGATCAGGCGCGCGCACTGGGCGATCTTCTCGTCATAGGACTCCGCGATAATCGACACACCATCGAACCC
>CAJKZO010000181.1:0-3058 GCA_905204365.1 uncultured Collinsella sp.
TGTTCTATGTGTTGATGGCTGTGACCGCTGTGGGCTTTGCGCTCGCCATGGTGCGTTTGGTGAGGGTGCGCGCCCGCCATTAGCTTGTGGAGGCGGGCTTGCCACGAATCGGGCCTATCTACTTGTCTTGCGGCTTTATGGTGCGATGCGGCTTGTGGGGCGGGCGGGGGTCGGTCCGTGGTAGACTATCGAACAACGTTTATTAATCGCGCGGTATCGTTGCCGCGAGAAGGGGTTGCGCCATGCAGGAGCTTGAGGATCGTATTCGCCATGACGGCATCGTAAAGGCCGGTAACGTCCTTAAGGTTGCTGCCTTCCTCAACCACCAATGCGACGTTGAGCTGTTCGACCACATGGGCGCCGAGTGGGCCCGTCTGTTCGAGGGCGTCGAGATCAACAAGATCTTGACGATCGAGGCTTCGGGCATTGGCATGGCTTGCATTGCAGCCCAGCATTTTGGCGGCGTGCCGGTGGTCTTTGCCAAGAAGGCGCAGTCTATCAACCTTGACGGCGAGCAGTATGCCACGACCATCTACTCCTTTACCAAGCAGAAGGAGTACCCGGTCATCGTCGGCAAGCGCTTCCTGTCCGAGGGCGACAAGGTCCTGATCATCGACGACTTTTTGGCCAACGGCTGCGCGCTCGAGGGTCTTATCAAGATCTGCGAGGCTGCAGGTGCCGAGGTATCCGGCATTGGCATTGCGGTGGAGAAGGGCTTCCAGGGCGGTGGCGATAAGCTCCGCGAGCGCGGCTTCCGCGTTGAAAGCCTAGCCCGTATCGCCGATATGGACTGCGATACCGGCGAGATCACCTTCGCCTAAGCGCGCAACACAAGCGATTGGTATGCGATGTGACAAAGGGACTTTCCCTTTGTCACATTTTTTATGAGGGGAGGTGTTGATATGGATGAGAACACGATGGGATGGCGCGAGTATGCGCGCTATGCCGAGATGTCGGTCGAGGAGCTGGCGCGCGATTGCGAGGTGCAGGTGTTTCGTGCGACGGGTCCGGGCGGACAGGGCGTGAACACGACGGACTCGGCGGTGCGCATGAAGCATATCCCTTCGGGGATTACCGTGACGGCGCGCGAGAGCCGCAGTCAGTTCCAAAACCGTAGTAGCTGCCTGCGTAAGCTGCGCGCTGAGCTTGGGCGTCGCGGGCGTCCACCGCGCCGGCGCGTAAAGACCAAGGTGCCTCAGCGCTCTCGCCAGCGCAGGCTCAATGACAAGCACTTCAATGCCATTAAAAAGGCTAACCGTCGCAAGCCGGGCAGTGACGAATAGCCTCCTCATAAGTTGCGGTGAAATAGGGACTGTTTTTGGCCAATAGCAACATAAACAGTCCCAATTTCACCGCAACATAGGTGGGGTTTGTGGGGGGGGTGGCAGGCGTGGAGGGCTCCGCCGAGGACGTCGACCTCGATGCGCGAGGCGACGATGGGCTCGCCGTCGGCCTGAATGGGGTAGTCGGGCTCCTCAAAGATAAGCTCGGCATGGCGACAGCGACGCATACGAACCGGTGGCAGCTTGGTATGGTGGCCGTCTTTGGCCGAAAGGAACATGGGAAGCGCGACCGCGCGCGGAACGGGGCCGCAGGCGTAGCAGACGTCGAATATACCGTCACAGGGGTCGGCGTCGGGACAGATGCGATAGCCCGAGCCATAGGTAGGACCCAGCTGAATCGCCATGATGATCGCCCTCACGCGCTCGGCGGGCGCGCCGTCAAAGCTGACTGTCATGGGGTAGTTGCGGTAGCGCAGGCCAAACTGCTCCAGACCCGAGAGGGTGTAGAGCGGAGCGCCGGCGAGGCCCGTCTTTTTGCGCAGCTCGGTGGTGCCCAGGCCGATGGCGGCGTCAATACCGACGGAGAGCGTCTGGTCGTAGTACTCAACGGCAGCCTCGCCGCTGCCGCTCGCAGGGCTCCACGAGCGAATGCGCCCGATGTCCTGACGCTGCAGCTCGCAGGTGAGCAGCGCGCCAAAGTCCTTGCCGGAGAAATCGTCGATGCCTAGCGTCTGGGCAAAATCGTTGCCGGAGCCCACGGGCAGGACGGCAAGGGCGGGCCGGACCGCCTCTTCTTGCGCTATCAAGCCGTTGACGACCTCGTGGATTACGCCGTCGCCGCCGAGTGCGATAACCGTGCGGTATCCTTGGGCCCGTGTGGCAAGTTCCTTGGCGTGTCCCATGCGCTCGGTCAGCACCAGGTCAAACTGGGATGCGCGTGCAGTCATGTCCAAAAAGCGCTGCAGGCGCTCAGCGACCTCGCGCGCCGCACCCGATTGGGCGGCGGGGTTGGCGATGATGAGCGTGCGACCAAAATCAGTTGCGTGCATGGGGCGACTCCCGGCGTATGACGTGACGGTGCGGTCGCGCTCAGGTCGAATTGCCCCCGATTGTGGCTGCACGGCGAATATTTACGTCTACTCTATCAGGTCGTTGTGGCGCTCGATAGCATCCGCTACCGTACCGCCCTCATCCACAATAAGCGAACGACGCTTGGGTGAGATGATGCGCTGGGCGGGGTACACGCCGCGGTGGCCGCCGACGAGATAGCTGATAAAGGCCACGATGACAAAGAACCCGGCGGCCGTGCCGTGGAACAGATCGATGGCCATCATGCAGGTGGTGATGGGCACGTTGAGGCCGGCGCAGAACACGCCGAGCATGCCGAGAGCCGCCAGAAAGCTGGGGTCGATTCCGACGAGGCAACCGATCCAGCCGCCGAGCGCCGCACCGATGCCAAACAGGGGCGTGACCTCGCCGCCTTGGAAGCCCGCGCCCAGGGTAAGCGCCGTCACCACGAGTTTGATGGCTGCGTCGGCAAGGGTCGTGTTTCCGGCGAACCCGGCGCCCGAGAGCCAGGTGGCAAGGCCGGCATACTTCCAGGCGTCGAGCATCGCGTAGGCCGCGAGCACCACGAGTGCGCCCACGAGTGCGCGAACGAGGTAATTGGTGATAAAGCGACCATACAGGCTCTTGACGGTTCGAACCGACCAGGCAAAGAGACGTGCGGTCAGACCGAAGATGATGGCGCTGATAACAACGATGACAACCGTCCG
>CAJKZO010000182.1:0-3032 GCA_905204365.1 uncultured Collinsella sp.
CCATCGGCATGCTCAAAACCCGGCACACGAAGCCAAATGCCGTCGCCGATAAAGCCGGCGGCACGGCAAACCCATGCAAAAACAAAACAGCGCCTTTGCGGCACGCAGCAAGACCGCGAGCACAAAAGCGCTGGTAGCGTGTGGCGGGAACGTATGTGAATCGAACACATCCAAGACGTTTTGCACGCCTCGCAACGGTTTTGAGGACCGCGGAGCCCACCGGAGCCCATCCGTTCCCAAGTGCGGAGGTATTTTACCAAACCGAGCGGCCAATCTAGCGCAGGGAGCGCAGGCCGCCGGCTTCCTTGTCGAGCACCGTAAAGCGCACGGCATCCAGGTGTTCCAAGATGCTGATGGCACGCTTGCGCGACACGCCCAGCGCCTCGCGCAGCACGCTCGTAGTGGCAGCACCGCCGGCGTCGGCAATGGCAGAGGCGACGAGCTCACGCGCGTGGGCCTCAGCGGCAGCGGACAGGGCAACGTCGCGCTCGACCTTAACGATCGAGCGGTTGAGCGAAAGCTCGCGCAGGGCACGCGTCATGGTGTCGCGATCGAGCTGCAGTTGCTCGCCCACCTCGGGCAACGTCGGTGCATCGAGGCCGGCTTCGTCCAGCAAGGCAACGATACGTTCGCAGGCCTCGCGCACCACACGCGCCGCGGCGGCAGCGGAGTGCGGATCGAACACTTCGGCGCCCTCGGAGGCACACACGCCGCGCGAGCAGCCCACGGAAATCAGGGCTGCGGCAACTGTATCGTCAGCGGTAGGCCACGCAGCATGGGCAACGGCGCCGGGCGTAAAGCCCGTCTCCTTGGGAGACGCCGCGTGCATGGCTGACAGGGTCGCCGCCAGTGCATCCATCGCGGCGTCGAGCACCACGGCGTCAGCCAAGTAGTCCGCATCACCCACAGCAAGCTTGCGAACAGAGCCCTGCGACACCAACCCGCGCAGTGCGGCATCGACCTCGCGTACACCAAGATCCAAAGCGTCGGTAACATCAACCGCCGTAACCGGCAGCATCTGCAGCGCCAGCCAAGCGCCCACACCGCCCGCGGTATCGCCGGACTCAAGCGCCACAAACAGTGTGAGCTCCCCCGCCGAAAGCTCGCGCGAGCGACGGCAGCGCGAAAGCAGCACACGCCCGCCGCCGATGAGCATAACGGGCGAATACGACAGCACCACGGCATGGTCTCCGGCGCGCAGCGGCAGCGGCTCCTCTAGGCGCACCTGCACGGTACGGGTCTCGCCCACCGCCATGGGGGCCTCGCCCTCCAAAAGCATGATGCGGCCGACGACCTCGGCCGTGCCGGCCATCACATGCACGCGCGCACCCGACTCGAGCACGCGCGGCTTGGCGCCCTCGCGGCCCAGGTAGGTGAACGTCATCATAAAGCGCAACGTCTGGCCAAAGCGGCCCGCCACGCCCAGCATCTCGCCACGGTCAAGCGCCGCGACACCGTCACCGACCAGGTTGAGCGCCGCGCGTTGCCCAGGCAGCGCGCGCGGCGTATCGCCATGCACCTGAATCCCGCGCACGCGACAGACCGTACGCGACGGCAAAGCCATCAGCTCGTCACCCACCGCAACCGGCGCATCGTGCAGCGTACCCGTCACGACGGTGCCGACGCCCATGATCGTAAAGAAGCGGTCAATCGGCAGACGCGGCGCGGCATCGGTGCGCTCGGCACGGTCGTGGCAGGCATCCCAGCAGGCACTTACCTGCTCGTCGAGCACCGCAAGCAGACCGTCGATCCCCTCGCCCGTCTTAGACGACACGGGCACAATCGGCGCGCCCGCAAACACGGTACCCGACAAAAAGTCATCGACATCGAGCTCGGCAAGCTCTGTCATCTCGGCATCGGCCAGGTCACACATAGTCAGCGCCACCACCATATGCGTGACGCCCAGCAGCTCCAGCACGTGCACGTGCTCGCGGGTCTGCGGCATCACGCCCTCGACGGCCGAAACCACCAACACGGCAACATCGATGCCCGTGGCGCCCCGCACCATGGCGCGCAGGTAGTGGGCATGGCCGGGCACGTCGACCAGGCCGACGATCTTGCCACTCGGCAGCGCCAGCTCGCCAAAGCCAAGCTCCACGGTCATACCGCGACGGCGCTCAACCTCCAGACGGTCGGGATTCTTGCCGGTCAACGCCTCGATCAGTGCCGACTTACCGTGGTCGACGTGGCCCGCCGTGCCAACGATAACGGGACACTCCACCAGCGCTTGAACCTCACTCATCGTGCAACCGCCTTCTCAACGCACGCGACGAGCGTCGATGCCGCCGTCTCGATATCGCGGTCGCCAACGAGCGTGCGCACATCAAACAGAATGCGGTCGTGCGAGGTGCGCGTGACGACCGGCGTGTCAAAGTCCTGGACAAGCGAGCGCTTGAGCGCGTCGACCGTCAGGCGCTCGTCAACAAGACGCACGGCAACGCACATCGTGGGCAGCTCCACGGTAGGCAGCGAGCCGCCACCGGGGGTCGACGATTCCTCGACAATCTCCAACTCAACGGCACACGGGCAGCCAGCCTTATCGAGCCCGGCGACCATAAGATCGCGCAGCTTGCGGGCACGACGCTCCAGATGAGCCTGCGGAAGCGTGAGCATGCTGAGCACCGGCACCTCGCGATGGGCCACATCCGCCCCATCCATGTAGATGCGCAGTGTAGCCTCGAGCGCCGCCAGTGCGAGCTTACCCGGACGCAGAGCGCGCATAAGCGGATGCGACCCGCAGGCCTGGACCAGATCGCGGCGACCCATGATAATGCCCGCCTGTGCGGCGCCCAGCAGCTTATCGCCCGAGCATGACACGATATCGAGCCCCGCCGCGACCGCCGCCGGCGTGGTCTCCTCGCCGCCGCGCGCCAGGATGTCATCGGGCAGAAGCGCGCCCGACCCCTGATCCTCATAGAACAGCAGACCGTGCTTATGGGCCAGTGCGGCGAGCTCCCTCGAGCTCACTTCCTCGTGAAAACCCTCGATGCGATAGTTGGAAGGATGGACCTTGAGGATCATCGCCGTATCGG
>CAJKZO010000183.1:0-3031 GCA_905204365.1 uncultured Collinsella sp.
CGGGGTTGTTGATGATGATGCCGATGGCCTTGGCGGTGTCCATGGAGGAGCCGCCACCGATGGTCACGATAGCGTCAGCCTCGGCAGCCTTGAAGGCCTCGACGCCGTCCTTGACGTTCTGGATAGTGGGGTTGGGCTTAATCTCGGAGTAGAGGCTCCAAGCGATGCCAGCGGCATCGAGCTCGTCGGTCACCTTGGCGGTAACGCCAAACTTGACCAGGTCGGGGTCGGAGCAGACGAAGATCTTCTTGTAGCCGCGACGCTGGAGCTCACCGGGGATTTCCTTGATGGCGCCGGAACCATGATAAGAGATGGTGTTGAGAACGAAACGATTAGCCATTGATAGCCTCCCATCGTGTGCGGGGCACCCATTACGCCCCACGCTATGAGTCCCATCCTAACGCTTTTGAAACGAAAAACACGCGAGAACGTCAAATATGTTAAAGCGTTTCAACAGATGATGAAAAAAATTGCGGCAAAGGGACAGCCCCTTTGCCGCATTCGCTTACTTTCGACAGCCCTCTTTCCAAGCCTCGGCCGCAACCTTCCAGCGTAAGCGCAAGTCGCGCTCGCGGTCGATGAACATGATGGCAAACGCGACAAACAGCAGCAAGCTCGCCACGACGATGGCGTGCAGGCCCATGCGCTCAATACACCAGTTGCCCAACACAGCGCCAAACACAAAGGTAAAGATCACGCCAAAGTACAGCAGGCCGTTTTCCAAAAAGCCGCGCCTGTGGGTGATGATGTAATCGTCCACGTTTTGCAGCGCGTTGCGCAAGTTGCCGATGCACATGGTCGTAGCGATGCCGTGACCGTGGATCTTGCGGAAGCTCTCGACCTGCATGCCGCAGGCAAACGAGGTGAGGCAGTTGGCGAGCAGGTTGAAATTGCCGCCCGGGATAAAGCTCACACCCAGCAAGATGACGGCTTCAAAGAACACCGTCACTTGGCGCCAGTGAATCACGCTGCCAAACCGTTCGTGTACCAGGTCGGCAAGCATAATGCCCACGGCAAACGACACCACAGGGAAGAAGTAGCGCCCCGCAAGTGCCCAATTGCCCTCCGAGATGCTCACGCCCACGAGCAGGATATTGCCCGTCTGCGCGTTTGCGAAAACATGATCGCGCCCAATGTACGAATAAACGTCCAAAAAGCAACCGGCGAGCGCCAGGATAATGCCCAGTTCGATGGACTCCGATATCTGTTTGGCACGCTGCATCGTCGTGCATCCTCCTTGTTGACGACCCTCTCGTGCGTTGGCGGAAACATAGCCGCCGTTCATACTGTAACCCATTGACAACATGGCGTGCGCGCGAGACGGCTCCTTCGACACGGGGATACACAGTCTGGAAACAAACGGCGCCCGCATCGGCACGCCGATCCGCCAGCCCATGTACTCCACCAGTCTTTTTAGCCCCGTCCCAAAAAGACTGGTTACAATTACGTGCAGCATACAAACACCGGGAGGGATCGTGGCAAAAAAGCCTCAGCACGCTCAGAATAACCAGCGCAGTCAGCAGGGCAAACAGGGCCAGCAGCAAAAGCGCGGCGGCAAGGCCCAGGGCGGCCACGCCGCTCATACCCCGGCAGCGCCCGCCCGTCCCTGGCGCCCGGGCCGCAATAAGTTCCTCCCCGTCAGCCGCGCCGATATGGACGCGCGCGGTTGGGACCAGTGTGACTTTGTCTACATCTGCGGCGACGCCTACGTGGACCACCCCAGCTTTGGTATGGCCATCATCAGCCGCGTACTCGACGCGCACGGCTACAAAGTGGGCATCATCTGCCAACCCGACTGGACCGATCCCGCCAGCATCAGCGTGCTCGGTGAGCCACGCCTGGGCTTTTTGGTCAGTGCCGGCAACATGGACTCCATGGTCAACCACTATTCGGTGACCAAGCACCGCCGCCACACCGACGCCTATACCCCCGGCGGCGAGGAAGGTCACCGCCCCAACCGTGCCGTCACGGTCTACGGCAATCTCATCCGTCAGACGTTCAAGGACGCCCCCATCATCATCGGCGGCATCGAGGCAAGCCTGCGCCGCCTGGCCCACTACGACTACTGGCAGGATAAGCTCAAGCGCTCGGTGCTGCTCGACTCGGGCGCCGACATCCTCATCTACGGCATGGGCGAGCACGCGATCGTCGAGATCGCCGACGCGCTCGACGCGGGACTGCCCGTCGATCAGATCACCTATATCAACGGCACCGTCTACCGCACCAGCTCGCTCGACGAGGTCTACGACTACGACTTGCTGCCCAGCTGGGACGACCTTGCCGCCGACAAGCTCAATTACGCGCGCAGCTTTAACGTACAGCAGCAGAACATGGACCCCATCACCGGGCATCGTCTGGTAGAGCCCTACCCCAACAGCGTCTATGTGGTGCAGAACCCGCCGTCGGCGACGCTCACCACCGATGAGATGGACGAGGTGGCCGAGCTCCCCTACGCACGTGATTGGCATCCCGACTACGACGCGGCAGGCGGCGTGCCGGCCTTTGCCGAGATCAAGTTTTCCATTAGCTCCAACCGCGGCTGTTTTGGTGAGTGTTCGTTTTGCGCGCTGACCTTCCACCAGGGCCGCGTGCTGCAGATGCGCAGCCACGACTCGATCATGCGCGAGGCCGAGCTGCTCACACACGACCCCGAGTTTAAGGGCTACATCAACGACGTGGGCGGACCGACGGCCAACTTTAGCCGCCCGGCCTGCGACAAGCAGCTCAAACACGGCGTGTGCAAGAACAAGCGCTGCCTATGGCCGAGCGTGTGCAAGAACATGGTGGTCGACGAGAGCGGCTACACGCAGCTGCTGCGCGACCTGCGCCAGCTGCCGGGCGTCAAGAAGGTCTTCGTGCGCAGCGGCATCCGCTTTGACTACACCATGGCCGATGCCTCGGACGAGTTTTTGCGCGAGCTGTTGGAACATCACGTCTCGGGCCAGCTGCGCGTAGCGCCCGAGCACGTGAGCGACGCGGTGCTGTCCGTGATGGGCAAGCCGAGCCGCTCCGTCTACGACGCGTTCTGCCG
>CAJKZO010000184.1:0-3021 GCA_905204365.1 uncultured Collinsella sp.
TCGACGTGCATGTCGTCCTTAAACGCCACACCCTCCCCTAGCAAAAGATCACGTTGAGCATCGGGACCGCCAAAAGCGAAGCCCTCGCATATGTGCCCGTCGGCAAACACCACGCGATGGCAGGGAATCTCGCCGGGGCGCGGATTGCTATGCAGGGCATACCCCACATACCGCGCACTTCGCGGACGACCGGCAAGCAGTGCCACCTGACCATACGTGGCGACCATCCCCTCGGGGATCTGCTCGACCACCTCGTACACCCGTTCAAAAAAGCCCTCAGACGCCATTGCTCGCTCCCTTCCACCCGGAAAAGCATAAACCACCACAAAGGTGTCCCCTTTGTGGTGGTTTATAGCAGGTCGGTTAGTTGGCGGGCTGGAAGAAGGCTACGGCTACGGCGCCGGGGCCCACGTGGGTGCCGATGGTGGCGCCAATGGTGTGAACGGGTAACTCGCCCTCGGTGTGGCCAGCCCAAAGTGCCGCGCTGTCCTCGATATACTTCTTGAGCACCGCATCCGAAAGGCCCGTATTGCCGAGCGCCTGCGGCATGTAAAAGTCGATGCCGCCTGCCTTTTCGACCTTCTGGTTTAGCAGGTTACGTCCGTTCTTGTAACCGCGCGCCTTGCCCAGCTGCACGATCAGACCGTCCTCAACAGCCACCACGGGCGTTACGTTGAGCAGCGTGCCCACGGCGCCGGCCGCAGCAGACAGACGACCGCCGCGCACCAGGTACTCCAGCGTCTCGAGCAGGCCGATGACGACCACGCGGTCACGGACGGCCTCGACGGCCGCCGCGATCTGGGCCGCACTACGGCCCTCGTCCACCAAGCGCAGCGCATACTCGACCAGGACGCGCTCGCCCAGAGTGACGTTATTGCTATCCACCACGTACACGTCGCCGCCCGGCGCCTCGGCAAGTGCGGTACGGGCACTCTGATTGGTGCCTGATAGCTTAGCGCCCACGGTAATAATCACGGCCTCGTCGCCGGCCTCACACGCCTCGGCGATGGCCTGCGAAAACGCGTACGGGTTGACCTGGCCGGTCTTGGGCAGCTCATCGCGCTCCACTAGCATCTCGTAAAAGCGCTGGTGATCGATGTCGATGCCATCCATGTACACATCGGTACCAAAGGTGACGGACAGCGGCAGAACACGCAGAGCGGGGTGCTCAGCCGGCGACATATCGCTCGCGGAATCGGTAATAATGCAGACGGACATAGCGAATCCTTTCTTGCGCAGGTCCCGCGCAGGGAATTTTGACAGCAAGGCCCCGGCACGGTATACGCACTCAAACGGGACTATGCAGTTGTTAATTGGAAGCAAAAGCCTTGGCGGCCTTAGATCTCGCGCAGGGTGTTGAGAATCGTGCGCAGCGATGCATACATCTGCTCGCGCTGCTCCACACCCATAGCCTTACCGGTGGTATCGAGCACTTCGTGGATGATGCGGTCGGCCTCGCTCATGCTCTCGCCGCCCAGAGCGGTCAGGCGCACCGGAGCACGATACTTAACGGCGGCATCGCCCGAATCGTCGACCTCGACGTAGCCGCCCTCCTCCAGATGCGCGAGCGTACGCGAGACGGCGGCGCGGGTCACGCCTGCCATGCGAGCCAGGTCAGCGCCAGTCAGGCCGTCCTTGCTGCGCTCAAGATAGTACAGGCACATAACGTCGGAGCCCTTGAGGCCCAGCCTTGCGCCCTCGGATGTCTTAATGCGCTGGATCTCCTTGTAGAGCCCGCTGATCAGTCCGACAAAGTCCTCGAAACGTGTCTCGTCGTTCTGCTGCATGGGAGACGACCGCCTTTCGCTTGCATAATGCTTACGGGTAAACATCTTAGTCGCATAAGCCGACACCCGTACCCAAATACCCCATTTGTTAACCCATCAACATAAAAACCACCACAAAGGGGACAGGCACCTTTGTGGTGGTTTTGACCGGCGAGCATGATCCGCAGGCGCCGCTACAGCTCCACGCAGGGATTGTCGCGAGTCACAAGCGTCTTAACGACAACCGTCGCTCCCAGATAGCGCTCGAGCAACTCGGCGAGACGATCAACGGCAGCCTGGCAATCCCCCATTCGCTCGGGCTCCACGCACTCAATCGCAAGGAACGCATCGGCCGAATCATCGGACAGCGCCGTGCGAACGCCGTCGCGCCAGTTCCAGCAGCGGCACACGGCGCCCGCGTCATCGATGTAGGCGAGCTCGCCGGGCAGCGTCGGATCGTCCGCCTCCTCGCCAAGCGGCAAGAACGCATCGCCACCGTCGGTCACCTTCAGGCGAAGGTCTCCCTCGATCGCATGCAGATCCTCGCCTCCCACGGGCAGCGCGTAGGTCAGCGACACCGTGTTGTAAATATCCACCGCGGGCGTAATGTGGCCCACCGGCTTGCCTTTGAGCACACGTTTGAGCAAGTTCTCGATCGAACAGCGCGCGCCTTTCTTGGTCTTGAACAGACGATAGGCCTCGCGCCATGCCATGACCGGTGCGTTCTCGCTGATAGTGTCGCTGGTCAGATGACGCTCCGCATCGATATTGGCGCGGTCGAGCAACGCCGCAATCGCATCCACGTCCTCTTGAGGAATCTGAGCCGTGGGCTTCATGCCCTCCACGACCACAACACCGACCGCTGCCTGCGGAAACAGTTCCCAGAATGAATCCTCGGCAATAAAGCTCTTCATACGCTCTCCCTTCATTGTGCGCGCCCGAGTGAGGGCGCCTAAACAAAAAGCGCCCTTACAACGGCCACCTTCAAAGTCCTACGGTGCCGTCACAAGAACGCTTGCGCTGTCCCCATCCGGAGAAGGGGACGATATGTCAGGCGTATTGTAACCCGAGTCATCCACGCGAGCAAAACCACCACAAAGGTGCCTGTCCCCTTTGTGGTGGATATGGACTCACGGCGAAGCTAGTGGCGAAGTCCCAGCAGCCCGCGGCCGCGATGACGGGCGTCGGCGTGTACTTGAACGTGCGGGCCGGCGGCTTTGACGGACTCGGGCAGGTGCGAGTACTTCTTTTCGAA
>CAJKZO010000185.1:0-3014 GCA_905204365.1 uncultured Collinsella sp.
GACTTGCAGCGACGGACCTCAGGACGCTCTTACACCACGTCTGCGCGCGCGACCGCAACAGTACTCATATTTGGCATTTTTTGCCCACCGCCATATAACTAACGCCCTATAGCAGACGAAAAACAGGCCGCAGCCCATCGCTGCGGCCTGTTCGGAAGCAAAAGTGGGCGCTACGCGCTGTAGCCCATCGCTTGCAGCACAAACATGACGACCGTCAGCACCGTAATCACGCCGATAGTCGCCCAAGTGAGCACGTTCCATACGCGGCCGTTGCGGTTGGCGCCCATAATGTGGCGGTCGGCGGCGATAACCACCTGGAACACCAGAACCACGGGCAGTAGCACGCCATTGATGACCTGCGAGGTCATCATAATCTGGAACAGATCGACGCCGGGCATAAGCACCAGCACGGCAGAGATACCGATGATGGCCGTAATGATGCCGCGATAGACCGGGGCCTCGTCCCAGCTGCGGTCGGCACCGCGCTCCCAGCCAAATGCCTCACAGATAGCGCTCGACGTAACGCCCGGCAGCACGCAGGCGGCCAAGAAGCTCGCCGCGACCAGGCCCGAGGCAAACAGTACCGTGGACCACTGACCCGCAATAGGCTCCAACGCGCGGGCGGCATCGGCAGCATCGCTAATCTGAATACCCGCCGGGAACAACACCGTACCGGTCGTGATGATAATAAAGCCGGCAATGACATCGGCGGCAAGCGAGCCGCTCACGGTATCGATGCGCTGCAGCACGATATCGTCCTCGCCCGCGTTCTTATCGACCACGTTGTTCTGCGCCAAGAAAATCATCCACGGCGCGATGGTGGTACCGATCGTTGCGACCACGAGCGACACGTAGCTGGGGTCATTTTGAATGTTAGGCACGACCAGGTCGACCGCGACCTCACCCCAGTTGGGGCCAGCCATAAACGCGGCGACAATATAGGTCACGAACACGCAGCTCACCAGCAGCAGAATCTTCTCGATGCGCTGGAAGCTGCCCGACATGGTAAGCATCCACACCAGCAGCGCCACCAGCGGCACCGAAATGCTCGCCGGCACGCCAAAGAGGGCAAGGCCGCTGGCGATGCCCGCAAACTCCGAAATGGTCACAGCCGTGTTGGCGATCAACAGCGCCGCCATAGCAAGTACACTCTTGCGCACGCCAAAGCGCTCGCGAATGAGCGATGCCAGGCCCTTGCCCGTGACGCAGCCGCAGCGCGCCGCGGTCTCCTGCGTCACGATGAGCAGCACAGTCATGACGGGAAGCATCCAGAGCATCTTGTAGCCATAGCTGGCACCCGCGCTGGAATACGTTGCAATGCCGCCGGCGTCATTGCCCGAAAGCGCCGCCAGCAGACCGGGACCCATAGCGCCAAAGATGGCCGCGATGGTCAACTTTTGCTTGGTGCCCGACTTTTGCTTGGTATTTTGCACGCGACCACCTAACCCATGACCGACATGGTGAGCAGCACCGCAGCGGCGCAGTACGCTACGCACGAGATCATGACGGCAATAACGTTCATGGCGGTGCCCGACGTGTTGAGGTCATGCTCGTCACGCCAGAACAGCACCATCAGGTAAATCACGGCGCTCATGTTGCCAACCAGGCAAATGATGGCAGCGATATTAAAGCACCCGGTAAAGAGTTGCTCCTCAAACATGGGCGCATCGGGGAACGCAGCGGTGCGCACCAGCTGGGCGCACAGATAGGTCACGAGTGACAGAATCAGGCCCATGCCCGTGCTCTGGAAGAAGAACCCCAGATACGGCTTGGGCTCGTCGTCGTGACCGTCGTACTCGAGGAAGTAGTTCTTGACGAACGACACCATGCGCGAGGCAGCCAGCAGCACGAGCGGCATGGCGCACATGGGGAACACCACCAGATGCGCGGAGCCCAGCGCCGTCCCCAGCACGGTCGCCATAATGCACGAGGCGATGCCCCACACGACGACCCAGTACTGACGATGCACGAACCAGCTGAGCACGTTCGTCGAGTCGTCCGACGCGCTATCGCCCGAGCCGACACCGGCGATCTGCAGGTCCTCCTGATGCTCCTCGGCGATAACGTCCATGGCGTCGTCGAAGGTCACGATACCCAGGATATGACGGTTCTCGTCGCAGACAGGGATGGCAACCAGGTCGTACTTGGTCATCTCGTCCGTTACGTCTTCCTGGTCCTCGTCGGGCGACACGTAGACCAGATCGCGATAGGCGAGCTGGCCCAGCGTGGCGTCGCGGTCGGCCACGATCAGCGTGCGCAGCGAAAGCACGCCCGTCAGCATGCCGCTCGGATCCTCGGTATAGACGTAGTAGACGCTCTCAAAGTCCTCGTCGAGCTTGCGAATCGCCTCGATGGCATCGCCGACCGTCGCCGTGGCGGGCAGCGAGACAAACTCCGAGGTCATGATGCGGCCGGCGGTGTTGTCCTCGTAGCCCAGCAGATTGCGAATCGCCTTCTCCTCCTTGACGCCCATCAGGCGCAGGAGCTTCTCGGCCTTCTCATAATCGAGCTCGTCGATCAGGTCGGCAGCGTCGTCCGGGTCCATCATGGCCAGCATCGACGATGCGTCGGTATCGGCCAGGCCCTCGAGCATCTCGGTCATAAGCTCGTCATCATCGAACTCCGAGATGGCCTCGGCGGCCTGTGCCGTGTCGAGCTGCGCGAACACCTGCGCGCGCAGGCGCGGGTCGAGCTGCTCGATGATGTCAGCGATGTCGGCAGGATGCAGCTCGCCAAGCGTCTTGTGCGACACCGAGAGCTGGATGTTCTTAGTCGAGCGATCGAGCAGGTCCATGTAAGACCAGGCGATAATGTCCTCGCTGAGCGGTTTGCCCAGATGCTTCATAAAGCCCTCGACGACATGCTCGAGTGTGGGGCTGATCGCGCGCAGCAGACCGCGGGCGCCGACCTCGGCACCCAGCAGGCGCAGCTGATTTTCACCCGACATGGAAAACTTGATGTCGTTTACGCGCACGACCTTCATGCCCTGCGTGTCGACAATCTGCTTGTTAAGC
>CAJKZO010000186.1:0-2995 GCA_905204365.1 uncultured Collinsella sp.
TGGCTGAGCGCTTTGCTTTTGAGGTGAGTGTCTTCTCGGTTTTCGCTTTCGACGGGATGGTCTCTTCTGGATCTAGAGTATATCGTTTGCCGGCGTCGGCGATCATCGCGTGCGCGCGTGGCCCACATCCGCACCCGAACGGGCACAAGGGTGCTTAAGGCCGACTTAATCACCCACGCTTGTTGTGTGTGGCGTGCGTCGCCTCGGGCATAATGGAGCGCGAGAGGAGCACGCATGAACGAGCGCATACTGGTAGTTGATGACGAGAAGGCCATTGCCGACCTAGTGGGCATCTACCTTACAAAAGAAGGCTTTGACGTCCAGATTGCCTATAGCGGGGCCGATGCTGCCAAGGCAATCTTGGAGCAGGAGTTCGATCTGGCGCTGCTGGATGTCATGCTGCCCGATATCGATGGGTTTGAGCTGCTGCGTACGATCCGTTCCAGCCATACCTATCCTGTGATCATGCTGACGGCGCGCGATGCCCAGCAAGACAAGATCGAGGGCCTTTCGCTTGGCGCGGACGATTACGTGGTTAAGCCGTTTCGTCCGCTGGAGCTCGTCGCGCGCGTGCACGCTCAGCTTCGCCGCTACACCAGCTACGGTAGCCGTGCACAGGCGGCCGAGTCGCCGACCATTCAGCTCGACGGCTTGGAGATCAACCGCGACGCTCGTTCCGTGACGGTGGACGGTGCACCGGTACGCCTCACACCCACCGAGTATTCAATCTTGCTGTATCTGGTCGAGCATCGCGGCAGCGTGGTGGCCGTGGAGGACCTGTTCCGTGCGGTGTGGAACGAGGATTTTATGCCCGGCTCCAACAATACGGTGATGGTGCACATTCGCCACTTGCGCGAAAAGATTGGCGACGACGCACAAAAGCCGCGCTTTATCAAAAACGTCTGGGGCGTCGGCTACATAATCGAATAACGCTTTTCGCTTGTGAGGATCTTGATATGACAAAAGACGATAGACAAGCGTTCGAGGTGCCCGATCGACTCTTTGAATACGTGAGGTCGGTCGTCGACAACCGCGCGCTTGCAACGGTGCTGCTCTTTTTGCTGAGCCTGCTGCTGATTGGCATTGATAACATCGCTGGAATCTTGGCGGTGCTGCTTGTCGGCTTTTTGCTGATCGATCGATTTGAGATCGTGCGCCGCTGCATGGTGATTGGCGGCGCCGCGTGGGCCATGACGTTGGCGATTGGCGCCATGGCGCTCGGCGGCATCGAAGGGCCGGTGCTGTTCGATGCCGGCTTTGTATTCAACATGCTTGGCTTTGTGCTGGCGCTTGCCGCGTGCGTGCTGTTCTTGTGCGGCCGCGCCCTGTACTACCAGGGCTACGAACAGGGCGAGCAGCATGCCGATTGTGTGCTGGCCGCTCGTATTCAAGATCGCCTGATCGATCACCCCGACACCTGGGACAACATTGACGGCGACTTCTTGGAGGTCGAGGGCGCCCTTAACCGCGTGCGTGACCGTGAGCGCAAGGTGCAGCAAGCTCTGCGTGACGAGTCGCATCGCAAGGACGATCTGGTCACGTACTTGGCACATGACCTACGCACCCCGCTTGCCAGTGTGGTGGGCTATCTTTCGCTGCTGCAAGAGGCTCCTGAGCTGCCGGTTGAGCAACGTGCGCACTTTACGGGCGTGGCTCTCGACAAGGCGCACCGGCTCGATGCACTCATCGAAGAGTTCTTCGATATCACGCGCTTTGACTTCCACGATATCGTGCTCACGCGCGGCTATGTTGATCTGGGGTTGCTGCTGGCTCAGGTGGCTGACGAGTTCTATCCCATCCTCAACGAGCAGCATAAGGAAGCCCAAGTTGATATTCGCGAGGACCTGACGGTGCTCGTGGATGGCGACAAGATGGCTCGCGTGTTCAACAACATCATGAAAAACGCCGTCGCCTATAGCTATGAGGGCTCGACTATCACGATCGAGGCCGGGCGCCAAGACGATGGCAGCGTGCGCGTGCGCTTTATCAATCAGGGCGATCCTATCCCTGCGGCTAAGCTCAAGGTGATCTTTGAGAAGTTCTATCGCCTGGATGCGGCGCGTGCGACCAATCGCGGCGGCGCTGGACTGGGGCTTGCCATCGCCAAGGAGATCATCGCGGCACACGGCGGTACCGTTGCATGTGAATCGACGCCCGAACACACGATATTCACCATCGAGCTGCCCGCCGCATAGCCAGCGTGCCCTTACAAACACTTGACAATGCGCTCACGTGCATATGAGCCGCGATTTCTACTATCGATACTGCTGAATTGATATCGATGTGGAGGTATGCGG
This sequence comes from uncultured Collinsella sp., assembly GCA_905204365.1. GTDB lineage: Bacteria > Actinomycetota > Coriobacteriia > Coriobacteriales > Coriobacteriaceae > Collinsella. The sequence continues at coordinate 2,298 of CAJKZO010000186.1, forward strand.
TATGACGGCTGCTGCGGCTGTGGAGCCCACGGAGCTTGAAGAACTCATGAAAGCGCAGGCCGAGGCCGCGCACGAGCGCGAGGTTGGGGATGCGACTCGCCCCACGGCAGAGGATCTTGCCGCCTCGCCGACGCGCATCGACGTCGAGGGCCTCGACCTGTTCTATGGCGACCATCATGCGCTCAAGGACGTGAATATCAAGATCCGCGACAAGCAGATCACCTCGTTTATCGGGCCTTCGGGCTGCGGCAAGTCGACGCTCCTGCGCTGCTTTAACCGCATGAACGACGGCATCAAGGATTGCCGCATCGAGGGCAAGATTGCGCTCGATGGTCAAGATATCCTGGGCGATTACGACATCTGCCGTTTGCGCCAGCGCGTGGGCATGGTGTTCCAGCGCCCCAACCCGTTTCCCATGAGCATCTACGACAACGTCGCCTATGGGCCGCGCGGTATGGGTGTGCGCGATCGCGCCGTGCTCGACGAGCTGGTCGAAGACGCCCTGCGTCGCGCTGCCCTGTGGGACGAGGTCAAGGACAAGCTCAAAGAGTCGGGCCTGGGTCTTTCGGGTGGACAGCAGCAGCGCCTGTGCATCGCCCGCGCGCTTGCCGTGCAGCCCGACATTCTGCTGATGGACGAGCCGGCCTCGGCACTCGACCCCGTGTCGACGCTGGTGGTTGAGCAGCTGGCCTGCGAGC
>CAJKZO010000187.1:0-2961 GCA_905204365.1 uncultured Collinsella sp.
GAGCACGACGTGAAGATCGACCGTAAGGCCGTTCTCGTCGGCGGAGACAAGCACGCCCTTGCGGAGGCGCTGACCGGCAAGCAGGCGCACGCTCTCGGCACCCTGGAGCTGCTCAGCCATACCGACGACGCCATAGCACGTCATCGCGGCATAACCGGCAATATCGGCAATAACGTCGTTCGAGACGCTCAGGCTGCCGTTAATGGTCTCAGACACAAGAATCTCCTTATCTGGTGCTCGCGGCACCATCTCGTGGGAGCAATCATTGCAATATTCTACAACGACCGCGCCATGTTGAGGTGGCGAGCCTCGGGATTACATCCTCGACACGAAATGTTGATACGGTAACGTTCGCGAACGGCGATCGCGACATGAAAAAACCCGCCGCATAAGCGACGGGTTTTACAACCTGGCTCCCCGGGTAGGACTCGAACCTACAACAGCGCGGTTAACAGCCGCGTGCTCTACCATTGAGCTACCGAGGAATAGGTGCGTGCTCTCAAGCAACGAAGTTTATTATACGGACGAATCAGCTCAGGGCAAGAACTTTTTTGAGAATTTTTCCGACCTAGTCATTGGGGACGTTCTTAAACGACTAGTCATTCAAGAACGTCCCCAACGACTACATGAAAGCGCCCCCAAGCGGATGTGCTTGAGGGCGCTTCTTGCTTGCGAGGTTAAGACTCGATGTAGTCCTTGAGCTTGCTGCTGCGGCTGGGATGACGGAGCTTGGCCAGGGTCTTGGACTCGATCTGGCGGATGCGCTCACGCGTGACGCCAAACTCGCGGCCGACTTCCTCGAGCGTACGGGGATGTCCGTCGACAAGGCCAAAGCGCAGCTCGATAACCTTGCGCTCACGATCGGCAAGCGAGTCGAGCACCTGGGTGAGCTGCTCCTGCAGCATGGAGAAGCTGGCCGCATCGGGCGGAACGATGGCCTGGGAGTCCTCGATAAAGTCGCCCAGCTGGGAATCCTCTTCCTCGCCGATGGGGGTCTCGAGCGACACGGGCTCCTGCGAGATCTTCTGGATCTCGCGGACGCGGTCGGCACTCATGTCCATCTCGGCACCGATCTCCTCGGGGGTCGGGTCGCGACCCAGGTCCTGGAGAAGCTGGCGCTGCACGCGGACGAGCTTGTTGATGGTCTCGACCATGTGCACGGGAATACGGATGGTACGGGCCTGGTCGGCGATAGCGCGCGTGATGGCCTGACGGATCCACCACGTGGCGTACGTGGAGAACTTAAAGCCCTTCTGGTAGTCGAACTTCTCGACGGCGCGAATCAGACCGAGGTTGCCCTCCTGGATCAGGTCCAGGAACAGCATGCCGCGACCGACATAGCGCTTGGCGATGGAGACGACCAGACGCAGGTTTGCGCTGATGAGCGCCTGCTTGGCTTCGAGGCCCACGTTCTCAATGCGCGTAAGACGACGCATCTCGGCACGCGTGAGCTCGAGCTCGCCTGCCTCGGCAGCCTCGAGCTTCTCGGTGGCCTCAAGACCGGCCTCAATCTTCATGGCCAGATCGACCTCTTCGGAGGCGGTCAGCAGGTCGACCTTGCCGATCTCCTTGAGGTACATACGGACCGGGTCGCCGGTCAGCATCACCGTGGAGGCATCGATGCCACGCACGCGCGAGCGTGAACGGGACGTGCGCACGGTGCGCTTCTTCTTGCTCTTAGAAGAACCCATCTCGGCGTCGGCCTGACGGGCCATCTTGAGCTCGTGATCGTCGAGCGAGCCGGAATCGTGCTCGTCGTCGTCATCGAAATCGTCGGTATTGGTATCGTTATCGTCATCGTCGACGTCCACGGGGGCGTCGTCGTTACCGCTCGCGGAGATAATCTGGATGCCGCTGTTGCGCAGCGCGGAATACACCGCGGTGAGCTGCTCGTCAGAAACATCGATATCCTTCAGGGCGACCTGAATCTCGTCCTCGGTTACCGAAGTCCTGTTTGAGCCGTTGCCCATGAGCTTTGCAACGTAGGATTCCAGCCCAGTACCCGTGCTCTCAGTCTTTTTTGGCACAGATTCTCCCTTCATAGTCCACAGGACTCAATACTTTAGCACACACATTGACGTCTATACCCAAAAAGAGGACTGGATATAGGCGAGAATACGCTGGTTGACCACAACATCTAGGCTTGTTCAGTGCCTGCGGCCTCCAGGCCGATCAAACGGAACGGGTCCGCCACGCCGCCGATCGACTTTTGCAGTTCGCGCTGACGCTGCGAGTCCCGCGCGGCCTGCACGGTCAGCGCACGACGGCCCTCATCATCGAGCGAACGGTCCCGGCGCAGCTTGGCCTGTGCGGCACGCATGCGGCGCTTGATGGTGTAGAGCTCGAGCGTATCGAGCATAAACACGATGTTCGTCTCGGTGGGATGCTTGCTCGTCGCCGAGATGCGCCCGGCACTCACAAGCGTTGCCGCCTCGGGACACACCGAGCGCGCCGCATCCATGCAAGCTGCAGGATCGGTTCCCGGCGGCGTAGCCAGAACGGCCCATGCGATGGACTCGTGACGTGGGTCAACCCACTCGATGGAGCAGATGCGGTCGGCATACGTGCGGAACAGGTCGGGGTAGCTCGTGAGCATCGTCAGCAGCTCGCGCTCCCCTGCCAAGGACTTGCGCTCAAGATCGGTCAGAACCATCGGCGCCGCCGCAGCCGATGCACCCGAACCGTCAGCCACAGGCTCAGCACCCATACTATCAGGCACATCGATTGGCGGCAGATCGTCGACGACCTCCACGGGCGCGGCACCGTAGGCATCGAGCGGGACGTAGTCGTACGGCTCTTCCTCGACCGGCGCCGCCACTGCCGGCGTGGCGCCCGATGCCCAAGCACCGCGACCGGCATCGCGAGAACCCGACGCCCGACCGCCCACGCTACCGGCCCGCTCAGCCTGTGCCCGCTGGCGCTCATAGTTCTGCTCACGACGTCGTTCCGCATCCTCGCGCT
>CAJKZO010000188.1:0-2953 GCA_905204365.1 uncultured Collinsella sp.
ATTCGACGGCGTCTGACTACAACAGCTTTGCTGCGATGCTCAAGATCATCGGCGGCATCGCCATGAACCTCATGGTTCCGGTGCTTTCCGCCTACATCGCCGAGTCCATCGGCAAGCGCCCGGCGCTCGTCCCCGGCTTTGTTGCCGGTATGATCGCCATCCAGGGCCTGCCTGTTAACGCCGAGACCGGCATGATCGACGCCGGTGGCGCCGGCGTGGGCTTTGGCTTCCTGGGCGGCATCGTCGGTGGCTTCCTCGCCGGTTATGTCATCCTGCTGCTCGAGAAGGTCTTTGCCGGTCTGCCCAAGAACCTGGACGGCCTCAAGGCTATCTTCCTGTACCCGCTGTTCTCGACCGCCATCGTCGGTCTGGTTATGCTCGGCATTTCTGGCCCCATGGCTGCCATCAACACCGCCATGATGGACTTCCTCAAGGGCCTGTCCGCCGCTGGCGCCGGTGGTCTGGGTCTTGCCATCGGCTGCATGTGCGCCTTTGACATGGGCGGCCCGGTCAACAAGGCTGCTTACGTCACCGGTACCGCTATGCTCACCGAGGCTCTGGCTGCCGGTGTCGGCACCGATACCTACAACTTCGGCACAAACTTCATGGCTGCCGTCTCCGCCGCCTGCATCGTTCCGCCGCTGATCACCACCTTCGCCGTCGTTGTCGGCAAGAAGTACTTCAGCCAGGAGGATCACGACGCCGGTGTCGTCAACCTCATCCTTGGTTGCACCCACATCACCGAGGGCGCCATTCCGTTCATGACCAAGAACATCTGGCCCGTCATGCCCATCATGATGCTCGGTTCTTCTATCGCTTCGATCCTGACCATTTTGTTCAACGTGCACGATCCGGCGCCTCACGGGGGCTGCCTGGCCCTGCCCGTTGTCGAGAACGGTCCGCTGTGGGTCCTCGCGATCCTCATCGGCGCTGTGGTCGGTGGCATCCTGTTCGTGGCCTTCAAGAAGTACGACTTCGAGAAGAATCAGAAGACCGCTCCTGCAGCCAAGCCGGTTGAGGCCCCCAAGGCCGCTGCCGTCGAGGCCCCCAAGTCCGAGGCTGCCGACTTCGTGAAGGTCGAGAACGTCTTTGTCGCCGAGGACTTCGCTTCTCGTGACGAGGCTCTGAGCTTCGTTTCCAACCAGGCTGTCAAGGCCGGTATTGCCAGCGACGCCGACGCCGTGATGAACGCCTTCCTGGCCCGCGAGGCCGAGGGCACCACGGGCATGATGGAGGGCTTCGCCATCCCGCATGCCAAGTCCGACGCCATTACCGAGGCTGCCGTCATCGTCGTCAAGGACGAGTCCGGCGTGACTGGTTGGGACACCATGGACGGCGCTCCCGTCAACGTGGCTATCGCCCTGCTCATCCCCGGTGCCCAGGCCGGTACTACGCACCTCAAGATTCTGTCCAAGGTCGCCGAGGCGCTCATGGACGAGGATTTCCGTGCCACCGTCAAGGGTTCCACCGACGCCGTCGAGATCGCCAAGACGATCAACGCCCGTCTGGTCTAATTCCACGGTACGCGAATAACATCGCCCCCTGTAATAAAGGCGGAGCCCCTCTCCAGGGTCTCCGCCTTTTTTCTATCCCTCCCATAAGTTGCGGTGAAATAAGGACTGTTTAAACGATTCAACCCCAAATTCAGTCCCTATTTCACCGCAACTTACAGAAGGACATAAAGGGAACTGCCCATTGAGTCTTTGTCGTGAACAGATCCTCAGCCAGAATTCCGTTCCGCCGATATTGCGCTGGACCGACTGGGTTTCCGCAGCTTGTTCGCCGGGCGGGTGCGGGTTAAGTTTGTCGCGAGTTCCGCACGCAAAGGAAAGCACTTAATGTGCTTTCCGTCTTGCGCAGGACTGTAGAGCAGCAAACTTAACCCGCGCCCGCCCGGCGAGCAAGCGGACGACAAACACATCTGTCCAATAATTCGTCTGAAACATAATGAAAAACCGTTTGATGTGAGTTAATATAAATAACGTCGTGAATCTGACTCCTGCCACATGCATGACAGGGGTTAAACACAAAAAGGAGTCAATTATGGTTTCTGAGAAGGCTACCCTCGTTAATCCTCAGGGTCTGCACATGCGTCCGGCTGGTCTGTTCGCCTCCACCATGGGCAAGTACGCCTGTGACGTGACGGTCGTCACCCCCGAGAAGGAGGTCAACGGCAAGTCCCCGATGGCACTTATGGCTGCTGGTATCCCCTGCGGCACCGAGGTCGAGGTCAAGTGCGACGGCGCTGACGAGGCCGAGGCTCTGGCTGCTGCCATCGAGCTCATCAAGAGCGGTCTTGGCGAGTAGAACTCAAACGGGTCGCATGTTGAACAACTAAGTTCATATTTGGGGGCGCAGTGACCTGTTGTAAGGTAGCTGCGCTCTTTTGTCATGGATATGGCAAAACGCTTTATCACATGACACGGAGAGAGGAATGGGAATGTATCAGGGAGTCAACGCTTCCGAGGGCATCGGTATCGGCACCGTCATGGTCGCCGTCGATCCCGACTTGACGTTTGAGCCGCACGAGGTTGCTGATTCGGCAGCAGAGAAGGAGCGCTATCAGTCCGCTCTTTCGGTCTTCTGCGAGAAGACCCAGGCTCAGGCCGACCATATGAAGGAGACGGTGGGCGAGGCCGAGGCCGAGATCATGAGCGGACACATTGTCCTGGCTCAGGACCCGGGCATGACTGACGCCATCAACGCCGCCATTGACGGCGGTACCTGCGCCGAGCAGGCGCTCATGGACACCTCGACCATGTTTGAGAACATGTTCCTGTCCATGGACGACGAGATGTTCCGTCTGCGCGCGGCCGACATCGCCGACATCCGCACCGGTATTCTGGCCGAGCTGCTGGGCAAGGAGGTCGTCGGCCTCTCCGTCCTGCCCGAGAGCACCGTCGTTGTCGTGCATGACCTCACGCCGTCCATGACCGCCACGATCGATGAGGCC
>CAJKZO010000189.1:0-2841 GCA_905204365.1 uncultured Collinsella sp.
TGACGAACGACCTCGAGCTTGGCGATCTTGGGGCTGTGAAGCGGGAAGGTACGCTCAACACCGACACCGAAGGACATCTTGCGGACGGTGAAGGTCTCGCGGGCACCAGCGCCGGCCATGCGGATGACGTCGCCCTGGAAGACCTGGATACGCTCGCGGTCGCCTTCCTTAATGCGGTAGTGAACCTTGACGTTGTCGGCGACGCGAACCTGAGGAATGTCCTCGCGGATCTGCTGACGCTCGATTGCGCGGATGTAATCCATGTGCAATTCCTTACTCTTCTAGAGGTGCCGTACCACCTTGGCCGGCACGTAGTTGAACAAACGTATTCGAGTATACACGCGCGGGTTTCTGCTGCAAGAACAATTTTTTACGCAGACAAAAAGACAAAACCAGCACATGATAACCGCCCGCCTCACGAATGAGACGGGCGGCATGAAGGGGGCTGCGCTAAGCGCCTAAGCCCAAAACGTTAGGCGGAACGCTTGGCCTCGAGCTTGGCCTGGGCGGCAGCAAGACGCGCGAGCGGCACACGGTAGGGCGAGCAAGACACGTAGTCAACGTCGGCCACGTTAAACAGGCCCTTGATGGACTTGGGGTCGCCGCCGTGCTCGCCGCACACGCCAAAGTGCATGTCGGGATTAGTGGCACGACCCTTCTCGACGGCCATGCGCACCAGCTCGAGCACCGCCGTATCGATGGTCTCGAAGGGATTGTCCTTCAAGATTTTCTTGTGCATGTACAGCGGGATGAACTTGGCCTCGGCATCGTCGCGGGAGAAGCCGAAGGTCGTCTGGGTAAGGTCGTTGGTGCCAAAGCAGAAGAAGTCGGCGTGGTGAGCGATCTCGTCAGCGACCATACAGGCGCGCGGCAGCTCGAGCATCGTGCCCACGGGAATATTGAGCTCGACGCCCTCCTCGGCGGAAACCTCGGCGATCACGCGCTCAATGACCTCGCGGGTCTGGACATGCTCGGCCGTAATGGAAACGAGCGGAACCATGATCTCGGGGCGCGGGTCAACACCCTCCTTGATAAGGCGGGCAGCAGCCCTGGCGACGGCGCGGACCTGCATGAGCGGCAGATCGCCAAAGACGACGGACAGGCGCACGCCGCGCAGGCCGAGCATCGGGTTGGACTCGACCATGCCGTCAATGCGACGCAGGCGGGCGCGCAGGGCAGTGAGCTCCTCCTCGGGAGCGCCGGCGGCCTCCTTCTTGGTGATGGCGACCTCGAGCTCGCGAGGATTATCCAAGAACTCATGAAGCGGCGGATCGAGCAGGCGGACGACCACATCGCGACCAGACATGGTCTTGAACATCGCAAGGAAGTCCTCGGTCTGAACCTTGAGCAGGTCGGCCAGAGCCTGCTGCTTCACGGCCTCATCGTCAGACAAGATGAAGCTCTGGATAATGTTCTTACGATCGCCCAGGAACATGTGCTCGGTGCGGCACAGACCGATGGCCTCGGCGCCAAACTCGAGGGCGAGCTCGGCATCCTCGGGGTTGTCGGCGTTGACGCGCACGTGGTTGGCGTGACCGTCGGTCTCGTCCAGACGGATCTCGTCGGCCCAGGACAGGATGGTGTCCAGGTCGCCGGTAAGCTCGGCGGAGACCAGGTCGACGGGACCGTCGACGACGATGCCCTGGGTGCCGTCGATGGAGATGACATCGCCCTCGTGCAGCACGCGGTCACTGCCCTCGATACGCACGACCTTCTCAGCAGCGTCGATATGGAAGCGCTCAACGCCGCAGACGCAGGGCGTACCCATGCCGCGGGCGATAACGGCGGCATGGCTCGTCTTGCCACCGTGGCTGGTCAGGATGCCCTCGGCGGCAACCATACCCTTCAGGTCGTCGGGGTTGGTTTCCCAGCGAACCAAAATGACCTTGCGGCCCTCGTTGGCGCGCGCGACGGCATCGTCGCTCGAGAACACGACCTCGCCCACGGCGGCACCAGGGCTGGCGTTAAGACCGCAGGCCAGCGCCTCGTACTTCTTGGAGGCGTCAAACTGCGGGTACAGGAGCTGGTCGAGTTGCGCGGGATCGATGCGGCTCACGGCCTCCTCGCGGGTGATCAGGCCCTCCTCGACCATTTCGATGGCGATGCGCAGGGCGGCGGTAGCAGTGCGCTTGCCCACGCGGGTCTGGAGCATCCAGAGCTTGCCCTGCTCGATGGTGAACTCGATATCGCACATATCGCGGTAATGATCCTCGAGCGTCAGGAACACGCGCTCGAGCTCTTCGCCAGCGGACTCGAGGCCCGGGGTGGCCTTGAGGTCGGCGATGGGCTCGGTGTTGCGGATGCCGGCGACGACGTCCTCGCCCTGGGCGTTAACCAAAAAGTCACCGTAAAACTCCTTGGTGCCGTCGGCCGGGTTGCGCGTAAAGGCGACGCCGGTCGCGGAGGTCTCACCCTTGTTGCCAAAGGCCATGGCCTGCACGTTGACGGCGGTGCCGAGCTCGTCAGAAATGCCATGCTGCTTGCGGTAGATGCAGGCGCGCTCGTTCATCCAGCTGCCAAAAACGGCTTGGATGGCAAGGCGCAGCTGGAGCTCCGGATCATGCGGGAAGACGGGCTTGCCGTCGGCGACCTCGAGCTCGGGATACAGGGTGGCCTCGACGTTCTCGGAGAAGATGCCCTTAAAGGTCTCGACGAGCTCCTGCAGGTCCTCGGCCGAAAGCTCGGAATCTACGCGAACGCCGGCGACCAGGCGTGCCTGGGTCAGCGCGTTCTCGAACAGGTCGGCGTCAACGCCCATAACGACGTTAGAGAACATCTGGATAAACCGGCGGTAGCTATCCCAGGCAAAACGCGGGAGTTGAGTCTGAGCGATAAGGCCCT
>CAJKZO010000190.1:0-2818 GCA_905204365.1 uncultured Collinsella sp.
TCTGGCCGGTTTCTACGGCGGCATCTGGGATACGATCATCATGCGCTGTGCGGACATCTTCCTGGCGTTCCCGTACGTGCTGTTCGTTGTCGCCATGATCGCCGTTATCGGCCGTGGTCTTCAGAACGGCTTTATCGCTATCGGTATTCTCGGCTGGCCTTCGATTGCGCGCGTCTTCTGATCAGCGATCCTGACGGTCAAGGAAAACGACTATGTTGACGCTGCGCGCGCGATGGGTGCATCTGATGCTCGTATCGTCGTGCGTCACATCTTCCCGAACTCCGTTGCCTCCATCGTGGTCTACGCGACCATGAACATTGGTGGCGCCATTCTGACCGAGTCCGCTCTGTCCTTCCTCGGCATGGGCGTTATTCCGCCTACGCCTTCGTGGGGCTCCATGATTCAGGACGGTCAGCAGTATCTTCTGACTGCTCCCTGGATGATGATCATGCCCGGTCTGGCAATTCTCTCGACGGTGCTCGCTTTCACCCTGCTGGGTGACGGTCTGCGCGACGCCCTCGACGTCAAGATGAAGGACGCATAAGGATGAAGAAGAACAAGAACTATGTGGACCTGAAGGACCAGCCGGTTCCCGAGGGCCAGCATCTGCTCGAGGTCGATGACCTTAAGATGTATTTCCACACCGAGGATGGCGTTGTTCGCGCTGTCGACGGTGTCTCCTACACGCTCGATCGCGGCGAGACCTTGGGCGTCGTCGGTGAGTCCGGCTCCGGTAAGTCCGTGACCGCCATGACCATCATGGGCCTTATTTCGATGCCTCCGGGAAAGATCGAGGGCGGCGACGTTCGCTATCGCGGTCGTTCGATCCTCGAGATGACCGAGGAAGAGATGCAGCACATTCGCGGTAACGATATCGCGATGATCTTCCAGGATCCTATGACCTCTTTGAACCCGGTCTATAAGATCGGCAAACAGGTGGGCGAGGGCCTTCGTCTGCACCGTGGCTACTCCAAGCAGGAGGCGCTCAAGCGTGCCACCGAGCTTTTGGACCTCGTTGGTATTCCCGAGCCCGAGAAGCGCGTCAATGAGTATCCGCACCAGTTCTCCGGCGGTATGCGTCAGCGCGTCATGATTGCCATGGCTCTTGCCTGCGATCCCGATATTCTGATTGCCGACGAGCCCACGACTGCTCTGGACGTTACCATCCAGGCTCAGATTATTGAGCTTATGCAGGAAATGCAGGAGAAGAACGGCAACGCCATCATCATGATTACCCATGACCTGGGCGTCGTCGCCGACATGGCCGACAAGATCATGGTTATGTACGCCGGCCGTCCCGTCGAGTTCGGTACTGCTGAGGAAATCTTCTACGAGAGCCGCCACCCCTACACCTGGGGCCTTATCCGCTCCATCCCGGAGCAGGCCATCGAAGAGAAGAAGCCGCTTACGCCGATTCACGGCAACCCGCCTTCGCTCATGAACCTGCCCGAGGGCTGCGTGTTCTCGCCTCGTTGTCCCTATGCGACCGATAAGTGCCGCAAGCAGCGCCCCGAGCGCGTTGTCACCGAGTCTGGTCATTACTCTGCGTGCCACTACTCCGGTGACCCCGAGTTCCTCAAGAACGCTCCTGAGACGTCCCGTACGCGCAAGGATTCCAAGAAGGGAGGCGAGGCGTAATGGCAGATACCAACGAGCGTACTCCGCTGCTGAAGGTCGAGCACCTCTCTAAGGAGTTTCCCGCTGAGTCCGGCATGTTCGCCAAGCGCTTCTCCAAGCGTGTCGTCTCTGCTGTAAATGACATCTCTTTTGAGATTTATCCTGGCGAGACTTTTGGTCTGGTTGGTGAGTCTGGTTGCGGTAAGTCCACGACGGGTCGCACCATCGTGCGCTTGACCAAGCCGACCGCCGGTAAGGTGTTCTTCCAGGGCAAAGATGTTGCCGAGATGAGCAAGCATGAGATCAAGGACATGCGTCGCGAGATGCAGTTTATCTTCCAGGATCCTTATGCTTCGCTGAACCCTCGTATGACCATTGGCGAGATCGTCTCCGAGCCCATGACCATTCACGGCGTGGGCACCAAGGAGGAGCGTATTGAGCGTGTCCGCGAGCTGCTGGACGTTGTCGGACTGAACCCCGAGCACATTAACCGCTATCCTCATGAGTTTTCCGGCGGTCAGCGTCAGCGTGTCGGCATTGCCCGTGCATATGCGCTGAAGCACAAGCTGATTATCTGCGCCGCGCCGGTTACCGAAATGGATGTGTCCAATCAGGCCCAGGTTCTGAACCTGCTCAAGGAACTGCAGGACAAGTTCGGTACGGCGTATCTCTTTATCGCCCACGACCTGTCCGTCGTGCAGCACATCTCCGATCGCGTTGCCGTTATGTATCTGGGTAAGATGGTCGAGGTTTCGGACTGGAAGACACTCTACAGCGAGCCTCACCATCCGTACACGCAGTCGCTGCTGTCTGCCGTGCCGGTTCCCGATCCTGATATCCAGAAGACCCGCAAGCGTATCATCCTCGCCGGCGATCCGCCGTCACCGCTGGATCCGCCGACCGGCTGCCGTTTCCACACGCGCTGCCCGATTGCGCAGGGTATCTGCTCCGAGAAGCTTCCTGAGTTTAAGGAAGTTGCACCGGGTCACTGCTGCGCCTGCCACTTCGCGGAGCCGTTCCCGATCAAGGAATCGCACATCGACCTGTAGTCGGTTGTTTGTCCGGGCCCGCCCTGGTGTTACTTCTCAGAACGTCCTCGGACATGTCGGAAGCCCCGCTGCGCGCTACGCGCTGCGGGGCTTCCTCCGTCCTGACGCTCCTATATGGCAAGGTCTTTTTTAGAATCCATTTTTCGCTCGGC
>CAJKZO010000191.1:0-2788 GCA_905204365.1 uncultured Collinsella sp.
AACAGGTCCTTGCCCGGGCCCGCCAGCCAGCGACCGTCGGCGCAAGCCATACCCGCGGGAATGCTGGAATAGCTGTGGAATCCCAGGAAGTGATCCAGGCGCACGCGGTCGTAGAGCGAAAACGCGCGGCGCAGGCGATCCATCCACCAGCTATAGCCGTTCTGCTTCATGTGGTCCCAGCGGAACGTCGGGTTGCCCCATACCTGGCCCTCGGGCGCAAAGTTGTCGGGCGGCGCGCCGGAAATCTCGATTGACTTGCCGGTATCGGACAGCCAGAAGTTCTCGGGTTCGCTCCACGCGTCTGCCGAATCGTCGGACACGTACATAGGAATATCGCCGATAACCTCGATGCCCTTCTTGTGCGCATAGTTCATGAGCTCGCACCAAGCGAGGTCAAAGCGGTACTGCATGTACGCCTGAAGCTCGGCCTCGTCGTGGAAGCGCTTGTCATCGATCAGATGCTCGTTGTAGCGAGCGACATCTGCCGGCCAATCGTGGCGCGACTCGCCCTCAAAGTGCTTCTTAACGGCCATGTAGACGCAGTATTTCTCGAGCCAATCGGCATTCCGATGTTTAAACGCTGTGTACAGCGGGTCGGCATCCTCGCCGCCACGGACCTTCCAGGTCTCAAAGTCGGCGGCCAGCTCCTCGTGGCTCTCGGGCAGCAGGTCGATATTGCCTGCAAAGGCCGAAGGACCGGCGTAAGGGGAGCGGAAGAAGTCCGTGGGGTTGACGGGGAGAACCTGCCAGTAGCGCATGCCCATGGCGGCCAGATGGTCGATAAAACGACGCGTGGGCGCGCCGATCGTACCGGGCTTGCCATCGTCGGTCGGCACCGATGTGATATGGCACACAACACCCGCACCGTGATCGAGCGGCTCCTGCAGGCGCTGCTCGGCATGGTGATAGATGATCGACGAGCCCAGCGGATACAGATCGAGCGTGACTGTGCCGTTGTGAATCTCGCACTCGTGACCGCTGATCACGTCGCTCGCGCATTCGCCGAGCGCCGGAATCGTCACGCGGTGTGAATTGCGCAGGCTGCGGTTGATGATGACGGTCGCGGACTCGCCGTCTTTACCGGTACGGTTGTAGGCCAGCACCTCGTCATTGAGCGCAAAGGCCTTGATCTCGCCGTCAACCATAAACGGCAACGCGCGGCGCACGGCAGATGCGTTCTTGACGATCGCAAACGTATCGAAGTCGTGCAGGTCTTCCTTGGTCGGCATGGTGCGACGATTGCCCGGATCGGTGAGACCCTCCAAGCCGTACTCGTCGCCATAATAGATCGAGGGAACGCCCGGGAACGTCATCTGCATGAGCGTCGCGAGCCAAAAACGGCTCTTGGCCAGGCCCATCGCGTTCTCGTCCAGACGCCATTTGCTGCGCTCGCACTCGGGCAGCTGCGACTCGTCGGGACCTCCGCCGAGCACCGAGATAATGCGCGGACGGTCGTGACTCGAAAGCAGATTGAGTGCGCATGACAGGGCCTCACGCGGATAGTTCTCGCGCAGGGTCTCGATATCCTCGGCAGCTTGGTAGGCGTTTTTGTAGCCCATCAAAAAGCCGATGACCATGTCGCGGAAGGGATAATCCATAGCAGAGTCCAGCTCGGACCCCTGTAGGTAGCGGCGCAGATGGCCATAGCTGATCTTGTTGGAGGCGTCTTCCCAGACCTCACCGAGTAACAGTGCGTCAGGCTTTTCGGCGAGCACGGCCTTTTTGATCTCGGCCAGGAAGTCATCGGAAAGCTCGTCAGCCACATCCAAGCGCCAGCCGTGAGCGCCGGCGCGCAGCCATTTGCGGATCACGCCGTCCTTGCCCAAGAGCCGCTCGCGTACCAGTTCGGAGCTCTCATTGATGGCGGGCATATTGCCCACGCCCCACCAACAGTCGTATGAGCCGTCCTCGTGGAAATAAAACGCATCGCGCCACGGCGAATCCTCGCTCTGCCACGCGCCCACGCCGGGGTAGTTGCCGTAGCGGTTGAAGTAGATCGAATCGTCGCCCGTGTGGTTGAACACACCGTCCAGAATGATGGAAATGCCCAGCTTCTCGGCCGCCTCGCACAGCTCGGTAAAGTCCTGCTCGGTGCCCAGAATCGGATCGATCTTGGTGTAATCGGCGGTGTCGTAGCGGTGGTTGCTCGCGGCTTCAAAAATGGGGTTGAGGTAGATGGCTGTAAAGCCCAACTCGGCGATGCGAGGCAGGTCTTCCTGGATACCCTTGAGCGATCCGCCGTAGAAGTCCCAGGTCTTGATGGAGCCGTCCTCGGCGCGCTCGTACACAGGCGGTTCGTTCCAGTCCTCGACCATGCGGCGCTGAATGCCCTTACGCGGTTTTTCGACCTCGGCCAGTGTGCGCTCGCGCCAGTGCTCGTCGCGGGCATAGCGATCGGGGAAGATCTGGTAGACCATACCGCGCTCGTACCAGGTGGGACGGTTCTCACGGTGTTTGTAGACGGTGACCTGGAATGACGGCACCTCGGCGTAGTTGTAGGTTACGCCTTCGCCGCCGGTGCGTCCTTGCGGTGCGCCCAAGCGGACCTCGGGCTGGCCTTCGATATTGCAGATAAAGCTGTACCAGATAAGACTGGGCTCGGCGCACTCCAGCTCGGCGGTAAAGATGCCGTCGCCCTCGTGCGTCATGGGATACAGAGACTCACCGATCTCATCGACCCAGGTGCGCAGCGTAAGCGTTGCCTGCGCGGGGTCGGCATCCTCCAGAATCACGGAGAGCGAAAGGGTAGTTCCTGTGGTCACAGCGCCAAACGGAGTGCGAAACTGCG
>CAJKZO010000192.1:0-2779 GCA_905204365.1 uncultured Collinsella sp.
GCGCGGATACAATAGAAAGACTGAGTGCAAAGCGACCCCGCCGCCAGCTCCCCAAGCTCGGCGGCGTGGGCATTTTAGGAGGATGTTCATGGCGAACGACAGCAAGACATGGCGGTGCGGAAAGTACGAGCTCAGCTTTGACCGTCCGCGCATCATGGGCGTCCTCAACGTGACGCCCGATTCGTTTAGCGATGGCGGGGAACACTTCGACCCGGATGCCGCCATCGAGTACGGCCTGGCGATGCTCGACGCCGGCGCCGACATCATCGACGTGGGCGGCGAGTCCACGCGCCCTGGTTTTACTCCGGTCAACCCCGACGAGGAGGCTCGCCGCGTGCTGCCCGTAGTGCGCGCGCTGGCCAAGGAGGGCGCCATCGTCTCGATCGACACGCGTCATGTGGCGGTTGCCAAGGCGGCCGTGCGCTGCGGCGCCTCGATCGTCAACGACGTGACCGGCTTCACCGATCCCAAGATGGTCGAGTTTGTTAAGACGAGCACCTGCGGCGTCATCGTGATGCATGCCGGCGAGGTCGCCGCGCCCGCACGCACGCACGCAACGGTGCAGCTTGATACCTCGGCAGCGGCGTTTGTTGCCGAGAAGGCGCGCGAGGCGGCTGCCGAGGCCGCGCGTGAGGCCGAGAAGCCGGCTCGCCGCCGTCGCGGCAAGTTGCTGGGCGAGCCTAAGCCGGAGGCCAAGCTTCCGGGCGGCGTGGTGCAGCCCTCGTTGCCGTTTGGCGAACCGGAGCCCACGTCCGAGCCTTCAAACGAGCAGGAGACGCCGGCCGCCGAGCAGGCTACTGCCGCCGAGACCGTCGCGCCCGCGCCCGAGGCCACGCCCGCAGCCACCGAGGCCGCATCGGAGTCCAATGACCGCCTGGCCGCCATGATGCGCCGCAGCGCCCGCCGCGAGGAAGCCTACGTGCCCACCTCGCAGCTCCGCCGCTTCACCCTGCCCGATTCGGCGCCCATCATGCGCCGCGTCATGGGCTTTCTGTCCGACCAGGCCCGCACGCTCATCCATGCCGGCGTGTCGCGCGACCGCATCTGCATTGATCCTGGCCCGGGCTTTGGTAAGTCGGCTAACGAGGGCATCGTCATCCAGCGCGAGACTGCCAAGATGGCGTCACTGGGCTATCCGCTCATGTGCGCCGTGTCGCGCAAGCGCTTTGTGGGCGCCGTCTCGGGCGTGACCGAGGCCGCCGAGCGCGATGCCGCTACGTTTGGCGTGTGCCTGGGCGCCATCCAGGCCGGTGCCAACATCGTGCGCGTGCACGACGCCGCGGGTTTTGCGCAGTTCCTGAACGGTTACTGGGCGGTTGCCAAGCCGCAGCCGCGCCGCGCGTTTGTGGCAGTGGGCTCCAACCTGGGGCATCGCTGCGACAACATCCGCGCTGCACGCGAGATGATCGCCGAGATTCCACTCACCTGCGTGTCCAACTCCTCCAAGATTTACGAGAGCGAGCCGGCCTACGAGACGCGCCAGGACGCGTTTGCCAACGCCGTCATCGAGATCAAGACCGAGCTGGCGCCGCTGGTGCTGCTCGATGAGCTCATGAAGATCGAGGCCGAGCTGGGGCGCGACCGCTCCAAAAAGGCCAAGGCCAACGGTCCGCGCACCATCGACCTGGACCTGCTGTGGATGGACGGCGAGACCCACGGCGGCAAAAAGCTGCGCCTGCCGCATCCGCTGATCGGCGAACGCGACTTTGTGCTGGTGCCGCTCGAGGACCTGATGCACGACCCGGCGCGGTTCTTCCGCTACAACGGCGTCGAGGTCAAGGAGCCCGAGGACCGCGTGGGCCATATCGTGGGCGAATTGGGGCGTATGTAGATGATCGAGATGAATGCTGTTGCCGCCGGTACCGAGCTTGACGCCGCGCGTGACGCGGGCCGCGAGGGTGCGTCCGCGGGCTGGTGCGCTTGGAGCGCGGGCGAGGCGTCGTTGACGTTTTCGCTGGTCGTGCGCCCGGATGTGAACATGCATGCCTTCCACGGCCTGCCGTTTGTGGCCGCGATGGGCATGATGGACGCGCTCGTGGGCACGGCTTCGATGCCGGGGTTGGGCCTTGCCGGTAAGGTGGGTATCCAGTGGCCGAGCGATATCGTGTGCGGTGCGCCTGCGTTTGAGACGTCGCTCGCGCGCGTCGCCGTCAACGGCGGTGCCGGTGCTGCGGGCATGTTCGGTGCCGTGACGGTGGATATTGAGCGTTCGGCGTTGAGCGAGCTTGGTGTGGACGTAGCTGACGAAGCGCTGGTCGAGGAGTTGGTCGCCGCCGTGCTGGCCCGCGTGGACGCCTGGGCGGTTGTTGCCAACACGCCGCAAGGCGCCGCAGGGCCGCTGGCTCCTGTGCTGGGCGAGTACTTCGACATGGTGCCGCTGCTGGGTCGCCAAGTTGCGGCGGTGTCGCCCAACGGCTTGCCGCTTGCGGTCGGTGTGTTTGCGGGTCTGGACATCTGGGGCCGCGCGACCATCAAGACCGATGCCGGCGAGCAGGAGTTTCCGCCTGAGGCCGTACGGATTCGCGGACTGTAACGCGAGGCGCCCGCGCCCAAAGATAACGATGACAACGGAAGCTCTCCTCGGCTTGCACCGGGGAGGGCTTTTGCGTGACCTGGGAGAAAGGCCGCCCTGAGCCTATTCCTCAAAAATGAAAAAATTCAGTTTTGAGGAATAGGATTGGCGGTTGGTTGCTGTGAGCTGGTGCACGCGACCCGGCGTTCGCTCTATCCCAGCTCCTGCATGCGGCGGTAGATTTCGCAGATACCCTTGATGGTGAGC
>CAJKZO010000193.1:0-2686 GCA_905204365.1 uncultured Collinsella sp.
TGCCCGAGCCGGTCGAGGTGTTTTTGGGCTTTAACACGTCACCGCTCCCCGATGCTATCGAGACGCTGCTTTACCGCGTTGACCATGCCGAGAATCCGAGCGGTATCGAGCGCTATGCCGCCACCCTTATGAGCGAAATTGACTTGCCCCGTCTGCGCACCATTGCCGCCAAGTCCGAAATGAGCCTGGCGCGCATCGACCGGTCAAAGCTGTTTTATCTCAATTTTGATCGTAGCTTGCTGGACCAGGACGAGATTGACATGCTGCTTGCCATCGAGTGCCGTCTCAACCGCCTCTCCGGCATCCTTGAGCGCATCGGGGCCGGATTGGTCCCTGCGGCATCCTCGCCGAGCCTTGAGGGCTGCGCGCTCTTTGATTCGTGGCATATCGCCAAGACGACCAACGATGTTCCCCGACTGCTCGATACGGCCTCGAGCGATAACCCGTGGGGCAAACCGGGTACGGTGGCTTGCCAGCCGGGCGGTGAGTGGGATGTGCGTACCCGCTTCGCGCGTATCGTCGAGGCACTTAACGTTGTCACACGGCTCGACTATACCTATCGGGCAAACGTTGCCGAGGGGATTATGCTCGTTCGGTTTGGGCAGTCTGTCGTGGATGCCATGCCGCAACGTGAATACGACGCTCAAGATGACGCCTGGCGCGAGCTGGACGAGGACACGCGCGCGGTCTGGGCCGCGGAACACGATGCGCGCGTGGCACTCACGCTTGCGGCAGCGTGTTTTGCCGCGGGCACCTGCATCACGCGCTGCTATGTGCAGATTGCTGCTCCCGACAGTGAGCAGGGCGAGCGCGTTGTCGCAACGTATTTCTTTGGGCGCGCGGCCTATCTGGCCGATTGCGTGCCTGTCGCCAAGGATCTTGAGAGCATGGACATGGACGATATGCCGTGCAAGCGTGTACTTGAGGCGTATGAGTCAACTGCTCCGGAGACGATTGAACCTGCGGAGGTTCATGTTCGTCCGCGTGATGACCATCGCACGCTTCCACCGGCGCTGCGCGATTTGCTGCTTGCCGATACGGCTGACGAGTTGGAGGTCATGGAAGAGGACGACGACCCATACGTGGCCCGTGTTGTTGAATTGCGCGAGCAGGCAAAAGTCGACCGTACAGGTGCTTTTGAAGGCTTTTCCCGTCTTGTTGAGGAGTTGGAGGCTAAGTGCGCCGTCGCCGAGCTTTTGGCGACAGGTCCGGTTCAAACGCAGTTTTGCGATAACCAGCTGGTGCGCATGGTGCTACCGGTGTTGGAAGAAGACCGCTCTGTGCGAATCCTTCGTGCGCCCGATGCACTGTACTTTGCCCAGCACGAGATCTGCAGCTTTTACGCCGAGCAAGAGGACTTTGAACGAGCACTGCCCGAGGTGCGCCATCTTTACGATCTGGCGCGCTCGTCCATGCAATCGCACTTTGCGCTCATCAACGTGCTTGCGCGTCTGGAGCGCTTTGACGAGATTATCGAGGTGGCGCGCCACGGCCTACGTATTGCCAGCGATCGTTCTGCAATCGGCTACCTGTTCTATCGCTTGGCGTTTGCCTATTGGAATTGCGATCAGCTCGACCTAGCGCTGGCTTGTTACCGTCTGGTGCCGCGCGGTGAGGAATCGGGCAGTAGTGCGCTGGAAGAAATGCAGGGCCTTATGAATGAGATGGGCGTCAGCGAGCCTCCGACGTTCGAGGAGGCGGTCGAGACCATCCGCAAGGCTGGACTCGAGCTGCCGCCAGTGTCCGCCGTGACGAATCAGCTTGCAGATGCCGCTGTTCAACTGGTCGACAACGGCTTCTTTTTCCTGGCACGCGGTTGCATCTTCCAAATGTGGCGCACCATGGGCAACGACGAGCTCGGCTCCCTCAACCGCTCGCTGGGGTAGGCGAAGCCTCCAAGGAGGAAAGGATGCTAGGCAATTAGAAAATTTCCTCTTGCCCATCCTTGGCTGTTTGGTTACTATAGAACGGCTGTTACGGAGAGCTGACCGAGAGGCCGAAGGTGCTCGCCTGCTAAGCGAGTATGCCCCAAAAGGGCATCTGGGGTTCGAATCCCCAGCTCTCCGCCAGTTTAACTTTAAAGAAGGGTCCCATCGGGGGCCCTTTTTTATTATCGAGAAAGGGCGCTGGGGATTCGAACCCTCAAAAAAATGAGGCGCCTCGTTGGACGCCTCATTTGGTTCGATGTGATATCGCTCCGGCCCTACACCTCGGGTGCCTTGGCTACGGTCTCGCTTTCTGCCGTGAGTGGGCGGTTGTCGATGCGGCGGCCCAGGCGGTCGAGCTTCACAAGGAGCCACTCAATGGGATTCGGCCCTGCCCCTTCCTCGTCGGCAACCAGGTCCATGACGGCGATCTTGGTGCCGTCCTGCTTGAGCGTAACGCTGCCCACCTTGTCGCCCACATGCACCGTGCCCGAAAGATCGTCGTGGCTAACCTTTTCGGTCACCTCGCCGGCAAGGGAAAACACGGTCGCTTGCGCCGTAGGATCGGCGAGTGTGGCGTCGATCGTCTTATCCGTCCAGTCGGTTTGGCCAATGCGCGCCATAAGCGGGTTGCCGTTGGCGGTCTTTTCCTGCGTGTTGGCGATCGCGACCGTCACCTAGTGACCGTAGTACCAATTGGCAAGGGTTGCGGTATCGGTAACGCGCTGGTCGGTGGTGGTGGAGTTCAAAACGACGGTGTA
>CAJKZO010000194.1:0-2674 GCA_905204365.1 uncultured Collinsella sp.
GGCGCGTGCACAAGCAGTATGTGGACGTCGTGGCTCGCATCCTCGCGGGCGGACAGGTCGTGCCGGTCACTGTCTGCTGGGTCGACGGTCGTTGCTTTACGATTGACGAGATTGTCTCGTCCACGGGCTTTGGCTTAACGGTTCACGGTGTTCGTACGGCAACGTATAAGGTTCGTTTTGGCGGGCATGCGACCGAGTTGTATCTGGAGGACCAGGCGTGCGGACGGCCGGACGGCGCGCGGGCCCACGTGATGCGTTGGTGGGTCTGGGCGTTTGATCGTACGCTTGAGGGCGAGCGCCGTAGGTAAGGACGCACGGCGTTCGGGTACAATGACAGGAATCTTGTCAGCTACTGCGCCGTTATTTGTGGCGCTTTTTGAAAGGACGAACCTATGAACGATATCCAGGGCTATCAGAACGGCCCCGTCGAGAGCGGCGCAAGCCGCGCCAAGGAGATGTCGCCGCGCGCGTACAATCTCGCCATGTCTGCCCTGATCTTCTTGGGCTTTTGCGCCATGGGCGCCGGCGCCTACTTTACGAGCACCATGTCGTTTGCGCGCATGATGATGAGCGGCGCCGCCTTGCCGCTGGTCTTTGGCTCGTTTATTTTGACCATCGTCGGCATGGTCATGATGTCGGCCGCCGCCAGCAAGCAGTCCGTGGGCCTGTCCCTTGTGGGCTACGTAATCTTTGCGAGTACCTTTGGCCTGACCGCGTCGTTTGGCCTTGCCAACTACGACCTGCCCACCATCAACACTGCCTTTATCGCCACGGCCGCCATCACCTTTGTCTTTGGCGCCTTGGGCGTGACGTTCCCCAAGTTTTTCCAGCGCGTATATGGCATCGGTTTTGGCATTCTGCTCGCCACTATTCTGGTTGAGATCGTGCTGATGTTCATGGGCGTCTCGCAGACCATCACCGACCTGATCGTGATCGTGGTGTTCGCCGGCTTTATTGGCTACGACACCTATGTTGCCACGACGGTGCCGCCTACGCTGCCCAACGCCGTGCTTATGGCGTCCAATCTGTTCGTGGACATTATCAACGTGTTCTTGCGCATCCTGAACATCCTTGGCCGTCGCGACTAGTGGCGAATTGCGGCGGTGCTTGCCGTGCGTGCAAATCGATGCGAAAGGCGGTCCTTCGGGGCCGTCTTTTTTGTACGCGGCGGGGTATCATGGATGGGAAAAGCCGATAGCGGCAGCGACAGGAAAGGTGGCCACGTATGGCAGACGTCGACAACAGGAACCGTAACCGCAGGTCCAACCGAGCGGGTCAGCCCAATCCCAAGCGCGAGGCCCGTGCCAAGGCCGCCGAGCGTCACGTGGCAACTGTGTCCGAAGCGTGCGCCAAGGATATCGA
Source organism: uncultured Collinsella sp. (assembly GCA_905204365.1). Lineage (GTDB taxonomy): Bacteria > Actinomycetota > Coriobacteriia > Coriobacteriales > Coriobacteriaceae > Collinsella. Next base: position 1,363 of record CAJKZO010000194.1, read on the forward strand.
GCATTCGCTTGCCGGTGTTCGCGAGTTTGACGGTATGCCTGCCGGCTTTGTCGCGGCGATGAAGGCCAAGGTCCAGAGTGCTGCGGCCACCGAAGAACAGGTTGCCGAGGACGTCGAGGGCGCGGAGGCTGCCGAGACCGAGGCGGCGCCCGAGACCGAGGCGGCGCCCGAGACCGAGGCAGCGCCCGAGACCGAGGCAGCGCCCGAGACCGAGGCAGCGCCTGAGCCCGTCGAGGAGCCTGCCGAGGAAATCGCTGAAGCTGAGTCCGCACCTGCTGAGGAGCCCGCTCCGGTTCTGCCCGAGGTCACCGTGCTCGATGCCTCCGCCACGCAGGCCATCCTGGACAACGGTCGTGGCTATGCGCAGTTCTGCGACATGGCCGTGCTCGCCTTTGCCTCGTTTACCAACCCGGGCGGTGGCTATATTCAGGGTTATCTGGGCCAGGAGGCCACGCTGTGCGCCGATTCATATCTGTACAACGTTCTCGATAAGCAGCGCAAATGGTACGGCGAGAACCGTCGCCGCAACATCAACTGCGAGCTTTACCGAAACCGTGCGCTGGTGGTGCCTGCGGTGCGTTTCGACCGCAACCACGTGCATGCATACGCCGACGTAATCGTTGCCGCCGCGCCCAACGTCAAGCGCGCTCGCCAGGAGTATCGCGTGGGTGACGATGCTCTGCTGGATGCCCTGCGCGACCGCATTCGCTTTGTGCTTGCCATCTGCGACGAGCTAGGTCGCGAGAAGCTCGTGCTGGGCGCTTGGGGCTGCGACAACAACGGCTTTGACGCAGAGGCCGTGGCCGAGCTCTTCCGCAAGGAGCTCGCGTCGGGCGACTTTAAGGTCAAACAAGTCTTCTTTGCCGTGCCTTCTACGCGCTGGGATGAGGATTTTGCCAAGTTCGAGCACGTGCTGGCAAACTTCCCCGAGCGCAACGAGGAGTCCTATGCCCAGGTTGCCGCTCACGCTGCGGCAGCTCGCGCCGCCGAGCAGGCCCAGGCTGCTACCGAGGATGATGAGGACGAGGACGATTGGCACAAGTACCTGTAATCGGTACGTGCTGACAGATAGGTCGAGCCGGCGGGAGGGCTGCTCCCGTCGGCTTTTTACTGAGCGAGGGACTTACGATGAAAAACGTTCTATGCTTTGGCGACAGCAACACCTATGGTTACGATCCGGCGGGCATGCGCGACGGCACCGCGGTGCGCTATGCGCAGGATGTGCGCTGGTGTGGTGCGGCCCAACGTGACTTAGGCGAGGGCTGGCATGTAATTGAAGAAGGCCTCAACGGCCGCACGACAGTACGCGACG
>CAJKZO010000195.1:0-2562 GCA_905204365.1 uncultured Collinsella sp.
GCGCTCGGCTAGGACCAACTCCATCCAGCACATGTCGTACCAGCGGCCGAACTTTTGGGCGCAGCGGTCGAAGGCACCCACCAGGCGATATCCCATATGGGCATGGAAATCCTGGCTGTTGTGCGTCAGATACTCATCGTCCTTGTCATGTGGCACGGCGATGAGCGCGCACATGTTGGTGATGCCCATCGCGATCAGACATTGCTTGAGCGCGTCATGCAGCTTGCGACCCAGCCCGCCATGGCGCACATCGCGTGCCAGGTAGATCGACGTCTCGACCGACCAGTCGTATGCCTCGCGGCTGTTGAGCGGACTCACATAGGCATAGCCTACCGGACGCCCGTCCAGCTCCATCACCAGGTACGGATAGCGCTTGAGCGTACGCTCGATGCGTCCGGCGAACTCCTCAACGCTCGGCACCTCGTATTCGCAGGTTATCGCCGTCTCGCGCACATACGGCTCGTAAATGGCAAGCAACGCCGACGCGTCATCGGGCGTCGCCAGGCGAATCGTCGGCTCGGACATCTCGGTCATACAACCCTTCTCCCCAAAAAGCAAAGACCGCCCTGCGCCAAACCCAGCGCAAGGCGGCCCTTCGTCATTACATCAGGCTACAGGACAGCCGCCAACGCGTCGATATCCTCCTGCATCGTGGCCCAGCTGGTGCAAAAACGCACCACCGTGTGGGTCTCGTCGTACTTTTCCCAGTACTCGATCGCCGCATGCTCGCGAATGCGCGCTATGTCCTCGTTGGGCAGAATCACGAACTGCTGGTTGGTCGGCGTCTCCAAGAAGAACTGGTAGCCGCGCTCGTGCAGCACACGACGCAGCGCCTGAGCCGTCTCGATCGCCTGTCGACCAATCTCAAAATACAAGCCATCGGTAAAGAGTGCCTCAAACTGCACGCCCGTCAGGCGGCCCTTGGCCAACAGCGCGCCGTGCTGCTTAATGCGCGGAATGGGATGTGCCGGAGCGTGCATGCCGCAGAACACCACAGCCTCGCCGCAGAGCGCGCCGCACTTGGTGCCGCCGATGTAGAACACGTCGCACAGCTGCGCCAGCCCGGGCAGGGTAATGTCGCACTCATCGGCCGCCAGCGCATAGGCCAGGCGAGCACCGTCCACAAACAGCGGAATCTCGCGCTTCTGGCATACCGCATGAATCGCCGCGAGCTCGGCCTTAGAGTACAGCGTGCCGTACTCGGTCGATAGGCTCACGTACACGGCGCCCGGGAACACCGTATGCTCGTAGCTCTCGTTTTCGTAGAACACCTGGATATAGTTCTCGAGGTCCTCGGCGTGCATCTTGCCCTCGTAGCCGGGGATGGTGAGCACCTTGTGGCCGCCAAACTCAATGGCGCCCGCCTCGTGGCAGGCGACGTGGCCGGTCTCGGCAGCAACGACGCCCTCGTACGGCGCGAGCAGCATGTCGATCACCGTGGCGTTAGCCTGCGTGCCGCCCACCAGGAAAAACACGTCGGCGTCAGGCGCCTGACAGGCCTCGCGAATAAGCTGCTTGGCACGCTCGGTGTGCGCATCGGTACCGTAGCCGGGCTGCGGCTCCATGTTGGTATCGACGAGCGCCTGCAGCACTGCCGGATGTGCACCGTGGGAATAATCGTTGTTAAACGCGAGCATGGCAATCCTCTCTTACCGGGTATCGGCCAGATGATTCAAACGGAGCTATTGTACGCCGTTGGGATAGGCAATGCGCGCGGCAAGGCACTCAAGCGCCAACACCAGGGCAAAGCCGCAGCTCACGTCACTCAAAAAGTGCGCTCCGATCACGATGCGGCCACAGGCGACGAGCGCCGCGACCACAGCCGCCGCCCAAAAGATCACACGGCGACGCGAAGGCTTTTCCGTAAAGGCCGCCGCGGGAAGCCCGGCGAGCATAAGGCCGATCGCCGCATGCGCGGTGTGTCCGCTCGCAAATGACTTAAAGCCGTCCTTGATCACGCCGGCGGCGATATAGGTCCACTTGTCGGGATTGCCGATCACCCACCACGGCTGAAAATTGAGCCCCGGTGTGACCTCGATCACGCGCATGCGCGGGCGCGACCACAACGGCTTGACGATCACGTTGAGGATAATGGCCTGAGCGACCCACACGGCAAGCACCATCAACGCCCAGCGCGTAAGCTCGTCAGGCTCGGTCGTGCGCGTGAGGCGATAGATGATAAGGTTGGCGGCGATGACCAGTACAAACGTCAGCACCAGCTGAACGGCAATGAGTTTACCGCCAACCCGCAGGGACGAAACAATCTCGTAGCCGGCCAGGCCAACGTTGACGAGGATGCCGAGCACGGCGAGCCATTTGCTCCCCCTGGAGTCGGGACGCACCGCGCGTACGAGCATAACGCCCGCGACGCTTGCCGTCAGCTCGAACGGCAGCTCGCCGGCGGCCTCGATAAGGCGACCGTACATACTGCCGATATTGAACAGCGCGCTCGAGATCTGATAATCGAAGAAACTGCCCACGCCCAGACAAAGGCACAGGACAACCGCGATAATGGCGACATCTTTCTTATAGATGTATCCGAACATGCTTTCCTTTCGATGG
>CAJKZO010000196.1:0-2485 GCA_905204365.1 uncultured Collinsella sp.
CAACGCGCGCACCCGCAAGAGCGATCGTCTGGCTCACCTGTATGTGATGTGCGGCCGCGACATGACCGAGGTCGGTCACGCCTATGCCGGCGACATTATCGTGGCGCCCAAGCTGGCGGCAGAGACGGGTGACACGCTCTCCATTACCGGCAAGGTCGAGGCGGCGGCGTTTAAGTTCCCCAACTCGCAGTACCGCATTGCCATCGAGGCCGAGAACCGCGGTGACGAGGAGAAGCTCTACACGTTTATTGAGAAGGCGTGCAAGGCCGACCCGACCATGAGTATCGATCGTGATGAGGAGACCGGCCAGACCATCATTTCGGCGGTGGGCGAGGCGCAGGTTTCGGTGCTGCTCAACCGTCTGGAGGACCGTACTAAGGTCGTGGCCAAAAGCGTGCCGATCCGCATTCCGTATCGCGAGACCATCCGCCGCACGGCGAGCGCACAGGGCCGCCACAAGAAGCAGACTGGCGGTGCCGGCCAGTATGGCGACTGCTGGCTGCGCGTTGAGCCGCTCATTGGGCCCGACGGTACGAGCGACGGCTACGAGTTTGTGGATGAGGTCGTGGGCGGCCGCATTCCGCGCTCGCTGATCCCCGCCGTGGACAAGGGTGTCCAGGAGACCATGAAGGACGGCATCATTGCCGGCTACCCGCTCACGGGCATTCGCGTGGCTGTGTACGACGGCTCGTATCACAGCGTCGACTCCAACGAGATGGCGTTCCGCGCGGCGGCTCGCATCGGCCTGCGCAAGGCATGCGCCGATGCCGATCCGGTGGTGCTGGAGCCCATCGAGGAAGTCACGGTGACTATCCCCGAGAGCTACGCTGGTGCCGTGATGGGTGACATCTCGGCCTCGCGCGGTCGCGTGACGGGCATGGAGACCGATGAGCGCGGAGACACCGTGGTTATCGCGCAGGCACCTCTCGCCGAGCTGACGGATTATTCGACGCGTCTGCGCTCTATCACGCGTGGCACGGGCGACTTTACCATGAAGCCCGCCGGCTACGAGCAGGTTCCCTATGACGTTCAGGCCAAGCTAGTCGAGCGCTATGAGGAGGGCCGCGCCAAGTAACGAGCAGGCTTAGCCACAATATCCATGTCAACCAATGGGCCGCCTTGGGCAATCCGGGGCGGTCCATTTTGATCCGTATGCGACGGAGGAAAACGGATCATTTTGGTTTTTGGGATGATGCGGCGACTCTAGTCCCCCAAGGCCTGGTTGCGGCCGGTGGCGTAGTCGATCTGAACATGCGGCTGCAGGTTGTAGCAATATACGTGGAAGCACAGCGTCTTGCCGTGGTCCTCGACCGATTGCGCCTCAAGGCGCACGCCACGGCAGACAAGTTCCTCTTCGTTGTACATGGGCGTGACGCGATAGAGCACATGGTTACCCGTATCGTGAATATAGTTGAGAATCTGTTCTTCAAACGGCAGCATGCCCGTCTCGTTGAGATAGCGCGTACCGGTGAGGAGATTTTTGCGGTTGGCGTTTTCGCCGCAGAGCGACCAGGCGATAAGGTGGCAGCGGTTGTAGAGGCTCTGGCCCGGAATAAAGTCGTAGCGCTGCTGGTGCCATCCGGCGGGGTGGATGCGCGAGATATCGCCGCGCTTGCCTTGACCGAGCGATTCGGGGCCCACGCAGGCGAGCGCTTTGCGGGTGCGGCCCAGGCTGTCGAGCTTGGAGAACTTCTTAAAGCAGCCCTCTTCTGTAGCACGCTCGTATTCATCGAGTGTGAATGACGGTGTGCCGAGCGGGTGTGTGCTATCGGCGCGCAGGGCAACATAGGGGTTACCCGCGTAGTCGGGAATACTGCTGAGATATACGCCGCGGGCGCGGTCGAGATCGGGGTTTTCGACCTCGTCGATGGGGGTGGCGGCGCTGTCCGCGGAAACGTCGTCACCGGTGTCGGGTGCGGCGGAATCGGAACCATCGCCAGAGTCTTGGCTATTTTGAGAGTCCGAGGAGCTCGCTGTTCCCGATTCGAGTCGGGCAACCAGGTCTGCCTCGTCGTCGGTGCGGCTGGGACTCTCGTTTTGTTTTTCGGCCAGGGCTGCCGCCTGCTCATCGCTTTGCGGCGACAACAGCTTGGGCGCTCCGTCGAGCGACCCTGTGAACAGCGCAAACCCCAGCACCACGGCGGTGCCGATGGAAAGTACTTGCTTGTAGGCGGACTTGCGCGACATTGAGGCTCCTGGATGGACGGTTGGGAGTCTACCAGTCTAGCAGGAGCCGGCAGGGGCCGTTCTGTCGAACAAATACTCAAGATTTGGGGCAAACGCCACTGATTCATTTGCCTCATATGGAGCTGCGGTGGTTGGGCGTGTGGGGCCATTTGACATTTTCCCAGATAAAACCTGCCAAAATAAACCTGTCCCTTATTGGCAGGTCAGTTAACGCAGTGCAGGTTGAGCATATGCGAGCGAGCGGGCTCCGGGTGCGGTAAGGTGACGTGAAACAAGCGGGCGCTGACCTTTTGGTCGC
>CAJKZO010000197.1:0-2453 GCA_905204365.1 uncultured Collinsella sp.
GAGGTGCTTGTAGATGATGTGGCCGATGGACTCCTTCTCCTCGACCTCATCCTCGATATCGGCAGCAGCTGCAACCGTGTCGTCGCCCTTGGCGGCGAGCGCGCGGTCAATCAGCTTACCGGCGGCCTCAACGGACAGGGCCTTGGAAACACCAACGGAAACCATGGGCTTGCCGGCGAAACGCTCAGCCTGGACATCCTTGTCGGCTGCGACGACGACGGCCTTGGCACCAGCGATCTCACTCTTGGTGAGCTCGTTCTCGACACCGACCTGGCCATGAGTCTCGACCTTGATGGTCAGACCGCGCTCGGCAGCTGCCTTCTCCAGCGCCTCCTTCGCCATGAAGGTGTGCGCAATGCCGGTCGGGCAACCGGTCGCGGCGATGATGTCAAACTTAGCCATGTGTCCCTCCTTCTTGAGTACAGCGCCCGCGGGCGCTCCCCTACACGCGCTTCGATGCGCGTTTTTCCACAACTGAAAGATACCAACCTACCGTCCGCGTGAGAAGAGCCAAGGTGCAAATCTCCGGTGAAAGGTTCTTTCATAACCGTAAACGGTAGGTGAAAGTTTACCATCAACACTTGAAACGGCAAGGTGTATCTTGTAATTGAAAATGCCCGTATACAATGGCATTGCAAATCAAGTTAGATTTTCATGCCAACCAGGAGCCATCCATGACCGATAGTAGCAAGAGCGCACTTTCCCTCATTAGTACCCATCAGGGTTACAGCGAGTCCGAGCAGCGCATTGTCGACTATATATTAGAGCACCAGTCCGAGGCGCCACGCCTCACGGCGGCGCAGCTCTCGCGCGCCGCCGCCACATCCGAGGCGACCGTTTCGCGCTTCTGCCGCAAGCTTGGCATTGGTAGCTTCCGCAGCTTTCAGTTTTCGCTGGCGAGGGATTTGGAAAGCCAGCGCAACGAGGGCCTGACTGACGAGGTCTCGCTCGACAATATGGAGCAGAGCCTCAAGAACATCCTGGCTGCCAAGGTGAGCGAGCTTAATGCGACCATCGACGGAATCGACCACGATACGCTGGCGGCTGTTGTGCATGCCCTTAAGCATGCAGGGGTTATTGAGTTTGCAGCTGTGGGCAATACGAACGCGGTCGCGCTCGATGCGACGTTTAAGTTTTCGCAGCTGGGCCTCCGCTGCATGGCGAGCACCATTAGCGAGACATCAATCGGCTTTGCGCTCACGTTGCGCCCGGGTGACGTCATCGTGCTAATCTCAAACTCCGGCAAATCGCGCCGACTGAATCGCATGGCAAAAGCGGCTCGCAACTGCGGCGCAACTGTAGTCGTCATCAGCAGCGACAGCAAATCCCCGCTCGCGCGTCTGGCAGACTACACCTTTAATACCGTCAACCACGAAGCGCTGCTGACGACGGGCGACTTTGCGTTCTCTAAGATCAGTGCCACGATGATCATCGAAGTCATCTACAACTTCCTGCTGCCCGAGATTGAAGACGCTCGCGAGCATATCAGCTACTACGAGGAGCTCATCCAGCCGGACAAGGTCGTTGAGTAAAACGCGTAGTGGGACAAAAATTTCAGTCTATTTTGTCCCACCAACACCGCTGATACGACCTAACCTCGAGCTTCTTCGAGCATCTGCTTTGCGTGGGCCAAGCTTGCCTCGGACTGATCGCCGCTCAACATGCGGGCGATCTCGGCGGTACGCGCTTCGCCGGTTACCTCGTCCAAATGCGTCTGGGGAACATCGCCCGGTTCCTTGCTGACGACATAATGCTTGTCAGCCATGACGGCGACCTGTGCCAGGTGGGTTACGACAATCACCTGATGCGTAGCGGCGAGATCTGCCAGCACGCTCGCAAGGGCACGTGCGGTAGAGCCGCCGACACCGGCATCGACCTCGTCGAACACCAGTGTATCCACGCCGTCCGCGTTACCGAGGACAACCTTGCTCGCCAGCATAACGCGGCTCAGCTCGCCGCCCGACGCAATGCGGCGCAGGGGGCGTGGCGTCAATCCGGCACCACTGCGGTATAGCAGCTCGTAGCTCGAAGGACCAACGAGCGTCCACTCAGCACGGGGAAGATCGCGCGACTCCCAGACGAGCTCGGCTCCGCCCATCTCCAGGCGAGCCATCTGGCGGCCGACCTCGTGGCAGAAGCGCGGGGCCGCCGTATTACGGGCGCGCTTAAGCGACTTGGCGGCAGCAAACAGTTCGCGCTCCGCCGCGCCAAGCGCTTCACGCGCCTTTTTGATCTGTTCATCGCCATCATCAACCAGGGACAGCAGCTCTTGCGAGCGATCGCGCGTGGCAAAAACATCGTCCATAGTGGGACCCCACTGACGCAACAGACCCTTGAGGTCGGTATACCGCTCACGCATGCGAGCGAGCTCACGCGGATCGAAGGCGACGCCATCGCGATAGGCACGAAGCTCGTTCGCGCAATCCTCAAGGGAGATACAGGCATCCGAAAGC
>CAJKZO010000198.1:0-2387 GCA_905204365.1 uncultured Collinsella sp.
ATTCGCTCAAGATTATCCTGGGCGCCCAGCCGCAGATCGAGGTGGTGGGCACCGGTGCCAACGGCAACGACGCAGTGGCTCTCTATGCCGAACACGCACCCGATATCGCACTGCTCGACATTCAGATGCCGGGGCGCGACGGACTTTCGGCGGCACGCGAGATCCTTGAGCGCGACCCTGCGGCACACGTGGTGTTTCTGACGACGTTCTCGGATGACGAGTACATTGTGTCGGCGCTCAAGCTGGGTGCCCGCGGCTATCTGATTAAAACCGATGTCGCCACCATTCCGCCAGCGTTAGCGCAGGTCATGGATGGCAAACGTGTGCTCGAGGGAAAGGCGATCGAGGATATCAACTTTGATGGGGCGGACGTCGAGGCCGGCGCGACCCGCCGACCCGCGGCCTTTGCCGGTCTGACCGACCGCGAGTTCGAAGTCGCCGAGCTCATCGCCCGCGGCCTCGACAACAAAGAGATCGCCGCCACCGCCTACATGGGCGAAGGCACCGTGCGCAACCACATCAGCTCAATCCTGGCAAAGATGGGCCTGCGCAACCGCACGCAGATCGCTATCGCCTACCTGCGAGGGTAGTTGCCCGAAGACCGACCGTTCCGGCATAGCAAAATGGCTGCTACCGATTTAAGGCCATTTCAAAACTATGCCGGTTTACGGGGCCAAACTCAGGACCCCCATCCATACCCGCGTTTTCTGCAAAATGACGGCTCGTCTACCTGCGGTTTTATTTTCACGAATATCGGCATGGTTGGGGACTCGTAACTCAGCCCCGTAAACCGGCATAGTTTTGTTCGGGCGGCCCTGGACGAGTGCCTCCGCCAGCCTCGTGGGACCAAAATGACCCGTTTCCCTCAGTCCCCGGGGGATCATTTGACGGTGTCCGCCACGCACAAAAATGCCGCCACGGAGGAGGGAGATGCCTCCGTGGCGGCTGGGGGTAGGAGTAGGTCGGGATTTAGCCCTGCCGACCGCCCGGGGCCTTTTGGCCCCGGGCGCTGCCAGCGTGCCTAGCGCTTGTGGATACCCCAGACCAAGGCTCCGACGCCGGCCATGGCGATAACAAACGCTATGAGCAGTGCGGCGACCTGCTGGTCACCCGTAGTGGGCAGGAAACCCTTGACCGTCTTGACGATGTTCGTCACGGTCTTGGGCGTGCCGGGATCGGGCGTCGGCACGGGCGTTTCGGGCTTCTTGTACGTGTTGTTGAACACGATGCCCTCGACGCTCTTGTCGCCCTTGGCATAGGCGACGCTCGCCTTGAGATTGCCCTCGCCGTCGTCGACCACGTTGACGGTCGCGGTAAAGACGGACTTGTCATAGGTCATACCGGTCTCGTCGCCCTTGACCTCGCTGATGGTGTAGACGTACGTTCCGGGCTCGTCGTACTCGAACTTGTCGAAGTTAATCTTGCCGTCGGCATCGTTGGTGACGGTGGACTCGACGTCCTCGCCAACGAGCTTAAAGCTAAACTCGTCCTTCTTGAGCTCGCGTCCCTCGAGCACCTTGATGGCACCGATGGAGACCTGCGTGGGCATGGCATGATACTTGTTGGTAAAGCCAGCCGACTCAGTGGTTCCCTCGAGCTTGTGCGTCGCGGTCAGCGTGCCGTCGCCGTTGTCGGAGACGGTGGTCACGACGGTGTAGGTCGTGCCGTCATAGGTGACGCCCTTGTACAGGCCGAGCGCGTTGGGGCAAGCCTCACGCAGCATGTACGTGTGCGTGCCGGGCGCCTCGTAGCGGATCGGGCTCAGCGCGACGGTGCCGTTGGCGTCGTTGGTGCCGCTAGCGACAACCACGCCGTCCTCGAGCAGCTCAAACGTGAACTCGCCCGCTGCAAGATCGCGTCCGGTCAGACGCTTGACCGTCTTGACCTGATCGGTCACGGAAGAATCGGTGGGCGTCACGCTGTAGGTGTTGGTGAATATGAAGGCCGCACCGTCATCGCCTTCGTGCATGACGCTCAGATGTCCGGCACCGTCGTCAGTCACGGTGTAGGAAACCTTGCGCGTGGCGTTGGCGTCGTTGGTCACGCCAGGGGCGCTGCCGGACTCGGTCACCGTGTAGGTAAAGGTATGCGAGCGCGGAGCGGTGGGGGCTGCGGGCTCGGACTCGTCGCCGGGCTCGTCAGCGCTGGCATCAGCGCCGGCGTCGGCCTCTTCAGCCTCTGCCTCGTCGGCCTCAGCCTCGTCAGCTTCGTCCGCCTCGGCCTTATCGGTCGCATCGTCCGTCACGCCCAGAGCGCGGTTGAGGTCCTCGAGCGTAAAGTGGATCTTGCCAAAGTCCACGTTGCCAGCCGCGTCGTTGGTTGTGGTCGTGCGCTCGGGCTTCGGAGCACCAGCCTCGTCGGCGGTCACGGTAAAGGTGAACTTGCCC
>CAJKZO010000199.1:0-2241 GCA_905204365.1 uncultured Collinsella sp.
ACCACCATCACGACGAACACCTAGGTCGGCCTGCCCACCTCCGGCGATCGTTTTGATGGCCGCGCGGTGGCTGCATTCGCCATCGCTGGCGTTGCCGTCATCTCCGCGGGCGGTTACTTCCTCTACCGTCGCAATAAGGAGTAACGTCTTAGCTGAGCGGACAAGGCAGCAATGGCAGCCTCGCCCGCTTAGCCCGCTCTTTTGACCGACGGGAAACCCGCCTGAAATCTTTTCAAAAAAGATTTCCCCGCACGCACTTTGCTGTGCTATAGTGCAGCGCAACAGCAACTAGGTGCGACCGCGCCACGGCATCACGAAAGGAGCCACCAACATGAAGAACACGATGAAGTCTCTCAACAACTGGTGGTGGCGTGATGCGAATACGATCGGTCGACAGTGAGTCCCTCACGCCTGTTTTTGCGCTCTAGGTGATTGGAAGGCCTCCGGTTTCGACCGGGGGCCTTTTTCTATCTCGAGCCCGATCGCATTCGCATCACGCGCCTCCGCTTTTCTCTTGCACTCCCATTCCGAAAGGATTTTCACCATGTCTCAGAACACCACCGCCGCCCAGCCCCGCACCGTCCAGACCGCCGACCGTGGCAAACTCGATGTCCGCGCCCTCGTCCTGCTTGCCATCCTGCTCGCCGCCGGCTTCATCCTCAACTTCACCGTCGGCAAGGCCATCTCAGGCATCTCGGGCGGCATGATCAGCCCCGAGTTCATCATCTCGGCCTTCTGCCTCACCATCCTGGTCGTTCGCCCCAACATCGGCCAGGCACTCGTCATTGGCCTTATCTCGGCTGCCGTGATCCAGATCACCACCACTTCGCCGTTCGTTGATTTTGCCGCCGAGGGCATCGCCGCCATGCTCATGGCCGGCATCGTCAACGCCGCCGGCAAGAACGGTCAAGTCAAGCCCGCCATCGCCATTATCGCAACCTTCCTGACCACCTTTGTCTCCGGCGTCATCTTCATGGTCATCAAGATGGCCATGCTCGGCGTGGTAGGCGAGCTCGCCGCCGCCATGCTGCCCGTCGTTGCCATGACCGCCGTCTTTAACGCCATTCTGGTCGGCGCCCTCTACTTGCCCATCCAGAAGGCCCTGAAGCTCAACTAACCCGCTCGGCTTTACGAGCCACCCCATCTTGGCGTTTATTCGTCGCTCGCGTGCCCAAGTACGCTTCGCTCCTCTTTCGCGCCAACCCGGGGCCCCTCGTAAAGCCGTCTCCGTGCTTCACCACCAAAGACTGTCCCCAATGACTATGAAAGGTATCCATGGAAACGATCATCAACGTCGACGATGTCTCGTTCTCCTATGGCACGCAGACCGAGCAGGCGCTCAGCCACATCTCGCTCAGCGTGAACAAGGGAGATTTCATCGGCATCATCGGGCCCTCGGGCGCCGGCAAGTCCACGCTTGCCGCCTGCCTGTCGGGTGCCGTGCCCCACCACTACACCGGCACGTTCTTTGGGTCCGTCATGGTCGACGGCCACGACACCTGCGAAGTCTCGCTCACCGACGTGTCGCAAATCGTCGGCAGTGTGCTGCAGGATATCGACACGCAGATGGTCGCTTCGGTCGTCGAGGACGAGATGCTCTTTGGCCTCGAGAACTTTGGCGTTCCCCACGACCAGATCGAGCAGCGCGTGAGCGAAACGCTCGAGACCGTCGGCATCAGCGACCTGCGCGACCGCGAGATCGCCACCCTCTCGGGCGGACAGAAGCAAAAAGTGGCCATCGCCGCCATTCTCGCCATGCGTCCGCGCGTCTTGGTTCTCGACGAGCCCACCGCGGCACTCGACCCCGCCAGCTCCACGCTGGTTTTCGAGACCCTGCGTGAGGCCAACCGTGCACTCGGCATCACCATCGTCGTCGTTGAGCAAAAGGTCGCCCTGCTCTCGGAGTACTGCAACCGCGTGCTCGTGCTCAACCATGGCGAAATCGCGCTGCAGGGCGAGCCACACGAGGTCTTCGCGCATACCGACGAGCTCCGTGCCATCGGCGTCGACTGCCCTCGCGTCACGCGCATCTTCAATAGCCTCGAGGCCGATGGCCTGGTAAGCGGTACCCCTTGCTTGGATGTCGATGAGGCCGAGCGCCTGATTTCGGGCATCGTCGACCCCGCACACGCGGCCATCGAAGCCCAGACGCCCACCGGTTCCCCGCATGCACCGTCGCTGCGTCCGCATGCCAAGGACGCCGAACCCGTACTCACCTTCGACCATGTTGAGTTTGCCTAT
>CAJKZO010000200.1:0-2236 GCA_905204365.1 uncultured Collinsella sp.
GCCGAGCGAAAAATGGATTCTAAAAAAGACCTTGCCATATAGGAGCGTCAGGACGCAAGAAGCCCTCGCCGCACTCCACGCTATGCGCGAAGCGCGCCTTATTCCCTTCAGCTTTAATCCCCGAAGACCGAGGACAAAGGGACCCGATGGGTTTCCCTCTGAATTCACTCCGCAGCACGAAGCCCCCTTATCCGCAGCTCCGAAGGAGCAGGATAAGGGGGCTTCAAGTGCGAGGACGCATTCAGAGGGAAACCCGTCGGGTCCCGGTGAGAGCCACAGGGCTATCGATTACCCCGTGTTCTTCAATCCTGCCGAGACGCCGGTCACAGTCGAAAGAATCAGGCTCATGTACTCGGCCTTCTTCTCCTCGGCCATCTCGTCCTGGTTCATACGCACCTCACGAAGGGCGCGGACCTGGGCGATGGACAGGGCGTCGACATAGGGGTTACGCACGCGGACGGCACAGCCGAGCACGCGGCGGCGCTGCAGCGGCCACTCGTCACCGACAATGGCAAGGACCCACTTACGCGTGAGCTGCATCTCGGTGAAGACCTTCTCGGACAGATCATGGCGATCGCCTAGGTGCAGATACATCTTAGCGATGCGCTGGTCGGTCTTGGCGATCGACATCTCGATGTTGTCGATAAAGGTGCGGAAGAACGGCCACTCCTGGTAGGCAGCCTTAAGCTGGTCCAGATCGCCAAACTGCTCGCAGGCGGTACCCAGGCCGTACCAAGCGGCCAGATTGATGCGCGCCTGGCTCCAGCTGAAGATCCACGGAATAGTACGCAGGTCGTCGAGCGACTTGGCACCCAAGCCGCGCTTGGCGGGACGCGAGCCGATCGGCAGCAAGCCGACCTCGGTCAGCGGAGTCACGGTCGAGAACCACGGTGTAAAGTCCTCGGTGTTCAGCAGGTCCAGATAGCGCTCGTGGCTTGCAGCGTTGAGCTTCTCGGCCATATCCCAGAACTTCTGGGTGGTCTCGGTGTTGGTCTTCTCGACGCTCGGAGCCGACTGTAAAAGCGTCGCGGCGGCAACGGACTCAACATGGCGCTGAGCCAGCGTGCGGTTGCCGTAACGGGCAAAGATGACCTCGCCCTGCTCGGTGAGCTTAAAGAAGCAGTTGACCGAACCCTTGGGCTGCGCCAGCACGGCCTTGTTGGCCGGGCCGCCACCACGGCCCACGGCACCGCCGCGACCGTGCATGAGCACCAGATCGATATCGTTCTTCTCGGCCCACTTGGCAATGCGCTCCTGCGCGGAGTGCAGCGCGAGCATGGCCGTGGTAGGACCGGCATCCTTGGAGGAGTCGGAATAGCCCAGCATGACCTCCATGCGGCGGTTGGTCTGGGCAAGGCGCTTTTGCACCACAGGCAGCGTAAGCATCTGGTCGAGCACGTCGACGCAGCCCTCGAGGTCCTCGAGCTGCTCGAACAGCGGGATCACGTCGAGCTCGGGGACATCCTCCTCGTGTGCAAAGGACAGGTGGGCAAGCTCAAAGACGTCGGCCACATGCTGGGCGCTCTTGGTGAACGAGATGATGTAGCGGTGCGCCATCTTCTTGCCGTAGCGCTTTTGGATGGAGCCGATAGCGCGGAAGGTATCGATAACCTCGCGCGTCATGGGCTGCAGGTCGCCATGGATACCGTTCTCGTGGATATCCTTGAGTGCGCGGGCATGCACCACGGAATGCTGACGGAACTCCATCTCGACCATATGGAAGCCGAAGGACTCGACCTGCCAGATGATGGTCTGGACCGGGCCGTAGGCAGCACGGACGGCACCGCAGGCGGCCAGCGAACGCTGGACGACGCGCAGGTCATCCAGGAACTCATCGGCGCTGTGGTACATGGTGTCGGTGATGCGACGCACGGTGGCGTTCAGACGGTCGGCCATGACGAGCATGACGGCGCGATGCGGCTCGTGCTCGGAGATCAGCTCGGCACGTGCGGTGTACTGGGTGCTCATCTCGACCTGATGGTTCCACAGGTTAATGAGCTCGGCAGACGGCTTGCTGTAGGTGGCCTCGAGCGTCAGGTTGCGGCCGATGCGGCGGCACTTGTCCTCGAGCTTGAGCACCATGTGAGTGAAGTACTTGGCGGCGACTTCGCGGCTCACCTTGGCGGTGACGTTGGGGTTGCCGTCGCGGTCGGAGCCGATCCAGCTGCCGGGATGGAAAAATGCTGGGCACAGCGGCGGCACGGTACCGGCCTTGTCGCCCAGCACCCAGTCGTCA
>CAJKZO010000201.1:0-2230 GCA_905204365.1 uncultured Collinsella sp.
GTCGTTTACGCGCACGACCTTCATGCCCTGCGTGTCGACAATCTGCTTGTTAAGCACGTCGCGGGCGAGCAAGAGTTCGGTCGGCTGCAGGTACGAAAAACGGATTTCGGTAGCCGACGTCTTAAGGTGTACACCCGTCTCGTCGATACGGTCGACCCATTTGCGCCAGCTGATCATAAACGGCGTCTTACCGGGTCCGCGGAACGCGAGCGACGTCACGTGCGGAAAAACTTCGCCGGTAGCAATGCCAAAATCGTTCACAACGCCGAGCTTTTCGCCATCGACGTCCAAGACCGGCAATTTGAGCATCTCACTCAGATAATTCAATGGTGCTCCCCATCATAATTCCTCCGGATGCGGCCGCGCGTGCGGCGTCCGGGGGCTTCTGGATATGTATACGCATGCGCGGGCGGCACGCCGCTCGACGCTCACACCCCGTGCATGCGCAAAAAGCACCTGCATGGGGTCATCGACTGTATGGTCGAGGTTTGGATTTCACCTGTAACCTTTCTCTTGACCCTCATTAACCGCAGTAACTATAGCATCAGCATCGCCCTGCGGCATCGATTTTATGCGCTGCACATTGCAGGCATACCAAACGCTGACGCATCCGTGACATAGTCATTGGGGACGTTCTTAAATGACTACCCAATAACTACTCTGTGGTGTCGTTGTCCTCGGCAAGTTGGGGGAACACGGCGTCCTTGGGCATGGCGACCTTCGTCAACGAGGTGAGCTTTTTGCTCAGCGACGTGTCCGTCTTGACCAGGTCGCTGAGCGTCACGATCTTGTAGCCGTCGGCGACAAGGCCGTCGATAATCTGCGGCAGCGCCTCGAGTGTCTGCTCGGCGCATTCGTCTCTATCGGTGAGTAGCACGATATTGCCCGGCGTCACCGAATCGAGCACCGTCGAGACTTGCTCGTCGGCACCGTTGAGCAGCCAGTCGCCCGAGTCAATATTCCACGAGACTACGGCGGAGACCAGGTCCATCGCATCAATCCAGTTTTGCTCGTCAAAGGCAGCGTAGGGAGCACGCAGCAGCATCGTCTTCACGCCGGTCGTCGACTTAATCGCATCGGTGCCTTTCGTGATCTGTTCGCGTACCGTCTCACGGTCCTGACCCTTGAGCGAATCGTCGCTGTAGCTGTTGGATCCGATCTCGCACCCGGCATCGACAATCGCCTTGGCCGTGGCAGGCGAGGCCTCGGCCGCATCCCCCGAAAGGAAGAACGTCGCGGTGACACGCTTTTCCTTGAGCACCTGCAAGATCTGTTTGGTGGCGCCGCTCGGACCCTCGTCAAACGTCAGCGCCACGTACTTTTTGTTGCCCTTGGGCGCCACGCTGGCGCACGCAACAACGCAATCGGTGGCGGGCACAACCTCGCCGCGGTCTTGCGTCTTGCCCGACTGCTCACCAACCCACACCTCGGAGCGGCCCTGGACACCCCACGTCTGCACATACTCGATAGCGCCCGTACCCTCGACCTTGAGCTTGGGCTCGATAACCGTAGCCTGAACCTCGTGCTTCTCGTAAGTGTTACGGCCATCCTTGACCGTCATCTTCTCGCCGCCCTCAAGTTCGCGGCTATCCCATTTGCCCTGCTTCACGCGCTTGCCGTCGACCTTCACCGACAGCTTTTCGCCCCCGTGGCGCTTGAGTACGCTGTCATCGACGGCCAGCAAATCGCCTGCGTCGTAGGTGTCAGTCAGCTCCTGGTCGTCGATGAGATTCTGCAGCGTAGAGCCCACGCGCACCGCGGTCTTCTGACCGTTGAGTTCCACGTCCACGCTGCGGTTGACGTAGCCCACGACGGCAGCGATAAACAGCACGAGCGCACAGCCCACGGCGATGAGCGCATAAGGCAGGCGAGACGAACGACGGGGTGTGCGGCCGTTGCCGATGCGCGCGCTGCGGTCGCTAAAGCCGCGGCTATGGTTGAGATACATCGCGCCGGGCTTACGGTGACGCTTGCGCTGACCGCTGGGCAGCTGCCCCAGGTCGCGGCGCGCCGTCGGACGCGCACCCGAACGCCCGTTTAAGTTGGATCCGTTTTGGCGCATGTGCCCTCCCCCATAAACACAGCAAGCCGGAGCAACAGGTCTCCGGCTTGCCTCCCATCATTTGGTACGTCGCTATTTTGTGGCTTTTGACGAGCCTCCGCTCGCCTTTTGGTATTCGTCCTTAAAGGCCTTGAACATGCCGCGCGTCTTGCCGAGCTGCTTGCCCAG
>CAJKZO010000202.1:0-2182 GCA_905204365.1 uncultured Collinsella sp.
GACGATTCCCAACTCGATTCTGACGTCGGTGAAGTTTCGCCACCGCGAGCTGGGCGTCCGTGCGCTCAACGAGGTCGTCGCGGGTCTGGAAGCTCCGAGCTCCAGAAGCCGTACGCTCGTCTCGGGCGTGTTGGTCGAGCGTTCCAGCGTAAAGGACTTGCGGGCGTAGACGTGCTCGGCCTATTCCGTTTGTCTCGATCTGTAACAACTAGACGGTCAAAAGTGGTCTACATGTTACAGATTGAGATTTTCGGCTTGGCCTGTGCGTTCATCTCGATCTGTAACAGCTAGGACCGAAAAACTCGGCTAGATGTTACAGATTGAGATGAACAGGAGGACGAGTGCGGTCTAAACAAAATGGCCCGCGCATCACACATCGATGCACGGGCCATTTATTGTCTGCAAGCGGCAGGTGGTGTCAGCGTCTTATGCCTCGAGGTTTTCCTCGATCCAGGCGACGGCACCCTTGGGATCCTTAGTGAGGTCGATGTACTGTTTGCCCTTGGGCGACAGCAGCGTGATGCCCAGGCGGTCGGTGTCGGCCTTCATCTCGTTGTAATAGGTGCGAACCTGCGGAGCCAGGACGATGACGTTGTACTGGTCCATGATGGCGTAGTGGCTGCCGTAGGCACCGGCGTTGGCGGTAATGTCGATGCCCAGCTCGTCGGCGCCTTCCTTAAGCGCGTTGGCGAGCAGTGCAGAGGTGCCGGCGCCAGCGCACAGAACCAGAACCCTCAGATCCTTGCCCTTAAGGGCGGACGGAGCTGCGGAGGCCTCAGTGGCAGAAGCGGTCTCGACAACAGGAGCCTCAACGGCGGGGGCGGCAGCGGTCTTGACGGCCTTGGTCTCCTCGGCCTCTTCTTCGGCCAGGGTCTCGGCCTCCTGCTTGCACAGGACGTTGTCGTAGGCCTTGCAGAACGGGTAGTAGATCAAGAAGTCAACGACCAGCAGGACGACAACCAGGACCAGAGAGATCGGCTGGAAGTTGGTGTCGATGAAGGTGCCGATCGGTCCGGGGAGTGCCCACGGCATGGCATAGATAAAGCCGTTCATGCCCAAAAAGTCGATGAAGAACTTACCAATGAGGACGTTGGCCACGGGGGCAAACAGGAACGGGATCAGGAAGTACGGGTTGAGGATGATGGGCGCGGCGAACAGCAGCGGCTCGTTGACGGCGAACATCACGGGCACGACAGAGGCTTTGCCGACGGCCTTGAGCTGCTTGGAGCGCATAAAGAGCAGGAAGATGATCGGGACAATGAACGTGGCGCCGGTGCCGCCGAGTTCGCCGATGTAGTTACCGAAGTTTTCGGTCAGGGCGAGGGCGGGGTGACCGCCGGCCTGCAGCGTGGCGAGGTTGGTGGTGATGTTGCCAAACAGCGCGGCGTTGAGGGCAGGCTTAACGACCGAGGGGCCGTGGATGCCCATGAACCAGAACAGCGGGATCATGAACCAGATGAGGGCGAGGCCGGCGTAGGAATCGGCAGCGGCGAACAGCGGGCTCACCAGCGTGGAGATGACGTTGGCAAACGGGACGGCCAAGCAGGTGCGGCAGATAACGTCGATGACGGCGACAAACAGGATGGAGAAGCTGAAGGCGAAGATGTCGCGGAAGTTCTGGGCGATGGCGCCGGGGACTTCTTTGGGCAGCTTGATGGTGATGTCTCGCTTAATGCAGAAGGCATAGATGTTGACCGTGGCAAATGCGGCGACAAAGGAGCTCAGCAGGCCCTTGGTGCCCATGTTGTCGGTAAAGAACACCGAGACATCGGCGCCGTCGATCTTGGCACTCGTCTGGGTAACGGCCAAGATGAGCATAGCGCACATGGCGGCGACCATGGTGCTCGTGGCGTTGATGGCCTTGCCGGCAGGCATGCGGCGGTTCTTGGAGCCGGTCAGCGCGCTTGCGGTGGTGCCGGCGACCATGATGCCCACGACGCCCATCGTGAAGTTGTAAACCTTGTTGCAGAAGTTCACGACGTCGACGTTCCACCAGTCGGGCAGCGTAAAGCCGCCGACCGTGGCGACAACGCCCGGCAGGGTCGAAATAAGCAGGAAGACAGAAGAAGACAGGATAATGGGCATTGCTGCCAAAAAGCCGTCTTTAATGGCCTGAAGGTAGATGATCTTAGAGACCTTGTCGAAGTACGACTGACCTTTCTCCAAGTACTTACCGATCGAT
>CAJKZO010000203.1:0-2179 GCA_905204365.1 uncultured Collinsella sp.
GAGGTAGCCCTCCTGGTCGAAGTGCATGATCTCGATCTTCTCGGTCTCCTTCATTCCCGCTCCTTTCACGAGCAGTTTGAATTGTCGCACGGAATGGACGGGCTTGCCGCCCCGTCTCGCCGCTTAACCTTGTGGACATCTTGGCCCCAAGCTCAACAATTCAAAGGTTCTTAATACCAGTGAACGATTACAGGTTAGCCGTTTTTAATACCGATTTTTTGATTTCATCCTCCCCTCTCGGTAGACGGTCAGTTTTTGCCGCTCATCGGTCATGCGACACATGTCCGTAAAAAATGAGCACCCCGCCGTGCACGAGGATGCTCTAGACGCTAATAGTTGTAGGTATATCCGCCGGCATCACCGCGGTTAAAAGACTTGGCATGCTCGATCGCCTGCCCACTCGAGTCATAGGTCAGGCATTCCAGTACGAGCGCCAGATCGCCCGGCTCAAGATTGAGCAAACTCGCATCGCGTGCGCCCAGCGCTTCAATATCGAGTTTCTCAATCGACTTGTCCGGTTTGCGCCCCAACATGTCGTAGGTCTCGAACAGGCTGAAGACCGAAATGTCCACGTCTTCGATGCCCGGAAACAGCAGACACGGAATCAGCGTCATCTCAATCGACACGGGCTCCCCATCAATGCAGTTGAGACGGCGCACCGAGTAAAGCAGATCGTCCTCGGCGATGCCAAACAGGTCGGCGTAATACGGGCCGGCGTAGCGTTTGGAGCGCGCCAGAATGCGCACCGACGGCGTCGCGCCCGACGACAGAACCGACTGACGGAAGCCGCCCTTGCGTTCGTGCTCGTCAAACCACTTGTGTCCCACAAAGGCGCCCTTGCCCTGCACGCGACGAATCTGGCCACTTTTGACCAGCTCGTCCATGGCACTTCGGATTGTCAGGCGCGTCGTGCCAAACTCCTCGGCCAGCTCGTTTTCGGACGGAATCATCGAGCCCGTCGGGTAGTCGCCGCGCTCGATTCGCTCCGCAATGCAGCGGCGAATTTGTTTGTAAACCGGCAAGTCTTCTACTGCATCAGCCATTCGACACCTACCTTCGTCGCAACGCCGTCTGCCTCGCCGTTATCGGCAAAACGATACTTGGTCGGCAGAATCACGGACTTGCAATACTCGACAAAGCCGTCGTTCTCGTCACGCTCGTGCGAAGCCTTGTAAAACACCGGCGTGCCCTCCTGAGCACCCAGCAACTTGGCCTCGTCGGCGTTCAGACGGCTGATGGAAATATGCTCTTTGCCGTGCATCACATGGACATTCCCTTCTTTGAGCAAAACGTCGTAGAGGCTTTCCTGCTCAAAATCGTGATCGGGAAGCGAGGGGCACAAAGACAGATTGACGTGGGCCGTCTCAATCGACGCCGGGGAACCATTAACCACGCGCACACGTCGAATGCAGAAAAGCGGCATGCCCAGGTCGATCTGGGCCTTTTGGGCCAGATCGATATCGGCGTACACGACCTTGGACCAAACCAGGCGTGCGGTCGACTTTGAGCCAACCCTCTCCACCGCCTGCGTATAGTTCCATGTTTCCTGAAAGATATTCAGCGGTTTGGGAGGACACACATAGGTGCCCGAACCGCGGCGGCTTTCCAAAGTTCCGCACGAAATAAGGCGCGTGATCGCAGCACGCAACGCCGTGCGCGACACGCCCAGCTCTTCACAGAGCACACGCTCGGCGGGCAGCCGGTCGCCACTCTGCAGGTCATAATGATTGATATACCAAAGAATGCCCTCAAAGGCGCAATCTTTGGGCGGAATCGCATATGGTTCACTCGGCATGGGCACGGCTCCTCAACCGCTTGATGCTGCAGGCATCATTGCCCCGGACGCCCCATGGCGTCGAAGGCTTCTTTGATCTGCTCCGCAACGTTCCGATACGACCGATATAGGCCGGAGTCTCGCTTGACTTCGCCCGCGGTCACCGGAATCTCAAGTTTCGAAATCTCATCCTCGCCGGTTTGCACGGCAACGATGACACCCATACCAAGGCACATATTACGCTTGGCAGCATTGTTTTTGGTAGCCTGAGCTGGATTAATCAAAATCTGCTGAGCTAGTTCGCGATTGCTAAGCTCCGGCACATCTTCGGGATTTCCGGTCTCGACAATCTCGCACTGCAACACGTCCGCATAGTCAAAAATCTTCGGCTCGCCACCGCGTTGA
>CAJKZO010000204.1:0-2169 GCA_905204365.1 uncultured Collinsella sp.
GATCGTTGGTGAGAAACGAGTTGTCGCCAAAGGGGTAGACATGCCCCGCCGCTGCAAGTGCGACAAAGAGTGCGACGGAAAACGCAAAGCAGGCGGCGTAGAACGCCACATTCTTGAGCGCGTTGTTATTGGGCTGTGTCATCAGATTCCTCGTTGGATTCTCGAATGATATAGATGGGGCGGCGCTTGGTCTCCAAGTAGGCTTTTGCTAGGTACTCGCCAATGATTCCCAGGCACAGGAGCTGCATGCCGCCAAACAGCGTAATGAGGCAGGCAAGGGAGGGCCATCCGCCTACGGGGTCGCCCCAAACAAGCGTTTTGACCAGGATGACGATAAATCCCAGGATGGCGATGAGACAGAAGACGATACCCGTGAGGGCGGCGAGGGAGAGCGGTGCCGTGGAAAACGCGACGATGCCGTCGATGGAATAGAGGAGCAGCGACCAAAAGCTCCATTTGGTCTCGCCGGCCACGCGGTTGACGTTTACGTAGGGGAGCCATTTGGTCTTGAAGCCGACCCAGCCGTAAATGCCTTTGGAGAATCGGTTGTATTCGTCCATGGAGATGATGGCGTTGACCATAGGTCGCTTCATGAGCCTAAAATCGCGTGCTCCGTCGACGATGTCCGCCTTGGAAATGCGGTTGATGATCTTGTAGAACATGCGGGCGCAGAACGACCTGACGGGAGGCTCGCCTTCGCGGGTGGTCCTGCGTGTGGCGACGTTATCGTAGTTTTCGGTCTGCAAGATTTCGTACATCTGCGGTAGGAGCGAGGGTGGGTCCTGCATGTCGGCATCCATGGTGGCAACATAGTCGCCCTTTGCGTGCTGGAGTCCGGCGAGTAGTGCCGCCTCCTTGCCAAAGTTGCGTGAGAAAGAGTGCCAGCGGATGGCGTATGGATGCGCCGCCGCAGCTTCTGCCTTCATGACGGCGAGCGATTTGTCTGCAGAGCCATCGACGAAGATGACTGCCTCAAAGGAGATGCCGGGGTCTTGCTGGGTCATGATGCGAACGACGCCATCGAGCTCTTTGAGAAAGATCGGAAGTGATTCCTGCTCGTCGTAGCACGGCACGACGATGGAGATGAGCGGCATGGTGGTTTACCTCTCGCTTGGCTTGGAAGTAGGTTGGCCGGGCTGGTCGTCATAGGCGTATTTGCTGTACACGTTGACCTCCCACTGCTTTTTTTCGACCTTTGCCACGGAATCGAGGATGAATCCGGTTGCAAGGCTCAGGCCGCACAGGAACATAAACGACGCGGCGAGCATGGCGGTGGGGAAGCGCGGAACGAGGCCGGTATGGAAATACTCGACAACGATGGGCATGCCCAGGGTGAGGCCGATCACCGCAAACAGAAGCGCGACGAGGCTGAAGAACTTCAGCGGGCGGTAGTCCTTGAACAGCGTGCCGATCATGGCGACGACCTTAATGCCGTCGCTCACGGTGTTGAGTTTGGACTCGGAACCCTCGGGACGGTCGCGGTACTCGATGGGCACATCTTTGATGCGCCAGCGGTGGTCGACGGCGTGGATCGAGAGCTCGGTTTCGATCTGAAAGCCCTCGGAAAGCACAGGGAAGGTTTTAACGAACGGGCGGCTCATGGCGCGGTAGCCGGTCATGACGTCATCGAAGCTGTAGCCATAGATCCACTTGATCATGGCACGGACCAAATTATTACCAAAGCCGTGGAATGCGCGCTTGTTTTCTTCGGCATAGGTGCCGTTTGAGAGACGATCGCCTACGGTCATGTCAGCTGTGCCGTTAAGGATGGGCTCGCAGAGGGCCTTGGCCGCCTCGGCGGGGTAGGTGTCGTCGCCGTCGACCATCAGGTAGCAATCGGCGTCGATATCGCGAAACATCTGGCGGCACACGTTGCCCTTTCCCTGACGGGGCTCAAAGCGCACCGTGGCTCCGTGTTCGGTGGCGATGCGTGAAGTATCGTCTGACGAGTTATTGTCATAGACATAGACCGTAGCCTGCGGAAGCTCGCGGTGAAAGTCGTCGACGACCTTACCGATTGTGAGCGCTTCGTTGTAGCAGGGGATGATGACGGCGATGGATTCAGAATTCACTCAATGCTCCTTACACATTCAATCCTTGAAAGTATAGCCGTTTGGGCTTGGCATCCTAAGATGTGGGTTAGTTCTCCAGTTTTGTTGCGCGAATCGT
>CAJKZO010000205.1:0-2152 GCA_905204365.1 uncultured Collinsella sp.
CTGACCTACATCCCGATGTTCCCGGCGTTCCTCAACCTTCGCAAGAACGACCCCGACCGCGAGCGCATATTCACGTTCCCGTTTAAGGGCGCCATGATGAAGGTCATGCTGGCCATTCCCTGCATCGAGCTGGTCCTGGCCATCGTTGCAACGCTGATCCCGTTCTCCGCCGCCGAAATTGGCGACAAGGTCCCGATGATCGTCATCTTCATCGTGCTCGTGCTCATCGGCGAGGTCGTCCGCGTCGTCTCCGCTAGGGACCGCGAGACCGAGTACAAGGGCCTCACCCCCGAGCTGGCTGCCCAGCGTCTCGCTGAGGAGGCCGCCGAGGCCGAGGAGAACTAGAGCACCCGGTTCTGGGGCTCTAACCCTCCTCGCGTACCAACGTGCGCTTCGTCGGGCTTGTCGCTCCCGACTCCGGGCACTCTAGCCTTTTCGGAGGCGTGCCAAAGCGACAGGGTTGCTAACCATTCCCCGGGGTGGGTGTGAGCTATTGCTCCGGTAACCACCGCCCACCCCAATCTCTCTTCCGTATCCTTTGTGCGTTTTGTCTCCGCGCACTTGGTTACGTCGTCGCTTGCCGGTGCGACTCCGTGAAAACCGGCGCCGGGCGCCCCGACCTTTGCCGGGGAACGGGCGCCTATCATTTCTTGGTTTTAGGCTGCGGGTAACCCGCCCGCAGCAAGCGATCGTTCGATTTGGAGGAAATCTTATGCGTACGATCACCGAGTCCGAGTCAACCCCCAAGGCCGACGGCTTCTTTATGCCCGCCGAGTTCGCCCCGCAGGATCGCGTGTGGATGGGCTGGCCCCACCGCACCGACACCTGGGCCCACGGCGCCAAGCCGGCTCAGAAGCAGTATGCCGCCATCGCTCGCGCCATCGCCGAGTTCACCCCGGTCACCATGTGCGCCAACCAGGCCGACTACGCCAACTGCAAGGCCGCCTTTGAGGAAGACGAGAACGTCACCGTTATCGAGATGACCACCGACGACGCTTGGTTCCGCGACACCGCTGCCACTTTTGTTATCAATGGCAAGGGCGATAAGCGTGCCAACCACTGGCACTTCAACGCCTACGGCGGCCTCGTCGACGGCCTCTATTTCCCGTGGGACAAGGACGAGCAGATCGCCCTTAAGATGGCTGAGCTTTCCGGCTGCCGTCGCTATCGTCCCGATGACATGATCCTCGAGGGCGGCTCCATCACCGTCGACGGCGAAGGCACCGTGGTCGTGACCGACCAGTGCCTGCTTTCCCCGGGCCGCACCTGCTCTGCGGTTCTGGAGGAGGAAGAGGATCCCGAGTCCATCTGGCCCAAGTTCAAGAGGAAGTTCGAGCCCTGGAGCGAGGAACTTCGCGCCTATATGGACGAGCACCTCAAGGATTACCTGGGCGTCGAGAAGGTCATCTGGGTCAAGGAGGGCATCGACCCCGAGGAGACCAACGGCCACATCGATGATGTCGCTACGTTCATCGCTCCGGGCGTCATGGCTTGCATCTGGACCGACGATCCCGAGTATCCGTTCTACGAGCAGTGCCACGCTGTCTACGAGACCCTCTCCAACGCCGTTGACGCCAAGGGCCGCAAGATGAAGGTCTACAAGCTCTGTATGCCTGTGAACCCGCTGTTCATGGACCAGGCTTCCTGCGACACCATCGACGCCGACGAGAACGCCGAGCCGCGCGTTGCCAACGAGCCGCTGATCGCCTCCTACATGAACTACCTGGTCACCAACCACGGCGTTATCGTCCCGCAGTACGGCGACGAGAACGATCAGCTTGCCGTTGACACGCTCCAGAAGATCTACGACGAGGTCTGGGGCGAGGGCGTCTACAAGTGCGTCGGCGTTCAGTCCGAGCAGGTCGTCTTCGGTGGCGGAAATATCCACTGCATTACGCAGCAGGAACCGTCCGCTTAATCGTCCGGCTTCCCGAGGCACTCCATCTCGCCGCTCAAACCGTCGCTCGCGGCGACCTGGGGCACCTCGGAAACCCGGCCGGTCGAACGGACCGACGTAGCTAGTTACCGCATTAGTCATTGGTGCCAACCTTGGCAACAATGCAGGTCGAAAAAACGTCAGCGAAAACCCGCCAGAGTGAGCAAGGTGCCTTGAAACGAGGCGGCATTGACCTTCTGGTCATGCCGCCGAAGT
>CAJKZO010000206.1:0-2122 GCA_905204365.1 uncultured Collinsella sp.
CCGTTGACGGCAAATTTACTGGTCGGATAGCCCACGCCGGAGGGCTGGCCGTACTTGGCGACCATCGAGCTTGTGGTAGTGATGGTGCCGCCGTGGCCGGCCTCGGTCATGATCTTGGCGGCAGCCTGGTGGCCATTAA
Organism: uncultured Collinsella sp.; assembly: GCA_905204365.1. Lineage (GTDB taxonomy): Bacteria > Actinomycetota > Coriobacteriia > Coriobacteriales > Coriobacteriaceae > Collinsella. The sequence continues at coordinate 140 of CAJKZO010000206.1, forward strand.
AGACGGCGACGACGTTAAGGTCCATGACCTTTGCGAACTCCTCGGCCGTGTAGTCCAAGAGGGGTGAACGCTGGGAGATACCGGCATTGTTGACGACCGTGTCCAAGCCGCCCATGTCGGCTGCAGTCTGCGTAAAGGCCTCAGTCACGGCCTCGAGCGAGGTGAGATCGCAGGAGCGACCCCAGACCTTGGCGTCGGGATAGGCGGCTGTCAGCTTCTCAACGGCCGCATCGGCGGTCTCCTGACGCGAGCCAAAGACAGTGACGACGGCGCCCTCCTCGATAAAACGGCAGGCGATGGCATAGCCGATACCGCGCGTGCCTCCGGTGATGATTGCTTTCTTGCCCTCGAGCAACATGGTATTTCCTCTCATCGCGGGCGGACATTCGCAGCACAGCGTAGCCGTAACCGGAATCGGCCGTGTTTGCATATCGGTGAACGGTAGCCCGCGTTACCGATGAGCGGCTCGCGCAAATGTGCTCTGCCGTTGTGCTTAGGGCAGGAGACAAAAGGGCTCCCGTCCCACATCGGACGGGAGCCCTCAAAGCGTGTATTGCTAGGCGAGCGTTGAGCTAGTTGGCCATGACGCCTTCGGTCCATGCCTCGACGTCCTCGATGCGCAGGACGTTGGCGACCTCGGCCACGCAGTCGACGCTGGCAAGTTCGGCGGCGGCAGCCTGGACGTCCTTCTCGAGCGCGCGGTGCGTCAGGAAGATGACCGAGCAGACATCGCTGACGCCCGACTTGCCATCCTCGACCTGGTTGATGAGCGAGATCGAGATGTTGTGCTTGGCAAAGATGTCGACCGTCTCGGACAGGGCGCCCACGCGGTCGGCGACCTTCAGGCGCACATAGTACTTGGTCTGGAGCTCGTCCATGGGCTTAAAGGCGAGGTTGTGACCATAGGGCTCAATCTCGGGCAGCGGAGCCACGCCGCGGCTGATCTGCTCGGAGAGCGACAGGATGTCGCCCACGACGGCACTCGCGGTGGGGAAGGAGCCTGCGCCGGCACCGTAGAACATGGTCTCGCCCACGGCGTCGCCTACCACGTAGACAGCGTTCATGGCGCCGTTGACCTTGGCGAGCATATGGTCTGCCGGGATGAGCGTGGGGTGCACGCGGACGTCGACGCCGGCTTCGGTGTTGCGTGCGATGCCCAGCAGCTTGATGGTGTAGCCGAGCTCGCGGGCCTGGGCGATGTCCTCGGCGCCGATGGTACGGATACCCTGCTGGTACACATCGTCGGTGGTAACGCGGGTGCCAAAACCGATGGAGGCGAGGATTGCCGTCTTGCTGGCGGCATCGAAGCCGTCGACGTCGGCGGACGGGTCGGCCTCGGCATAGCCCTTGGCCTGCGCGTCGGCAAGCACGTCGGCGTAATCGGCGCCCTCGGCGTCCATGCGCGACAGGATATAGTTGGTGGTACCGTTGAGAATGCCTGCGATGGTCAGGATCTTGTTGCCCACTAGGTCGTGCTCGAGCGTGCTGACAATGGGGATGCCACCGCCGCAGCTGGCCTCGCACTTAATCTGCACGCCGCACGCGCGTGCCTTCTCGGCGAGCGTCTCGACATGACGGCCCAACAGGGCCTTGTTGGCAGAGACGACGTGCTTGCCGTGCTCAAAGGCAGTGGTGAAGATCTCGGTTGCGGGATGCTCGCCGCCGATCAGCTCGACGACGATGTCGACGGCGGGGTCGCTGACGCCATCGTGCCAGTCACTCGTAAAGGCCTCGCGCTCAATGCCTGCCGCCTCGGCCTGCTCCCAGGCAAGCGCGCAGGCGCGGGTCAGCTTAAGGTCGATGCCGTAGGCTGCCAGGTACTCATCGTGGTGGCTCTTGATCAGACGGGCCACGCCGCCGCCGACGGTTCCCAGACCGATCAGACCGACGTTCACGGTGCGCAGGGGTTCGCTCATAGATAGCTCCTTCGTGCATCTTATGGATGGATTAACCGCTTAAAGGTTGAGTGCATTCTAGCGTGAA
>CAJKZO010000207.1:0-2072 GCA_905204365.1 uncultured Collinsella sp.
GTCGGGCCACAGCATATCGGTCTTGTCCTCGGAGGCGTAGACGCTCCACCAACCGGTCATGCTGAAGATGTTGATGAGGCCGGCGATGCCGTTGAACACGTTGTTCCAGCCGGCCAGCTGCGTAGCACCTTCGGAGGTGACCCAAGTGGACTGGCCCAGGACAAAGAAGTGATAGGCGCTCTCGAAGTCGGACACGACGGCGATCATGATGTTGATGGCGACGATCACAAACGGCCACGCGCGGAACCAACGCGCCTTGCCGATCTTGCCCCACTGGTACTTAATGGCAATGAAGCCCCAGCAGCCGGCCAGCGCCGCGTAGACCTTGGCGTAGTGGAACCAGCTGTTCTGGTACACATGGGTGGGGTTGGTGAGCGCCCACTCGGCACCCTGCGAGACGCCGATGGCGATGGCGACGCAGTAGATGGTCATGGCCAGCGGAGCCACGCCAAAGATGATTGCCGCGCCCAGCTTGGTGCGGCGGCCGACCTCGTTGAGCACGATCAGGCCAATAAAGACCATGGCCCAGCCGGCCCAGTGGATAAGGGTATCGCTACCCCAAACATCGAACAGCATGCTGCTCTCCTTTCACACGCCCGCGGCCCCTCTTCTGATCGCGGGCAGTTTGGCCAAATGTCGTCAGTTCTGGGGCTTGCGCTCCGGATACTTGGCGGTATAGCCCTCGATGTGGAGTGTCGAAGCGATGATTTCCTTGACCGTCTCGTCGGGCACATCGGGGTGCGTGCGGATATACATCAACAACCCCATGATGAGGGTGTAGAACGTCTCGTAGACATGGTCGATGCGTAGCTCATGATGGGCGACAAAATCCACCACGGTGGTGTCGCAGATATACTGCGCCACGCGCTGGACCACGTTGTGCAAAAAGCCGCCGTAGAGCGCGCCGCTGCTTGAGGTAAGCGTGCTCGGCAGCTCGTGGCCGCTGGCGACCAGGCGCTTAAAGAGCGGGGCGACGGTGTCGAGTGCGCCCTCGATATCACCGGCGGTGCGGCCGGCGTTCCACTGCTCGAGTTCGGAGATAAAGCCGTCGATCGCCTCGTCCATAACAGCGGTGACGGCGGCGTCCATGTCGGCGAAGTAGTGGTAGAACAGCGAGCGCGTGCAGCCGGCTCGCTTGGTCACGGCCGATACCGATAGGTGGGACACGCCCAGCTCGGAGCTTACGGTGCGCACGGCATCGAGGATCTCGCGACGGCGTTCGTCGCCCGTCAGGCGCTTTGCCGCGCTATCGGATGCGGGGACGGCATCGACCACAGAGGTATCTGCTGTGTTGTTGCCCATGCTTTGCCGCCTTTCATCCTCTTTTGCCTGACCGTTCGCCTAACAGTCTTGAATATTGTTGACGGTTCGTCAATACTATTTTTGACACAATGTCAACAATGGCGGGTGAACGGCATGGGGGCATGCCCAGCCTGCAAAAAAAGAGGGGCGCTGCGGCCTCGTCGGGCTGCGGCAAGAGAAGGGACAACCATGATTCTCAACGGACCGGGGATTAGCTACACCGAGCCTGACATCGGTTCGGAGTTCGTGCCGCCGCTGCCGGAGCATCCGCGCGAGGCCATCGTCAAGCTGTGCGAGCACTGCACCAACCGTCTGCTGCATCGCGATGAGCTGCTGGGCTACGAGTACTGGTCGTTTGCCGAGGCCGCAACCGACGAGCAGGCCGAAGTACTCTGCAAGATGAAGATGCGCCGTCCCTATACGCTGCCCGAGATGGTCAAGCTCACCGGCATGCCCGAAGCCGATATCGAGAAGATGCTCGACGACATGAGCTACACGGGTCTGCTCGAGTACAACTGGGAAAACCCCGAGCGCGCCAAGCAGTGGGTGCTGCCCATGCTGGTGCCGGGTTCCGCTGAGTTTCTCAACATGCGCGTGAGCCAGCTCGAGGAGCATCCGGTCTATGCCAAGTTCTTTGAGCAGGCGTCCAAGGGACCGCTGTCCAAGGCCACGCCGATGGTGCCGCCCGGTGGTGCCGGCATCGGCATGCACGTCATTCCGGTCGAGAAGGCTATCGATGCCGCGAGCACGTCGGTGCCGATCGAGCATAT
>CAJKZO010000208.1:0-2063 GCA_905204365.1 uncultured Collinsella sp.
CGCCGCCGGCGGGATAGAGTGGCGCGTTCGGCTGATTTTGCGGTAGCGCTAACACCTGCTCGCCGATGAGCGAGTGGTCGACGGAGTAGTGCATGTTGTCGACGGTGACGTGGTAGTCCGGGGCCACCTTGGCGCTGCGCCACTCGCACATCTCGTAGCGCTCGGCGGGAAGGGGCATCAGGTGCATGCGCTCCTCCTCGAACACCGAGTCGCGCGAGCCGTCCTTGGCGGAGAACGGCCGGGAGTTGAGCCATGCCACCTTCTCCGCGCAGAACTCGTTGAACTCGTCGATGGTATAGAATGTCATCTCGCCGGACGGCCCGATGATCCAGCGCTCAACCAGGTCGACGCACGATTCGGCCACGCTCTTGTCGCGCGGCCGACGGACCCGGGCGGGCAGGACGGCCGCCCCGTAGTGCTCGGCGAAGCGCTCGTACTCCCTGTTCACGAGCGTGACCCGCGGGGCTGCGGCCCGATCGGTCGCCGTGGCGGCGTTGTCGGGCACCCACATGCGCGGAACGCCGCCGCACTCCTCGCACGCGAGGATCTGGCCCTCCTGCCAGGATTTCTGCCTCATGTCGCAGAAGCCCTCCGCCCAGAACTTGTCCGAGAAGGGCAACGTGACGACCAGGACGTAGACCTTGGTCCTGGTTCCCAGCAGCTTGTCGGTGAGGTGGGCGACGTCGCCGGCCCAATCGATGAAGCACTTGGCCCCCGGCTCGTGGGAGAAGTGCCTGGTCGCGCCCATCTTGCCTGCGGCGTCGGCGAACATCTCGCAGAACGTCTGGTAGGCGTAGGCGAGCTTCCCCTCCGCCGCGGCGCGCTCGCAGTACTCGAGCCAGAAGAGCTTCACCGGCAGCTTCCGACTCATTTTCTTGCGCTCGACCAGCGCCGCCATGTCGGGTCTCAGGTAGGCGTCGTTCGGACGGCGCTCCTCCTTGGCGAAGAACATGTCATCGACCGCGTCGGCGTCCATCGAGCTCACGGCGTCGAACGTCAGGCCGCATTCGCGCATCACCTTGGCGCCGGCGGAGACGTCGCGCTTGCTGACGTGAAGCGCGGCCGCGATGTCCGACTGGGTGGCCCCTCCCTTGGCCAGCATCAGGAGGATTTTCTTGTTCTTGGACATAGGCATCGTGCCCCTTTCCATGAAAGCGAGCCCCGGATTGGGCTCGCGACATGGAATTCTAGGCTCGATGGGCGGCGGTACCAATTTATCTTACCCAGGGTACCAAGCCCGCTGACTGGCGGTACCAGATTCTGCTGATTGTTGGTACCGGAGAGGGTTACTACTCAGGTGTTGATGATGAGACGGATTCTCAGAGCTCGGCTGCACGCGTCCGTTTGTGCTTCGAGAAGAAGGGGGCAAGGACGGAGAAAAAGAACCATACCGCCATTGAGCTCTTTGCAAGATGTGACATGTTGAGTTGCAACTTTGGGCAGGTTGGGTTTTCCGTTGTCGTCGAGCGCTTGAATCGAGGGATCCGTCACCGCACGCGGGTGATGGGCACGTTCCGCAGCGGCAACGGCACGCTAAGGCTGGTCGCTGTGGGGCTCAAGTACGTGGTCGACAGCGAATGAAGTCGAGGAGTGTATATGGCGTGTTGACGCTGGACGAGAGGTCATGCCGAAGCGCACGGGGCCGGTCGGCAAAAGTGCGTAAGATTACTGACAGTACCTGTCGGATCGTCTTATCGATCGGCCCATTGCCAAGCGTGTTATGAGGCGCCTTTCTGGTGCTCGGTGACGGGTGTCCCAAGCGCCAGAATCAAGTTGGCATGTGTCGTGTTCCCGAAGGCTACCCGCGTTTGCGGCGCTGCAAGCTTCGCCCCGCGAAGAATACGACAAAGGCACAGATGGTGATGAAGGAGATGCGGGCACCCGTTCTGAGCCCGGGCGTTGAGTATCTCATTGTTATGGTGTGGGCGCTGTCGTCTACAGGAATTGCCATGAAGCCTACATTCGCTTTCTCGATTTCCACCGGTTGTCCATCGAGGGTTGCGGACCAACCATCTGAATAGGGGAGGGATACGAATACGAAGCGCTCGTTGTCTTTGTCGGTC
>CAJKZO010000209.1:0-2044 GCA_905204365.1 uncultured Collinsella sp.
CGCGCCGTGCGGAATGATCATGGGGCAGACGGGAATGGAGCCCTGGATGGTCTTTGCCCTGAGCAGCACGTTTGTGACGGGCAGCGGTCAGTTTATGATCTGCAATCTTTGGCTGGCGGGCGTACCGGCACCTTCGATTATCGCGAGCATTGCCGCCATCTCCTCGCGTTTTGCGCTTTACTCGGCATCGATCGCGCCGCATCTGACGGGTGCCTCGAAGCGTCAGACGCTGGCTGTTGCCGCGACACTTACCGAGGAGGCATATGGCATCTCGCTTGCCAAGTTGGTTGAAGGGGAGGATTGGGGCCCGCGCGAGTCCTTTGTGCTCAACGTGATCCTCATCGCATCATGGGGCGTTTCGTGGACGACGGGCGCCATCGTCGGCGCCGGTGTCGATGTTCCCACCGCCATTGCAGCCTTTGTCTGCACATCGCTCTTTATCTGTCTGCTCTTTTCGCAGCGGCTGTCGCGCGGCAACGTTGTCGCGGCGGTTTCGGGTGCGGTATCCGTCTCCGTATGCAAGTTCTTGGGCCTCACGAATATTGCCGTGCCGGCAAGCGTCGTGGTCGGCATTGCCATTGCGCTGGCGTGCGATGCTGTATTTGACGGAAGAGGTGCCCGCGATGCCCGTTAACGAGTTCTTGGTTCTGTGGCTGTCGTCGTGGGCTGCTATCGCGTTCTTTCGCATCGCGCCGGCGTTCGCCTTGCGCGGGCGGACCTTGTCGCCCCGCATTACCGAGGCCCTGGGCTATATCCCGCCCGCTGCCTTTGCCGCGCTGGTCGCCAACGACTTGGTGAGTCCCGGCGCGTTCGACGCGGGACTCTGGCCTGCCTTGGTTCCCTGGATTGCGGCCGCCGGCGTCGTGGTCGTGGCGGTCAAGACAAAATCGATGCTGTGGTGCTGCGTCTTGGGCATCGTGCTCTATATCGTCTTGAGCCTTATATAGGGGTGGCGTCGCGGGCGCCGAATCTCGTTCCATCCCAACTTGTCGAATTTTTCACCGAGCTGGTCTATTTCTTCTGGTACCATGGTCAAACTTTACTGTAGCAAAGCGTGACGTGGCCTTTTGTTCTGCGTCAGCGGAAATGGGGGTTTCATGGCACAGGAAGCGACCGCCAACGAGCAAAAGAAATTCAAGGTACCGCGCATCCCGGGCGACATCATGATCTATCCGATGATCGTCGGCCTTTTGCTCAATACCTTCTGCCCGCAGGTCTTTGAGGTCGGCGGCTTCTTTACGGCTGCCTGCCGCGGCGGCTCCAACACCATCGTTGCCGCGATCCTGCTGTTCGTGGGCGCCGGCATCAGCTTTAAGTCCACGCCGGGCGCCATCAAGACCGGCATCGTCGTGCTGATTCCTAAGCTTGTAGTGGCAGCCGCGCTGGGTCTGGGCGTCGCGTACTTCTTTAACGATAACTTTTTAGGCCTGAGTTCGGTTTCCATCATCGGCGGCATTACGTTTTGCAACATGGCGCTCTATACGGGCATCATGGGCGAGTTCGGCGATGAGTCCGAGCAGGGCGCTGTCGGTATCCTGTTCTTTACGGCCGGCCCCGCCGTCACGATGATCATCCTTGGTGTTTCGGGTCTTGCCAACATTCCCGTTGGTACCATCATCGGATCCATCCTGCCGCTTGTTATCGGCATGGTCCTGGGCAACTTGTTCCCGTTTATCAAGAACCTGCTGGTTCCCGGCGCCAATCCCGCGATCGCTGTAATTGGTTTTCAGCTCGGTGCGTCCATGAGCCTTTCGAGCTTCATCGCCGGTGGCATTTCGGGCATCCTGCTGGGCCTCATCACGCTCTTTATCGTCGGTCCCATTACCTTTGCCTTCGAGCGCCTGTGTGGCGGCAATGGTAAGGCAGCTGTGGCATGTTCCACCATTGCCGGCACGGCCATGACCACGCCGGTCGCCCTCGCCGAGGTCGCTCCGCGCTATGCCGAGCTTGCGCCCACCGCGTATGCACAGATCGCCACTGCCGTCATCATCACGGCAATCATGGCCCCGATTCTGACCGGCTGGGTCGATAAGAAGTTCTGCCA
>CAJKZO010000210.1:0-1993 GCA_905204365.1 uncultured Collinsella sp.
TAAGTTCGCGCGCCATCGTGGTCGAATCGCCATGGCCCGTCAAGCAAACGGTATCGGGCGGAAGCATCTTGGCAAGTTTGGAGAGCGAGCGCATAATCGCCGCCTCGTCACCGCCGGAAAGATCGGTACGACCGTGGCTGCCCGGGAAAAGCGTGTCGCCCACAAAGGCGATGTTTCCCTGCTCGGTCGCGGCGAACAGGACGATGCCGCCCGGCGTATGCCCCGGCGTCTCGATCACCTGCAGGCAGACGTCGCCCACCTCGATTGTATCGCCCTCGGCAAGCAAACGCGTCGGCTCACCCGGATCGGGCGTCTCGATACCCCACATGGCGCGCTGCTCCTCGATATTTGCGCGAGGTACCGTCACGTCCTTAGCGCACAACTCATATAGCGCGCCGTCGCCAACGACAGCTCGACCCCCGGCACCCCCGCCAACATGGTCGGCATGACCGTGCGTGCAGACAGAGCCGAGTACGCGCACCTCAGGATGCGCGGTGCGGATATGCTCCACAAGACGCTCGCCCTCCCACGCCGGATCGACGATTAAGCACTCGTCATTCGAAATCACGGCGTAACTGTTGGTCTGAATGGGGCCGTTGACGAGCGCCTCAATCGAAGCCGCACCTCGGGGTGTCAGGTCCAAAGTCATATCGCCCATGCGCATACCCTCCTTCTAAAATACGTTCGAGGCACCAAACGATGCCTCGAACGTAACCAATATCTATGATGCTGAGAGGCTCTCGCACCTACACACGGCGCTTAAGCTGGGCTCCACCCTCGCCGGGCATCAGGCGGCGCGCGTCGTAGACCGAGTCGACGCTGCTGATAGAGGCCAGCAGCGGATCCAGACCACTCGCGTCCGAGATCTCGACCATAAAGCGCAGGGTTGCAATACCCTCGCGGTTGGTCGACGTGGCGGCAGAAAGGATATTGCCGCCCGCATCGCCAATGGCAATAGTGACATCCTTGAGCAGGCCCATGCGATCCAGGCACTCGACCACGATCTCGACCTGGAAGAGGGTGTCGGCAGCGCCGTCCCACTCCACATCGATCATGCGCTCGGGATGTTCCATAAGACCCTTGACGTTGGGGCAGTTGGCACGATGCACCGAAACGCCACGACCGCGCGTGATGAAGCCGACGATGTCGTCGCCCGTCACGGGGTTGCAGCAATGAGCCAGACGGACCAGCAGGCCGCTGTTGCTCTCGCCCTTGACGATAATGCCGTTACTGGCGCTCTTGCCGCGCTTTTGCGGCTTGCGGTTGGAGCCGCGAGCGGGCTGCTTCACGACCTCGGCGATAGCCTCGGCCTTGGTGAGCTGTTCCTCGGGCTTGGGGTCCAAGATTTGCTCGACCTTATTGCCCACAGCGCGCGCGGCAACCTTGCCGGCGCCGACGGCAGCAAACAGGTCCTCGAGTTGCTTGAAGTTAAACTGCTCCGCCACGGCGTTGAGCGCACGCGTCGAACGCGGCGTAGAAATGCCATAGCCACGCTTACGCAGATCCTTGGCCAGCATATCGCGACCGGCGGCAGCGTCGTCGTCCTTGGTCGCAGCGGCAAAATAGCGGCGGATCTTTGACTTGGCGGAAGGTGTCTTAACGATCTTGAGCCAATCACGCGACGGCTTGGAACTCTTGTTGGTCAGAATCTCGACACGGTCGCCCGTCTTGATCTCGTGCGTGAGCGGGGCCACCGCACCGTTGATCTTAGCGCCGACGCAGTGGTTGCCCACCTCGGTGTGAACGGCATAGGCAAAGTCGAGCGGCGTGGAGCCGGCACGAAGCGCCATGACCTCGCCTTTGGGCGTGAAGACAAAGATCTCCTGATCGAACAGATCGACCTTCAGCGAGTGCAGGTATTCCTTGGCATCGGTGATCTCGTCGGAAGCCGCCCAATCGAGCGAATGCTTGAGCCAGTTGATCTGGTCGTCCAAACGTTGAGCGTCATTGGTCTTGGAAGCGGACGATCCGCCCGACTTCTTATATAGCCAGT
>CAJKZO010000211.1:0-1975 GCA_905204365.1 uncultured Collinsella sp.
ATTCGTCCTTAAAGGCCTTGAACATGCCGCGCGTCTTGCCGAGCTGCTTGCCCAGCGCGCGGCTGCCCTTGTCCACGGCGACCGATCCCTTGTCATCGAGCACCTTGGCGCCTTTCTTGACCTTATCGCCCACCACGCCGCTGGCCTCGGCAGCCTTAGCGGCCGCGCCGCCCGAATACCCGAGCGTCTTGACCTCGTCCGAGACAATCATCGCGCCGTTCTCGTAGCCGCGCAGCATCGTCGGCGGCACCTGCGTGTCGCCCACCAACATGCTCGATGCGGCACTGGCGGTCACATAGAACGTCTGCACAATGCCCGAGCGCGGCTTGAACTCAACGTCCGAGCAGTAGCCCACGACATCGCCCGATTCCGTGCGCACGTCCATGCCAACCCAGATGATGCAATCGTCCAGGTTGATATCGAGGCGCTTGGCCGCGGCGGCATCGTAGGTGCCCTTGACATCGTCGACCGCAACAGCACCCTCATAGACGCCGATGGCATCGAGCGCCACAAATCGGTCGGGGCGCTCGATCATACCCGCGATATCGGACTGGCGGACCATAAAGCCCACCACGCGCGTGCCGCCCGGGGTAAAGACGGGAAAGTGAATCTTGCCGAGCTTTTTAGGGCTGCGCGGCGTGCCGTCCTTTTTGGTGCGCTTGTCTTCGGCAGGCTTACGATAAACCTTGACGCCGACAAAATCCCCTGCGCGCATTATGCCTCGGTCGAGGACTCCGTGGCCTCGGTGCCGGCCTCGGTGACGTTCTCGACCACGACGTCGGCAGCGGGCGTCACGTTGCCGCCCGAGATGGCGTCGTTGAGCTGCTCGCGAAGCTGGTCCATGCGCTCGCGGGCCAAGTCGACCTTGGCGCGCAGGTCATCGGTCTTGGCGTCGACCATCGGACCAAAGTCGTTGACCGCAGCACGAGCCTCCTCGGCACTGTGCTCGTAGGTGTCACGCATGTTGTCCCAGGCGTCGTTGGCGATATCGGCGGCCATGGCGCGGGTCTCGGCACCCGAGCGCGGGGCCAGAGCAACGCCGATGATAGCGCCGGCGGCAGCACCAAAGAGCGCACCGGAGACAAAGCTGAAAGTCTTTCCCATGATCATTCCTCTCCTGCGGGCACGTCGGTGCCCACCGTTTGAATGCTGTCCATTATACCCGCAGCGCATCACTTGCCGCTCCGCTCATCTGCGTACGGCAAAGGCGCAGGTACGTGATGGTGATAAACGCGTAGGCCTACTCTTGGGGCATAGCCGGCATGGCCACCGTGGCACCCGGGTCCTCACCGGCGCCGTCCACGAGCGGCAGGCCGCCCTCATGCGCAGGTCCTGCCGGAACCGTCGCAGCACCGCCAAAGACGGCAGCGGAGGCCTCGTGGTTCTCGGCAACCGCGCCCTCGGTATCAATCGCCACCTGGGGCTCGTCGTCAAAGTTGGGGACGCCCTGGAGCTCGGTGGGAACAGGCTCGGCGGTCGCATCGGCAACGGGCTCGGCGTCGGCCGGCACATCGCCCTCGTCAGCGCCCTCGTCCTCGGCAGCATCTTCGCCGTTCGCAGCGGCGACGGCCTCGTGAGGATCCTTGCCCTCGGCCTCGGCGCGCATGCCCAACACCAGGTTGCGCAGACCCGCGACCGTGCCTTCCACGTCGGGGGCAGGCTGGTCGGCGTGCAGGTACGCCCAGTCCATCATAAAGGTGGCCGACGACAGCGCACCAATGGCCAGTGCGTCGTCGGGGCACGAAAGCTCAACCTCAAAGACGCGCTCGTCGTGCTCGCTTACGCGCGTGCGGCCGCACGAGATGCTACCGGCAAGACCGGTCTCGTTCATGAGCTCGACCGTCACGTGCTCCAGCAGGTGGCAAAGCTCGGTCTGGCCCATGCAGTCCTGGAACTCGCGACCGGAATCGCCCAGGCACAGATGCTTGGCAATCGCGGGCACCAGATAGTACACGCGCGCCGTGGCCTCGAGATC
>CAJKZO010000212.1:0-1963 GCA_905204365.1 uncultured Collinsella sp.
CAGCAGTTCAACCTGTTCCCGCACCTGTCGGTCAAAAAGAACGTCATGCTTGCGCAGCAAAAGGTGCTCAAGCGCAGCAAGGAAGAGGCCGAGAAGATTGCCATCGAGGAGCTGACCAAGGTCGGCCTGGCCGAGCGCATCGACTTTATGCCGAGCCAGCTCTCGGGCGGTCAGCAGCAGCGCGTGGCGATTGCCCGCGCCCTGTCGATGAATCCACACGTGATGCTCTTTGACGAGGCTACGTCAGCGCTTGACCCCGAGCTTGTCCGCGACGTTCTTGGCGTCATGCGCGATCTTGCACGTGACGGTATGACCATGATCGTCGTGACGCACGAGATGGGCTTTGCCCGCGATGTCGCCGACCGCGTCGTCTTTATGGACGGCGGCGTCATTGTGGAAGAGGGTACGCCGAGCGAGGTCTTCGACCACCCCAAGAGCGAGCGCACCAAGGCGTTCTTGGGCAATATCTCATAGCCGCTTTATATGACTGACATAGCAGAAAACGGGAGCCGGATGTGATCCGGCTCCCGTTTTTGTTGGGACGCGAATGTGTTTTGGTGCAGAGCGCGTTACGGGCGGAGGTCATTGCCGCTAGGCGAGCTCGGCTCCAAGGGCGCGGCAGGCTGCCTCGCCCTCATCGTCGGGGGCGTCGTAGCAGATGACGGAATCGACGACGTTAACACCCGCCTCGTCGGCGTCCGCCTTCCAGTTGTCCATCCATTCGCCCTCGGCCCACGAATAAGAGCCAAAGAGGACGACCTTCTTGTCGCCGAGAGTCTCCTTGACCTCGTCCCACATCGGCTGGAACTCATCGTACTCGAGTTCCTCGGAGCCCATGGCGGGGCAGCCGAAGGCGAAGGCATCATATTCGGTGGCCTTGTCGGCAGAGAAGTCGGCGCAGGGGATGACCTCAGTCTCGGCGCCCGCGGACGTGGCGCCTTCGGCGACGAGGTTTGCCATGGCCTCGGTGTTGCCCGTGCCGCTCCAGTAGACGACTGCGATCTTGCTCATATGTTTTCCTTTCGGTTGTGCGGCGTGCGGCCGCGTTTTGTATGCTCTATCGGGTTGCCTGGACAAGTTGTCCCAGGGTGCAGCCCTGTTGATAGATGTAGGTAAGGTATTGCGTGCATGCACGATAGGAATCGAAGGTCGTGAGCGCCTGCTCAACGTTTGTGTATACCTTCCATGCGCCAAAGACCTTATAGTTTTCGCCGTGCTGGACGATAAACTGATGGACATCTTCGTAGGGATAGCCCAAAAAATAGCCAATTTCGTGGGGGAACTCGCACGCGCAGCCCGTATCGCAGCGCCTATTTCGCGCGAGTGCGCAGACGCTGCCGTCATAGGCACTTTCTGCGGCATTGCTGCTTGCCAGCGTGATGCGCGCGGCGAGATGCACCAGGGATGCGGGCAGGTTGTGGACATCGTAGCCTTCGGCGGCTAGCGCCGTCGTGGCACGGGGGTCGGAGAGATATCGCATGAGGTCCGCAGGGCGGTACACATAGATGAGCGCTCCACAGGGGCGCCAGACCAAAACGCTCATATGGATCCCGAGCGGCTGGAGCTCGCGGTTGCATTGGGCTATGACGGCGAGCAGGCGAGAGCGTCGCTCTTCGATTTGAGCGGCGCTGGGTTTTCCGTTTTGGTTGGCGTAAACGCCGGGATAGGTAAAGAGCGAAGCCGGCTTGATACCTGCGAGCGTAGGGGAGCAGTTGCGCACGACAGCCGTTTGGTATGTTGGGATGTCAATGGTTCGAGTCACGTTGCCCCTTTCGAGCCCTCACTTGTTAGCCTAGGAAAACCTATACACGAAAGTAAGCCAAGGTCAACAAAAAAGTTTGAAGAGGGAAACTAATTGACCGAACCGACACGAGTATGGAGTAAGATGGAGACACCCCATGGGGGTATCTAGATAGGGCTACTTGAAAGGGGAACGCATGAGTGACTTGCTCAACCCTGCGAA
>CAJKZO010000213.1:0-1938 GCA_905204365.1 uncultured Collinsella sp.
GATCCGCCGGTGCGGTGACATAGGAATTCGTGAGGGGCGTCGCGATGAGCGGCGCCCCTCACGGCGTTCGGGTGCGGATGTGTGTAGATGTGAGTATAGGGCTCGGCATGTGCGCGTCCGCATTGATCCGCATTGAGATGGTAGGCGTCCTATGCAAACGATTGCAAAAAGAGATGCCGTGACGCTCATCCGTACGGCGTCAGCCGAGCGGCAGCAGCGGCGACAGATCGTCGCGCTCGCCGACCGCGCTGATGCGCCCGGCCTTCTGCTCCTCGTGCCATGTGGTGATGCCGCTGGCGACGCGCAGCCAAACCTGCGGATCGAGCTCGATCACGTCGGGAGGTGTGAGATTATGCGGATCCGAGGCGGGGCCTTCCAGGATCTTGACCACCGCGTACGGCGCGACGCGCACCTCCACGCCCGGGCCGGGTGCCTTGATTTCCAGCTGGTGAAGTGAGTAGCGCACGGCCATGGCCATGGTGGCGCGGTCGAGCCGGGGTGCGATGTCGAGGGCCGGCGTGGTCTCGGCTGCTGCGCGCGCCGCCGTGCACCAATCGTCGTATGCCTGCATGCCGCGCATCATATCTTGCTTACGAATTGCTGCCATACTGTGATTCTGCATCGAACGCTCGATAACAATGGGCTGTTTACCCATGGGGCATTAATCCTTGTGAAGACGCTATGGTGATTGCGAAAAACTCGTTTTCTCCGCGTAAAAAGAGACGCCTGGCGGCTGTATTCGTCTCTTTTTACGTCACGGTGAAAGTCATAGGGGAGGAGAAGGGGAAAAGGGGAGAGAGAAGAAGTGTGGAGGTCTGTTGTTCTGCGTAAAAAGTGACATTTGGTAGTCGTATTTGTCTCTTTTTACGCCAAGGGAGGCGTCAAAGAGGGATGCGTCAAAGGGTGTTTTGCGTCAGGGGCTGTTACACCAAAAGGAGGGGAGGGGTAAGCCATGAGATGCAAGGGTGGTCGCGGTAACGAGAGAAGAGTAGTGTGCGGTATATGGATACCAACGTTTGCAATGGTCGCCGCAGTAAACAGTGCGCGAAACGAATGCGGAAAACAGAGCGTTTTTCGTGAAAGGAGCAAGCGGTGGTATATTTTATGAGAACGTATGCAAAAACGGATGCAGCAATGCCCGCCGACGCGCACGTTCGATGAGGAACATATAAAGGGAGTCACGTATGACCGAACTAACGGCACCTAAGTCCCCGCTGACCGCCAACGAATTCGCTGACGAAATTCGACAGGCGCTCAAGTACACACAGGGGGTCACCCCGGAACAGGCCAAGACGGCCGATGTCTATGTTGCCACTGCAACCGTGGTCCGCCGTCATCTCATGGATTCCTGGATGAAGACCCAGCAGGACATGATCAACGGCGACACGAAGGCTGTGGGCTACCTGTCCGCGGAATTCCTGATGGGCAAGCAGCTGCGCAACGCATTGCTCAACGCGGGCCTCACCCCGCAGTTCGAAGAGGCCGTGCGCGGCCTCGGCTTCGACCCGCAGGCAGTGGTCGACGCGGAATACGAACCGGGCCTGGGCAACGGCGGTCTCGGCCGTCTCGCAGCCTGCTTCATCGATTCGCTCGCCTCGCTCGGCGTTCCCGCCTTCGGCTACGGCATCCAGTACAAGTACGGCATCTTCCGCCAGGAATTCGATGACGAGGGTCGCCAGATCGAGCGTCCGGACTACTGGCTGTCCAATGAGGACCCGTGGGGGCACATCGACTACGAGCGCGATCAGCGCGTCAACTTCGGCGGCAAGGTCGTCGAGGAGAACGGCAAGCGTGTGTGGAAGCCGAGCTGGGCCGTGCGCGCGCTCCCGGTGGACTACATCGAGCCCGGCTACGCCTCGGGACGCGAGAACACGCTGCATCTGAGGCAGGCCCGCTCCTACGACGAGTTCGACCTGCTCACGTTCAACAAGTCCGAGT
>CAJKZO010000214.1:0-1920 GCA_905204365.1 uncultured Collinsella sp.
TCCGGACTTCTCGCTACGAAAACTGAGCCGTTCGCCGAATATTCCGTGCATTTCGCGGTATTATAGGGGCTGCATGTCATGTCCCTTTCGAAGGGTCGCCCGGCAATCGCCAGCCACGACCCCCAGACGGGACGCCAACACGATAGAGAGGAGAGGCATGCAGTACTCACAGGAAGTGGAGAACATGTGCCCCGTTGCCAAGGGTGCATACCACGGCCCCGCACCCATCCCCGAGGAGGGCAAGTGGGTCCAGGCTAAGGAGATTTCCGACATCTCCGGTCTTACGCACGGTGTGGGTTGGTGCGCACCTCAGCAGGGCGCCTGCAAGCTCACGCTGAACGTCAAGGACGGCATCATCGAGGAGGCCCTCGTTGAGACCATCGGCTGCTCGGGCATGACCCACTCTGCCGCCATGGCTTCCGAGATCCTTCCCGGTAAGACCATCCTCGAGGCCCTCAACACCGACCTCGTCTGCGACGCCATCAACGTGGCTATGCGCGAGCTGTTCCTGCAGATCGTCTACGGCCGCAGCCAGACCGCGTTCTCCGAGGGCGGCCTGCCCGTGGGCGCCTCCCTCGACGACCTCGGCAAGGGCCTTCGCTCTCAGGTCGGCACCATGTTCGGCACCAAGGCCAAGGGCGCTCGTTACCTCGAGCTCGCTCAGGGCTACGTCACCCGCATGGCTCTCAACGACAAGAACGAGATCATCGCATTCGAGTTCCTGAACCTCGGCAAGTTCACCGCCGCCGTCAAGGCCGGCAAGACCCCCGAGGAGGCCATCGCTGGCGCCATGGGCCACTATGGTCAGTGGGACAACGCTGCCAAGTACATCGACCCGCGCACCGACGAGGAGACTCACTCCGTCGCCAGCGTGTTCCCGGTTCACGAGTAGAAAGGGAGGGAAATAACTATGACTGTTACGTTCGAAGGTTACGAGCGCCGCGCTGACAAGATCAACAAGTGCCTCGCCGACAACGGCATCGCCTCCCTCGAGGAAGCTCTGCAGATCTGCACCGACAAGGGCTTCAACCCGCGTGAGATCGTCAACAACACCCAGTCCATCGCCTTCCAGAACGCCGAGTGGGCCTACACCCTCGGCTGCGCTCTCGCTGTCAAGCGTGGCGCCAAGACCGCTTCTGAGGCTGCCGCCATCATCGGCGAGGGCATCCAGGCCTTCACCGTTCCCGGCTCCGTCGCCGAGGACCGCAAGGTCGGTCTGGGCCACGGCAACCTGGGCGCTATGCTGCTCTCCGACGACACCGAGTGCTTCGCCTTCCTGGCCGGCCACGAGTCCTTCGCTGCCGCTGAGGGCGCTATCGGCCTGGCTCTGAACGCCAACAAGGCTCGCAAGAAGCCGCTGCGCGTCATCCTCAACGGTCTGGGCAAGGACGCTGCTCAGATCATCGCCCGCATCAACGGCTTCACCTACGTGAAGACCCAGTTCGACTACTTCACGGGCGAGCTCAAGGTCGTCGAGACCATCCCCTACTCCGATGGTCCCCGCGCCGCCGTCAACTGCTACGGCGCCGACGACGTCCGCGAGGGCGTTGCCATCATGTGGCACGAGAACGTCGACATCTCGATCACCGGTAACTCCACCAACCCCACGCGCTTCCAGCACCCCGTCGCTGGCACCTACAAGAAGGAGCGCCTCGAGGCTGGCAAGAAGTACTTCTCCGTCGCTTCTGGTGGCGGCACTGGTCGTACCCTGCACCCGGACAACATGGGCGCCGGCCCTGCCTCTTACGGCATGACCGACACCATGGGCCGCATGCACTCCGACGCCCAGTTCGCCGGTTCTTCCTCCGTGCCTGCGCACGTCGACATGATGGGTCTCATCGGCATGGGCAACAACCCCATGGTCGGTGCCACCGTCGCCTGCGCTGTCGCCGTCGAGGAGGCCCTCAAGGCCTAATCGCG
>CAJKZO010000215.1:0-1907 GCA_905204365.1 uncultured Collinsella sp.
ACGCCAGTCGACCTGTTCCCACAAACCTTCCACTGCGAGACCGTCGTCCACCTTAAGCGCAACTAGCCACTTAATCATTGCTCAGAAAAATCATTGGGAAATCGAGCGTGGCAAGCGGAGGTCTTCGGGGTATAAGACGGCTAATTGTATGCCGCCTATGAAAGGAACCCTCATGCCCAGCGTTGCCGTTCTCGCCGCCGATGGCTTTGAAACTATTGAATGCTTGACCATGGTCGATGTCATGCGTCGCGGCGGCGTACGTGCCACGCTCGTCTCGATCATGCCCACGCGTGAGGTCGTAAGTTCGCTGCAGATCCCCGTGACCTGCGATGCGCTCTTTGATGAGATCGACTTTGACGAATACGACTGTGTCGTGCTGCCCGGCGGCCTACCCGGTGCTACCAACCTGCGCGCCGATCAGCGCGTCTGCGACGTGGTCCACGAGTTCGCCGCAACCAAGCACGTCGCCGCCATCTGCGCCGCCCCGTTTATCCTGGGCGAGCTCGACCTGCTCGAGGGGCGCCATGCCACGTGCTTCCCTGGCTTTGAGAAAAGCTTCCCCGAAGGCGCCTATACCGGCGAGAAGGTCACGCAAGACGGCAACATCATCACTGCCAGCGGCATGGCACAGTCACTCCCCTTTGCATTGGAGCTGCTGCGCACGCTCGCCGGCGACAAGGCCGTCGAGAAGGTTGCCGAGGGCATTCAGCTATGATTTTGGCTTCGCAATCACCGCGCCGCATCGACTTGATGCGCGAGGCGGGCTATGACATTCGCATCATTCCTGCCGATATCGACGAAACGCCGTTTGATGGCGAGGCCCCGCTTACGCTCGTTGAACGCTTAGCACGCGCAAAAGCCGCCGCCGTTGCCGCCGAGCATGCCGAGCCCAATGAGCTGACGGTCGCGGCCGACACCATCGTCACCTTTGACGGCAAGATTCTGGGCAAGCCGGCAACCGAGGACGAGGCGCGCACCATGCTCCGTGAGCTTTCGGGCCGCACGCACCAGGTCGCAACCGGCGTCTGCATCGTTAAGGCAGGCGATACGGCCGCCCCGCATGCCGCCGAGAGCCTGTCCTTTGTCGATGTGACCGACGTGACGTTCTACGAGCTCACCGACGAGCAGATCGAGCACTACGTCGCCTCGGGTGAGCCCATGGACAAGGCCGGCGCCTACGGCATTCAGGGCACAGGAGGACGCATGCTCGTGCACGATATTTCGGGCGACTTCTATAACGTGGTGGGCCTACCCATCGCCCGCGTCGCGCGCGCGATTCAAAAACTCTCGTAATTGCATCTGGCGCTGGGTATCCCCCGGCGCCTACAATTTTGGCGTACCGTACGGATCCCGACCGGGCACAAGGCGCGGCGGAAAACCGATAGGAGTTAAACATGGATACACTGCTCGAGGCCATTGACGTCTGCGATGTCGATGGCTTTTGCTATGGCAACTATACGGACGAGGAGGCCGGCACCGGTTGCACCGTAATCGTGGCACCCGAGGGCGCCACCGGCGGCGTTGACGTTCGCGGCGGTGCTCCAGCATCGCGCGAAACCGACCTGCTGCGACCCGAGAACACCGTCGACAAGGTCCACGCCGTCTGCCTTTCGGGTGGATCGGCCTTTGGCCTCGAGGCTGCAAGCGGCGTCGCTCGCGAGCTTGAGAGCCGCGGCATCGGCCTTCCCGTCGGCCCCACGCAGGTGCCCATCGTGTGCTCCAGCTGTATCTTCGACCTCGCCTATGGCGACCCGACCGTGCGCCCCGACATTGAGGCCGGCATCGCCGCCGTGCGCGAAGCGCTCGACCACACCCCCGCCACGCTCGCGCAGGGCAACGTGGGCGCCGGCCCCGGCGCCACTGTAGGCAAGCTCATGGGGCCTGCCGCCTGCATGAAGGCCGGCCTT
>CAJKZO010000216.1:0-1902 GCA_905204365.1 uncultured Collinsella sp.
AGGACTTGAGGGTGGTCTTCTCGTCAATCTCCAGGAACGAGGAGCACATCCAAAAACCGGCATCGTTGACGTGCGAGAGGGCCGTGGCACCGCCGCAGATGGCAAGACAGATAGCGGCACGCATGAGCACCGAGGCTCCGGCAACCGCGGGCATGGCGGCCATAATGCCCGATGCCATGGTCATAGCGACGATGGAGCTGCCGACAGAGGCGCGCACCATGACGGCAATCAAAAAGGCAACGACCACCAAAGGCAGCGGTGAGGCCTCGAGCATAGGGCCGATAACCTGGCCCAAGCCGCAGTCCTGCAGCATCCAGCGAATGACGCCGCCGCAAGCGATAACCAGCAAGATCATTCCGACGGGCTTAAGAGAGCGGTCGAGCAAGGCCTTGAGCTCGGCGCCGGAGTAGCCGCGGCGCGCGCCCAGCAGATACATCGCGACGAGCGTGGCGAGCGTCAAAGCGACGAACGGCTTGCCCAGGAAGGCGAGAATCGAGGCGAGCTCGGCGGGCATGGGGATATAAGAAGACAGCGTGCCCAGCAAAATCAGACAAAGCGGCGTGAGCACGATGGCAAGCACCATGCCAAAGGAGGGAAGCTCCTTTTCGTCGCTCGCGCCCTCGGCAGAGGTAAAGTGCTCCGGAACATCGGTAAAGATGCGACCGCCCACGTTGCGGCCCCAGATGACGCCCGCGATCGCCATGGCGATGAAGGCGGTAGGGATACCGACGAGAATCATGGTGCCCAGGTCGACACCGAGCGTGCCGGCGACCAAACCCGAACCGGCCGAAGGCGGCACAAATGCATAGCCAGCGGCAAGTCCCGCGAGCAGCGCGATGCCGTAGTAGAGCGTCGACTTCTTGGTCTGCGATGCCACGCTAAACGCAAGCGGGATCAAAACGACCACGCCGGCCTCAAAGAACACCGTAGTGCCGATGACCAGACCGGTAATGCCTAGCGCCCAGCTGGAATGACCCTGCCCAAAGGTATCGATGAAGGTCTGGGCGATCTTCTTGGCACCGCCGCTCTCCTCAAGAATCTGGCCAAACATCGAGCCCAGGCCAATGAGCAGGCGATGTTTTGCAGCGTGGTTCCCACACCCTTGGTGACAGTGTCCGCCACCAGGTCGAGCGGCATACCGGCGCCGATGCCGATCGCAAGCGCCGAGACCATCATCGAAAGCACAGGATGCAGCTTGAACTTAATGATGAGCGCAAGCAGCAGCGCGATGCCCACGATAGCGGCGATGACCAGCCTGGTGGGGTCGGCCATAAACGTTGGGTCTGACATCTTTCCTCCAATTCATCAGACCTTTTGAATTCGTCTTAGACTATAGCGTGTTTTCAATAGGTCTGATGTTTCATTTTGAAATTTGTTCGAAATACATCTGATGTATTTCGAAAACAGTCGTATTTAAGCTGCAAACGCTAAATCTGAGCCGCTCGGCTCAGATTTAGCGGCCAATACCGCATCCGTGGTGCGCTAAAATAGCTCAGATGAATTTTGTAATGAGAGGTTTTGATATGGCGCGCGCCGATTCGGGACTCCCCGAGCAGATTTCGGAGAAAATTATTCAACTGATCCTGGATGAGCATCTTGAGCAAGGCGACCGCCTGCCCAAGGAGGCTGTGCTCGTCGAGCGCCTGGGTGCTGGCAGGAGCACCGTACGCGAAGCCATGAAGCTGCTGCAGTCGCGCAACATCGTGCGCATTAAGCAGGGCTCGGGCACCTATGTGGCATCAAACCCCGGCGTTGCCGACGACCCGCTGGGCTTTACCTTTATCGACGACAAGCAGCGTCTGGCGCGCGACCTACTCGAGGTGCGCTTTATGATCGAGCCGCAGATTGCACGCATGGCAGCCGAGCACGCAACCAACGACCAGGTCGTCTGTATCAAAGAGC
>CAJKZO010000217.1:0-1854 GCA_905204365.1 uncultured Collinsella sp.
CCATCGCGCGCGACGTTGTCAATGCCTCCGGCTGTGTCGTGCGTCTGGCGCAGCGCGGCCCCGAGGGCAAGGCCATTGCCGCCAACGTGCTCAAGGCGCTCGACGCTGTGGCCGAGGCAGAGGCCGAGTTCGGTAATTCTCCGCGCTCCATTGCGCTCGCCTTCGACCGCTTCTTGGCGGGCAAGGAGGCCCCGGGCGCCCTCAACGAGGAGGGTGACGGCGCGGTACGCATCATGACCGTGCATGCGTCCAAGGGTCTGGAGTATCCGGTCGTAGCGGTTGCCGAGTGTTTTGGCGTGCGCAAATCGTCCGGTGCGGCACAGATGGGTCGCGTCGAGGGCGGAGCGCAGGTCGTGGCACTGCCGGCACGCTTCGACGGCGTTAAGCTCGCCGACGGTACCTTTGTGAAGGGCGACGACGTCAAAAAGCAGTTTGAACACGCGTTTAAGGGCAAGGGCACGTCGCTGTGGTTGCCGCCGGAGCTCATGGAGGACGTCTGTGCGACGGGTTCTCCCGCCGAGGCATTTGCTCGCTTGCGCAACGACGACCTTCAGCTTTCGCTCGAAGAGCGGGCTCGTTTGCTCTATGTCGCCATGACGCGTGCGCGCGAGCTGGTGATCTTGGCGATGGATGCCGGCGTGAGCCGTGGCAAGGTGACGGCGCCGACCTTCGACGTCGAGACCGATCTGACCTACGACGTGCTGCGCCGTATTTTGCCGACCGACGCTCTGGGCATGCCGCAGCTCGATGCCGACCGCCTGGTGTTCGACAACTCCCAGCCGGGCGACTACGAGCTCATCACGCTGGCGAACTTTACCTTTGGCGAGCAGGCGTTTGAGGCTAACGCTTCGCTGGATGCCGAGGGCAGGCTTGTTCGCGGCGATGCCGATGCCGCCGATAATGCTGCGCGCTCAACCGTCCCCGGTCCTGCCGACCCCAAGCCCGATTCGTTTGAGCTTGTGTATCCCCAGGCAGTGGGCGTGCGCATGGGCATCTGTCCGTATCCGATGCGTGATTCGTATAGCTACTCGTCAATCGCCGCGGCGCTCCATGCCGAGGCGGAAGATCGTTCCGCCGAGGCGCGTGTTCCCATGGACGAGGCCGGCGATGATGCGGAGTCGGATGGTTCCGAGATGACGGATGCAGACGTGGCCGCCGTTGAGCCCGCCGGCAACCCCATGGCGCTGGGCTCGGCGTTCCATGCCGCCTGCCAGTGGCTGATCGAGATGGGTGCCGATGCGCTGCCCGCTGAGCGTGCCGATGCGCTGGCGCGCCTGTGGTGCCTGACGCCGGAGCAGCGTGAACGCTTCGACGTTGCCCTGGACCGCTGGCTCAAGTCGGCTGTTCGTGCCGACCTGCTCGCGTGGCCGTGCGTTCGCGCCGAGGTGCCGTTCTTTTCACTGGGCTGCGAGGACGAGGACATCGCTCGCTACGGTGCTTATGCCGAGGGCGCCATCGACGCTTTGGCGACGAACCCGGCGGATTCGTCATGCGCGCTGGTCATCGACTACAAGACGGGCGGCACGCCGGACGAGACGCCGGAGCAGCTGCAGGAGAAGCACGCCTTGCAGGCACGTGTCTATTCGGATGTCCTGCACAAGGCGGGCTTTGAGGCCGTGACCGTCAAGTTCGTCCGCGTGGAGCAGGCGAATCCAACCATCTTCGTCGAACCCGCCGAACCTCAAGTGGTCACCTACAACCTCTAACCCTCAATAACTTGCGGTGGAATGCGGACTGTTTTGGCCAAAAAAGCCGCCAAACAGTCCGCATTTCACCGCAACTGCAAGAGGAGCCGTGTTGGTTTGGCTAGGTTCGGGTGCTGTCCGTGCCGTGCGGTAAAATCGTTCAGTCAGA
>CAJKZO010000218.1:0-1847 GCA_905204365.1 uncultured Collinsella sp.
GAGGTCGCAGCGGAGTCAATGACAAACTCGCCCGCGCGCCCGGCGCGCCGCACCAACTCGATAAACACCGACTCAGCCATCGTCGAGCGACAGATATTTCCATAGCAGATAAAAAGAATGCGTTGCATGAGCGGCTTCCTTTCTAGGCGGTCGCGCAGGGCTTACAGACTGCTCTTGAGGCAGTTTGCTCCAATAAAGCCCGCTGCGTACAAGGGGAGGTGGCGCAGCTCGCGCCCGTCATCGGTTTCGCTGCGGGAAAAATTGTTCTCGGACAAAATGTAGGCATATGGCGATCGGGCTTTGTCCATAAACGACCCGAGGGTTCTCGCGCGCACGTTACGTGCGGACTTTACTTCGACGGGCACAATTTCCATACGGTCGGTCTGAAGTAAAAAATCGAGCTCGCCGGTCGTCTTCCAAGACGACGGCGGCACCCAGTAATACGTCTGCAAGCTATTGCCCGAAAATGCTTGCATGACCGAGTTTTCCGCCAGGGCGCCTCGGAAGTCGGAAGATAGCGCTATGGCGGAATCCTCTTTGAGGTCGAGCCAGAGCCGCGGGTTGATGCCGAGTTTGTAGAACATGAGGCCGGTATCGAGAAGATAGACCTTAAAGAAACTTCCATCTTCGTCGTCGAAGGGAACGAGGGGAGGCTCGATGCCTTCGGTCAGGTTGTTGACCGATATGATGCCGGCGCCTTCGAGCCAGTCGAGCGGCTCGATAAGCTTGGCGCGACGGCCTCCGCGTTCGACCTCGGAGTACTTGAATTTTTTTGTGGACGATCTCAGCAGCTGGGACGGAATGGAGCGCCAGACCTTGCGCGCCGCCACGCCGCTGATCCCGTTTTCGGGGTCGGTCATATCGGCGGTATAGGTCTCGTCGATTTCGCGCTGCTCGACGCGCGCATCCTCGATGGATAACGTCTTGCGATATGCGTTGACGGCGGCGGGCATGCCGCCCACGATCTGGTATCGATGAAACAGGCTGAGCGCGGCTTGGTGCGCGGCGTAGGTCTCGAGCGTGCCGGCGTGGGTACGAATGGCATTGGCCATCTGCTCCTCGTCGAGCGCCCAGAGAAACTCCTCGAACGACATAGGATGCATGGTCTCTTGACGAACGCCGCTGGGAAAAGGCAACTTGCGCTTGCGCGTGGCGACGCCGAGCTGACTGCCGGTCGCGCATATGCGCCAGCCCGAACCCGAAAAAAAGCGAAGCGAGTTGAGCGCCCGTTCGCAGAGCTGCACCTCGTCAAACAGGATGAAGGCGGTTTCTTTGCGAATGGGGGTGCGTTTATAGTCTGAGATTCGCGCCACGATGGCGTCAACGTCGTCGGTAGGACAGCCGAGTAGCGGAGCGATCAGCTCAAGATCGGTCTGAAAGTCGAGTTTGGCAAACGCATCGCCGGCGATTCGTCTGCCGATTTCCTCGGCAACGTACGTTTTGCCTACGCGTCGCGCACCACGGATGAGGAGGGGGCGCGACGCGTCCTTTGTCGCCCATGATTCGATAACGGATTCGATTGATCTGCGCATGGGGCCGCCTTTCCAATTTCGTGTACATCAGATACATAGTTTAGTACGATTTCATGTACTTGGAATACACGAAATAGTAGAAAAGTGTGTATCTGAAGTACACGAAATTGCACTGCTGGAGCTTGCAGGCGGATAAACACTACTCGTATGGGACGGTTTTCACCGGTTGCTCGCCACCTTGGGCTATGTTCGCCCCTATGCCTGCATCCGGGGCTATGCTGATTGACGACGGCGCTCCCAGCGCGCCAACTTAATCGTCACCAGCGTGAGCACCCAGGCCACAGGCGAGAACACGGCGCCGACCGCGCCTACATA
>CAJKZO010000219.1:0-1815 GCA_905204365.1 uncultured Collinsella sp.
CAAAAAAGATTGTTTGTCTCATCATAGGAAAGATCGGGGGCCCAGACGCCAGCCGAATCGCGAACACCGCGAAGGTCCAAATCGGGCAGCGCGCCGCCGATAGAGTGCCAGGTAATCAAATCGTCAGATTCGTAGAGCGAAACCGCCGGCACCCATTGAAACGTCGACGTGGCGAGATAGTACTTTCCGTGCGCTTGACACAGGCACGGATCTGGATGAAAACCTCGAAGCACGGGATTGGCGATCGTTGTCATCGGCTACACCCTTTCCCTCAAAATCCTATCTATCGCATACGCGACGCCATCGTGGTCATTGTCGAGCGTTTGCGCGTTTGCCACGGCTTTTACCTGTGGCAGCGCATTACCCATGGCAATACCGAGGCCCGCTATCGATATCAATTTGACATCGTTCTCGTCGTCTCCGAGCGCGGCAACCTCATCGATTCCCATGCCCATTTCCTTTGCCAGGGCGGCAACGCCCTCGGCCTTGGAGCAGCCCTTGGCGATCGCATCGCACCAGCAGACATCGGACTGAACCGCCTCGATGTCATCAATGGACAACAGCTCGCGCTTAACCAATCCATAGACCTTAGGGTCGACATGATGAACGGCACCCTTGAGGACTCGCCCGGTATGCTCTTGAGCAGCTTGGCGCAGCTCGTCATAAGAACCCAATCGGGTATACCGCCGCGTTGCAGGAGACTCTCCACCCCTGCGCTCGATATATCCCGCACACAGGTTAAAATCGCCGCCCGCAAGCGATATATAGCAATTATGCTCAGCTGCGATATCGATGGTCTTCTGCACATCCACATCGCTCAATCCATGACGGAACACCTCATGGTCGTCAAGCATGACATAGGCACCCGAAAGGCAGACGGCGGTATGAGGCAACCCCAGTCCATCGGCGGTCTCGGCAATATTGAACGGATGGCGACCGCTCGCGATGGCGACGTCTATGCCGGCATCGCGAGCACGGTCGATTGCGCGCCGGTTAGCCGCTGTTATCTGCTTCGACGAGTTGAGTACCGTACCGTCCAAATCGATACAGATCAGCTTAATCGCGGGGATGGCCACCTTGTCAATGGTCGTGTCTACCACAGCAGCGTATCCTTTCCAGCAAGCCGTAAAACCGCCTCGAGGAAATAGTAGTCTCCGTACACCATGGGAACATGGCGATCCTTTTCGGAGAAATAGGCACCAGAGCACATGGTGACCACGCCGTCATGCTCGACATTCCAATCACAGAAACGCGCATCGGTCGCGCGCAGGATTCTAAGCGCCCACGTCACCCACTCATCGCGCTCCGCACCCTCGCAGGAACGTGCGATTTCGAGCATTCCGCATGCGGCGATGCAGCCGGCAAGCGCATCCCACCAGTCGACATCGACGGGCTGACGAAAGTCGAGCTTGGCAACGTTGCCCGTCAGCGAAACCTGGCTGGTAAAGTAGTTCGCCACGCGCTTTGCCGTTTCGAGGTAACGGGCTTCACCCGTATGACGGTACGAAAGCGCAAAACCGTACACCGCCCACGCCTGACCACGGCTCCAACTCGAACCCGAAGCATACCCCTGTCCCGCGGGCGTATCGAGCAGCTCGCCATTGTGCGGGTCGAGCACAATAATATGGTTGCACGACCCATCGCCGCGGACCGTATTACTCATCACGGTGTCGGCGTGGTCTTCGGCGACATAGGTAAACCGCGGGTCGCCGATAACATCGCTCGCCCAGTAGAGCAGCGGGATGTTCATCATCGAATCGACGATGACCCAACCGGCGCGATCACGATTCCACGAACGAATGAACTTGCCACGCG
>CAJKZO010000220.1:0-1789 GCA_905204365.1 uncultured Collinsella sp.
CCAAAGTAGTAACGGCGCGCTTCGCAAGCCCAGCCCTCGGGATCCTCGATGTCGTTGGCGCCAAACTTGCCAAAGCCGTCGGCACTAAAGAGCACCTTGTCGGTTGCCTCGTAAGAGAACAGCACCTCGGGCCAGTGCACGTTGGGGGCGCCGACAAAGGTTAGGCTGTGGCCGCCCAGGTCGAGCACGTCGCCATCTTTGACGACCATCTTGCGCTCGGGGAAGTCGGTGCCAAAGTAGTTGACCATCATGCGGAAAGCGCCCATGCTTGCCACAATCTGCGCCTGGGGATAGCGCTCCATAAAGGCGGCGATACCGGCGGAGTGATCGGGCTCCATGTGATGAACAACCAGGTAGTCGGGCGTACGGCCATCGAGCGCGGCCTCGAGGTTGCCGAGCCACTCGTCGACAAAGCCAGCGTCGACCGAATCGGCGACAGCGATTTTATCGCCCAAGATAACGTAGCTGTTGTATGCCATACCGTTCTCGGACACGTCGTACTGGCCCTCGAACAGGTCAATGTCGTGATCGTTGACGCCAATGTAGCGGATATCCTTGGTGATCTCCATCAGGCAAAGCCTCCTAGATAGACAAAAGAACCCGTCTATCATAGCACTCGCCTTTAGAGCCACGGCTATCTGCTAGCATCCCTACCGATTGTTATTGAAATGCGATAAAGCGCCGTTTACCTGCACAAACTATGCGCGCGGTGCCGCCGTACTATGTCGAATGATGAGCCGGCCGGGAATACGAATGGCAACAGTTTTGCCCGCCGTACCCGCCTCGGGAACCGCATGCTCGAATACCTCGCGTCCGCGCTGATGTAGATCGAATCGAACGGTCGTGAGCTCGTTATGCGCGACAAAGTCGTCGAGCGAGTCATCGACGCCCACCACGCTCACGTCCTCGGGCACGCGCAGGCCGCTATCGCGCAGCGCTGCAATGGCGCCGTTTGCCATCTGGTCGTTTGCCGCGTAAATCGCCGTCATGGTGCGATCGTGCTCGGCCAGGTACCTGCCAGCTTCGTAACCGCTGTTGGCAGACCAGTCACCCTCGAGCGGCGCCTGTGGCTTAATGTGCTTACGCTCGAGCGCATCCTGCCAGCCGGCGCGACGAAATTGCTCGTCAACCGAGAACGACGGTCCGCCAATATAGCGAATTTGCTCGTGTCCCAGCTCAAACAGGTGATCCATGAGCAGCAGCGAGCAGCCGTAATGGTCGGAATCGACCGTGGTCACGCGCGGATGCGCGTACATGGTAACGATGACCGTGCCGATACCCGGCAGCGGATCAAACGTCTCAAAATCGGGAGCCATGCGGCTCATGCCGATAATGATGCCGTCCACGGGCAGCGCGGCCATACGACGCGTTGCCTCGGCAAGCGAGAATTCCTCGGTCTTGGACATCTCGACCAGCGTGATGGCGCAGTTATGCTCGCGAGCAGCGCTGGCGATGCCGTCGATCATTGAGAGGTTGCCAAACTTGGTGACATCGTTGACGCACAGGCCGACCGAATGGTAACGGCCATCGCGCAGCGAGCGACCGGCATAACTCGGACGAAAGCCGAGCTCTTGCATAGCGGCCTGCACGCGCTGGCGCGTCTGCTCGTTAACGTTGGGCAAGCCGTTGGCAACGCGCGAAACCGTCTGCTGCGAAACACCGGCAGCGCGGGCAACGTCAGCCATGGATACCGGACGCGTACCCGTATCGTTGGAAGGGCGCCTTGCCACAAAATCACCATCACCCTTGCGAGATCTGAATAGCGTGAATGCCGGCCCGGGCAGAGCTA
>CAJKZO010000221.1:0-1688 GCA_905204365.1 uncultured Collinsella sp.
CGCAGCTCCTTGCCGGCGTTGGCGACATAGACGCACGGGGCCTCCTCGGCACCCAGATCGCTGCCAAAGGCCTGCAGGGCCAGCAGGGCGCGCTCAAAACCGACAGCAAAGCCGACGCCCGCCGTGGGCTTGCCACCCTCGAGCTCGACCAGGCCATCATAGCGGCCGCCGCCGCCGATAGAGCCGACGCCGGCGCCAGGGGCCTCGACCTCAAAGACAGTGCGGGTGTAGTAGTCCAGACCACGCACCAGGGTGGGATCCTCGACATACTCGATACCGGCAGCATCCAGATAGCGCTTGACCTGCTCGTAGTGCTCGCGGCACTCGTCGCACAGGTTGTCGCCCATCAGCGGGGCCTCGGCCATGATCTCGCGGCAGTGGTCGTTCTTGCAGTCGAAGGCGCGCAGCGGGTTGAGCTCGGCGCGTTCGCGGCACTCGTCGCACATCTCGTCGGCGTGATCGAGAATGAACTGCTTGACCTGCTCGCGATAGGCCGGACGGCATTGGGCATCGCCCATTGAGTTAATGAGTAGACGAAGCTTGGAAAGATCGAAGCCCAGGCGCTTGTAAAACTCCATGAGCATAATGATGCACTCGGCGTCTGCCGCCGGATCGGGAGCGCCGAGCCACTCGATGCCTACCTGGTGGAACTGACGCAGGCGACCCTTCTGGGGACGCTCGCCGCGGAACATAGCCTCGGCGTAGTAAGCCTTAAACGGCGTGGAGCCCTGGGGCACCAGGTTGTTCTCCACAACGGCGCGCACCACACCAGCCGTGCCCTCGGGGCGAAGCGCCAGGCGCTGCTTGGGCTTGAGCTTGGTATCGGTACCCTCGGTAAAGACACGCTCAAGGTTGGCGCCGCTAAACACGCGGAACATCTCCTTGCGAACGACGTCGGTCGACTGGCCGATACCGTGGACAAACACGTCCACCTGCTCGATCGCGGGCGTCTCGATGGGCTTAAAGCCAAACGGCTCGAATACGCCGGCCGCAATCTGCTGCATCTTTTGCCAAGCGCGCATCTCGGCGCCGATAAGGTCGCGGGTTCCCTCCGCCTTCTGTGCCTGCATGGGCAAACACCTTTCTTTTGTATCGCGTCATAGGTAGTGGATATTATACGGCACAAAGCAGCAACGCGGCGGCGCGCCTGACCGAATGAGGGTATGGGGACTCGTTCGGCCAGACGCGCCGCCGCGGACGAAGCGGACAAGCGGCGATGCGCTTTGGCCTACCTACTCCCCCGCCACGCTCGCGCGCAGCTTGGCGGCGATGGGCTCGGATGCCAGCAGGAACACGAGCATGACCACGGAGCACGCCAGGCACACGATCCAGGTGCTCGCAAAGGAGCCCGTGGCATCGAACAGCACGCCCGAGACAATGGCGCCCACGGTGCCGCCGACCATCTCGAGCGAGGTAATGGTGCCCGTGACCTTACCGAGGTCGGCCATGCCAAACTGCTCGGACGCGGCGATGGTAGGCGTGATGGTGCCCATGCACGTTCCGATACCAAAGCTCACGGCAGCCACGATGGAACCAAGATCGGTCGCGGGGAAGCACAGGGCGACGCAGGCGATAATGCACGCAATGGAGCCAAGGATATTGCCAAAGCGCAGACCAAAGCGGTCATAGATCGCACCGAGCGAAATCTTGGCGATAACGACGGTGACCATGTAGGCCGAAAGCACGGT
>CAJKZO010000222.1:0-1684 GCA_905204365.1 uncultured Collinsella sp.
CAGACGTTCTGGGGTCGTGGTCCATATCTCCACAGTTGTGCGTGAATCCCTTGGCAAATTCAATGAAAGAGCGCATGAGCTTTATGCAAAACGCGCGACGACGTCAGCACAGGAGAGATCAGCTAAAAACGCGTTTAATTTTTTCGATTCGATTTTGGTATCAAGCTTGGTATCAAAAAGAAAAAGGCCAGAGGCTTAATACCTCTGGCCTGCGCTTTTGATGGTGGGCGATACAAGATTCGAACTTGTGACCCCATCCGTGTGAAGGATATGCTCTACCCCTGAGCCAATCGCCCGTCGCCTTTCGGCAAAAGAGATACTATCATAGCCGCGCGTGGTTTACCAAGAACTTTTTGCCCTCGTTTTTAAATTCGTGGGTGCTAGCCAAGCCAAAACAACTAAAGCAATCGGAAAAACCGCAGCTAAACAACCATTTACCGCTTTATCCACGAGGTCTCGGGGCGGCAGATAAGTCGCGCGTTGTTGTAGGCCATGTCGAGCGTGAGGCAGGTGCGCGCGGCGGGCGGCTTCGACGACGGCGCCCTCAAAAGCGCGGCGCAGCAGCAGCGAGTTGTCCTCCCCCATCAGGCTGGCGGGGATGCGCGTAAGGTTCTCCTCATCGCCCAGATAGTGGTCGATGTTTGAACGGATGGGCAGGCGGTAGTCAAAGACCAGCTCGGAGGGGTCCTCGGCAAAGCGCACGCGGCACGGCAGGTACTCAAACGAGACCAGCATGGGGTCGCTCTCCTTAAAGAAGCCCTTCAAAAACCAGCGCTGGCGTGCGTCGGGCTTGGTGTTGGGCTCAAACAGGCCGTAGATGGTCTCGTAGCGACGCGTGTACAGGCCGGTATTGAACAGGCAGCGGCCATCGTCGAACACCAGCGGCAGGTTGGACGGCCCGGTCTGGTCCACGTCGCGCGCGGTCAGGAACACCGCACGGCTAAACGAAAACGACAGGTAGTTTTTGAGGATGCGGTTGCCGGGACCCCAGTCCTCGGGATCGGCGAGGTCGACCAGGCGGTCGTAGCAGGGCTCGGGGCAAAACGCGAAGTCGTACACATTACTGCACAGGGTGCTGGGGATCTCCATGTGGTGTCCAATCAATTCATTAACCGGCGTGCGGATGCTTAGATTCTATACGAGCGACAGATCGCCCGTGCCCGCAACGAATCCGCAGCGCAGCTCTTCGGCTAGCTCGCTGTTCGTGCGGCGACTGGAAACGAGGTCCTGGATCCAGGCGTAGTACTGGTTGTCTTTTGGTTCGAGGCTGTCAGACAGCACGACCGGAGTGCCTGCGAACCTTAAGACGGACAACGCAAAGACAAGGCTGGTTCGTTTGTTACCGTCTTCAAAGATGTGGTCATTGACCATGTGCTCGGCCACGTAGGTGACCTGGTCAAAGATGTCTGCGAAGCGATCGGCTGGCGATTGGCCGTATATCGTGCAGAACGCGCCCGCAAGCACGGACTCGATGCGTCCGAGCTCGAGCATAGCCCTGTCGCCCGCGGCATCGGTCGTATAGCAGCGTCCGATTGTTAGCAGCGTATTGTGAAGGCGCATGACGGCGCCGGCCATGGCTTCGAGCGAACTGGCATCATCGAGCACGAGCGGCGGGAACGGACGAGCACTCTGCCGCGTAGCCGCCATCATGAGTTCTCCAAGAGCCTGAGCGCGTTGGGCATGT
>CAJKZO010000223.1:0-1658 GCA_905204365.1 uncultured Collinsella sp.
CCCCAAACTCCCCCACCCAAGGCACGTGCGGCCCACCACCGCGGGCGAAAAATGGGACGGGCCCCAGATTGCCCATACGCGCGCAAAAGCACGCCGCGGCAATCTGGGGCCCGTTCCCAAATACCTATAAATATGCAGGCCAGCAATGTGTTAACGATGCGCCAGCGGGTGCGCCGCCAGATAGACCTCGGTCAGTTGCGTACGATTGACATGCGTGTAGACCTGCGTGGTCGATATATCGGCATGTCCCAAGATCTCCTGTAGCACACGGAGGTCTGCGCCGCCCGCAAGCATATGGGTGGCAAAGGAGTGACGCAGCGTATGGGGATGGAGTCCCACCAGCCCCACCTGGCGCCCGTAGCGCTCACAGATGGCATGGATGCCCTGGCGCGACAGACGGCGGCCGTTCTTATTTAAAAAAACCGCCGAGGTCTCGGTTCCGCGGGCATGGGCCGCCAAGCGAGAGCGCCCTTCAGTTACATAGAGCGTCAGAGCTCGCGCTGCGCTTCCCACCAGCGGGGACAGGCGTTCCTTTGAGCCCTTACCGCGAACGAGCACAAAACCATCGTCGATATGGATATCGCCCACATCGAGCCCCACCAACTCGCTCACACGCAAACCGCATCCGTAGAGCACTTCCAAGATGGCATGGTCGCGCAAGCCCATCTCGCCCTCGGGGAAGTCTTGATCGAGCAGCGCCGAGACATCCTCCACCGATAGATACTCCGGCAAACGCTCGGCCTTTCTAGGCAGGCGCAACGCCGCCGTTGGATTTTGGGCCACAGCCCCATCGCGCACCAAAAAGGCATGCAGGCCCTTCACGGCCGCAAGCGCACGCTCCACCGAGGCATCGGAATAGCCCCCATCGCGACGGTCAGCGACAAAGCCCTCCACGACCTGACGAGTCACCTCTTCAAAAGACACAATACCCGCCCGCTCCAGATAGGCGCAGTACGTCGTCAGGTCACGACGATAGGCCGCAATCGTGTTGCGCGCCAAACCCCGCTCGACCGCGAGGTAATCGAGATACTCCCCCGCCGCCACGGCGAGCGACGAGGGAGTAGCTTCGGTATGTTCCTTATTCGCCGGCACCCTTAGTCCGTAGCGAGGTTCATGGGCGTCACCTGCAGACGGTCGACACCCTCGTGCTGGCCGATCGAGGCACGCACGAACTCGCGGAACAGCGGCTGCGGGTTGGTCGGGCGGCTCTTGAACTCGGGATGAGCCTGGGTTGCCACATACCACGGATGCACGTCGCGCGGCAGCTCGACCATCTCGACCAGGCGCTCGTCGGGCGACAGACCCGAGATAACCAAACCGGCGTCCTCGAGCTGGTCACGGAAGGCGTTGTTGAACTCAAAGCGGTGACGGTGACGCTCGTAGACGAGCTCCTCGCCATATGCCTCGCGCGCGAGGGTATCGGCGGCGAGCTTGCACGGATAGGCGCCCAGGCGCATGGTGCCGCCCTTCTCGGTCACGTCCTCCTGCGAGCTCATCAGGTCGATGACACTATACGGGCCATCCGGATCGAACTCGGAAGAGCTGGCGCCGGCAAGGCCGACGACGTTGCGGGCGAACTCGCACACGGCAACCTGCATACCCAGGCAAATGCCCAGATACGGAATCTTGTGCTCACGGGCAAACTCGGCCGCGAGGAT
>CAJKZO010000224.1:0-1626 GCA_905204365.1 uncultured Collinsella sp.
AGCTGGGCATCGATCCCGAGTTCACGGTGCTCACCGATACCGACGAGCTTATGGATCAGGCTGTCGAGCATGTGCTGGGGCGCGCGACGGCGCCCGATGCCGCGCCCGAGCTCGCCGCTTCGCTTAAGGCCCTCTACGCTTGGTATCCCATGGCGGGCGAGGGCGGGACGTTTGGCGCCGGTACCACCATCAAAGGCCTGGTGCGCGACCTGCTGGAGCTATCGAGCCAGCTTCCGGGCGGCATGGACGATGTGTGCGTGGCGCGCGGCCAGGCCGACACCTCGGCGCTTGCCGATGCCTATCGTGCGGCGCTGGGCACAAGCAAGGCCACGACCGAGAAAGCGCAGGTGGCACTCGACGCCATTGACGCGTTTGAGGCGAGCGGTAAAACCATGGAGGATGCGGCGCGACTCATGATGTCGTGCAGCATGCCGCGCGCGAGCAAGGCGTTTCCTAAGGAGCAGGTGGAGCTACTCAAGGCCGAGGCAGCCGATGCGTTTATCAATATCGTGCTGGCCTGCGGTGGTCCCGCGCTCGATGCACTGGTGGGCTTGGCCCGCTCTGTAGAGGCCGAGTACCGTGCGCTCAAGGCCGACCAGTCCGCGCTCGACAATAACGATCTGTTGCGCATGGCATACGAGGCGCTGCGCGATTACCCCGCCATCCGAGCCGCCTACGAGGGCCGCTTTAAGATGGTCATGATCGATGAGTTCCAGGATACCGACCAGATGCAGGTCGATTTGATTCGCTATCTGACGGGCGCGGGGGAGCGCGCGCTGTGCACCGTGGGCGATGCGCAGCAGTCGAGCTACCGCTTCCGAGGCGCCGAGGTTGAGGTGTTTCGTCGCCAGGAGCGCAAGGTGGGTTCGACGACGGCGTCCGAGACGGTTGCCACGTCCGATGCCCCCGCCGGCGAGCTCGTCAAACTCGTGCGCAACTTCCGCAGCCACGACGAGGTGCTGCGCTATGTGGCGCGCGTCTTTGACGGCGACACCGGTGGTTTGATGCAGGGGTTCTTGGATCTTGAACCGAGCGACAAACGCAAGGACAAGCTCAAGGCAAAGGCTTCGCGCCGCCAGGCGCTGTTCGTTGCCGGTGGCAGCACGCAAGAGCGAACGCAGGCGAAAGCTCGTGCGATTGCGGAGCGGTTCCAAACGCTCGTCAAAGCGGGGCAGCCCCAGGGCGATATGGTGTTGCTGCTGGGTCGCATGACCAATGCCGACGTCTACGCACAGGCCTTCCGCGACCAGGGGCTCGACTGCGTCATCGCGGGCGGCTCAGTCTTTGCCCAGGCAGCCGAGGTGCAGACGGTGCGCGCCCTGGTGTGCGCGCTCGCCAATCCGGCCGATACGGCGCAGGGTCTTATGCCGTTGCTGGCCTCGCCGATGTTTGCACTCGGCGCCCAGGAGTTCCTGGCGCTGGCGACCAAGCTCGATAGCGAGACGGGCGAGACGTCGCGCCGCAACATCGATGCGGGCATCATGAGCGATTCCGATGTGCCGGGTTTGCAGGGCTTGCCGCTCGTAACGCGCGCCCGCGAGGTGCTGCGCTACGCGCTTCGTCGCGTGGGACGCGATTCGTTCGCCGCCATCGCGCGCGACGTGGTCAATGCCTCCGGCTGGTTCG
>CAJKZO010000225.1:0-1625 GCA_905204365.1 uncultured Collinsella sp.
ACGAGTCTGCGTGCAAAATCGTGATACTCCTCGATAATCACCGTGCAGGTGATGGCACCGTCAGGTGCGGAGAACTTCTCAAAATAGGCGCCGATGTGAAAGGCGATAAACGCGATTTCATTCTCGCCTACCTCAACCTTCATGGCGGTCGAGAAACGGTGGGCGATATAGACCGCCATGTCGTAGACCGGTGCGTGTTCGCTTTTGATCTGCGCGGCGAGCGGGTTGGGGTAGCTTACGTGGTAGACGGCGCGCTGGTAGGCGTTAAACATATGCAGGACGAGCTGCAGGCGCATAGGCTCGTCGATAAAGCGCGGCAGGTTGTAGCGCTCGCCGCACTCGTCGAGCATCCCCAGGACCATGTCAACAAAATCGCGGTCGATGATGCTCGCGAGCTTCTCGCGGTTGAGGTCGCCAAAATCACAGCGCTCGACGGAAAGCGCCAAAAGCAGCAGGATCTGCTGAAAATCGGCACGCGGGATGGCACAGCCAAACTCCTTCTCAAAGTAGGCGGCGATGCGCTGGGCGCAGTGCACAATCTGCTCGCGTTGCCCAAGCTGCGCCACCAGGCCGTCTCCGTCGATGGGGCCGTCCACCTCGCTGAGCTCGTTGTTCGAGGTGAGCCTGATGATGATCGCCAGCAGGTGCATAAGCAGGTTGGAGAACGCGTAGTCGTTGATAAACAGGTCCGAGCGCTGGCAGATCTCGACCAGGCTCGAGAGGGTCGCCTGCACGTCAAAGCTGGGAAACATGTTCTCGAGCGTCTTGGTCGAGGTGAAGTAGCCATAGGAGTTGTGGGTGGCTATGTGGCCGAGAAGTTTGCGCTTGTCGGCCTCGCGCCCCGTGAGCGTCATGCGGTAGTCGTGCGTCTCGACATTGAGGCCAAACTGTCGCACGAGCGCACGCACCTGCGGCATCACGGAGCTCTGAAACGTGCTCTCGCTGATAAAGAGTTCATCGGCGATATCAAAGACGGAGAGTCCACCGCGTGCGTTGACGAGGCGCGAGATGGTAAAGTCGCGTCGCGTATCGGTGCCGGCGGGGGCGATATCAGTGTTGCCGGGGAGGGAGGTCGGGGCATTGTCGGCGGCCGACGCTGTTGCAGCGAGGCGATATCCCTCTTTAGATGATTCGATATGTCGTGCGCCGGTCTCGTTGACCTCGGCAACATAGTTGCGGATGCTGCGCTCGCTTGCGCCCAATAAGCTGGCGAGCATAGATGAGGATACCCAGGAGCTGCTGTTTTCGAGCACATTGATCATGCGGTTGATGCGGTTCTGCTTAGCGCTCGCCATGGTTTTTCTCCCAGAGATGATCGGCAGATAGGGTGTACCGCCCCATGGTATCTCAGGGAAAGGCGGGGCGTCTTTTTCAATTTGCCGCCCAAGCGGAAAACCGCCCGGCTTGCCGTGCAAGCGGAATATCTGCCGCCTTGCCGCCATGCGGCAAAAAGACGGTTGGCGGCAAGAACCCTCTGCCGCGTATAGTGCAGTCACGGTCAAGGGCGGCCGGGTCGACACGGACGCCCAAGAACATGGCGGGGACCGCGGCGGCATCGGAGCCGCCTTGGGCCCGCTTATTGGGAAAGGAGTCCCCCATGGCAGACGCGACCGGCACCGTCCGTA
>CAJKZO010000226.1:0-1587 GCA_905204365.1 uncultured Collinsella sp.
CTGTTGCCGCGCAACGCTGACGAGGTGCGAGCGACGGAACTCTATACCGATGCGGTGTGGCCGACTAGCGTGAACGATGGCAAGGCGTATCTGCATTACGGGACGACCTGCCCTAACTATAAGAAAGGAACGCCGAGCGGATTTGCTTCGGTTGCCGATTACGATGGGCAGGATAAATGCAGCAAATGCCATTTTGGCGTTTCGTCGCTTGGTGCTGTTGCGGCGCCTTCAACCTCTATCGAAAACGGCTTCGAGTATCACTTTGACAAGTTTAAAGACGCCCTGGAGGACTACGTCGACTGTCGCAACAAGGAGCTTGAGCTCGAGCGTCAGACCGAGGACGAAGCCGACCGTGCGGGCAATGCGTTCGATACCGCCATCAAAGAACTATCCGGTGAGCGCCCGCGCATCGCCCCGCCCGGTCGCAACGGCGTGGTCGCCTTTGCAGTCTCGGGCGCCATCTCGAGCCCCGATGAGCTCAACTCTTCGTTTAACACAGCAGTTGAGCTTGGCGATCGTGGCGCAATTTCTGCTGCAGTGCTCGCGCCCGATGATGCGACGGCACAAAATAACGTTCTCTCGCGGTTTTTCTCGACGCTGGAGGAGCGTTCGGGCGGCGTTGCCGGCGTGCTCGACGGCGTTATGGATGTTTGGGGCCGCCTGCTTGTGGGGTACGGAGACATCCAGGGTGCGGCCGACGAGCTTATGGGAGAGCTGATCGGTGGCTTGGGAGGGGGTAGCGGCGCGTTGGGCTCCATCGCGTCCTGGCTCGGTGACACCGTCTCGTCCTCCGTGGCGGCGCTGGGACTCGAACCGTGTGATTTGCGTCTGCGAAAACCGGTGCTGACCGACACCGCCAATGTCATCAAAAGTCCGGGGTCCGATATCGCGGGCATCTCCAAAGCTCAAGATACCCTGCGAAAAATCCCCTTGGGAGTGACTGACCCCAAGGCACTTTGCGAGGCCTTGGAATATCACGTCGAGCGCACCATCAGCGGTGCGGTGTTCACACTTGCGGAGATCCCGCTGCCCGGCGGCGGCTCCATCCCGCTCACTGTCGATGTTGCCGCGCTGGTGGGAGCTTTTGGCGGTGGGTCGTAATGGGCATTCGCGCGGGCTTGCGCGAGGAGCGTGCCCAGGCGACGGTCGAGATGGCCGTGGTCACGCCTGTCCTGATCGTGCTGGCTCTCATCGTGTACAACGTCATGATCTTTGCCGGCGCGGTCGCGCGCTTCGACCGCGTGGTGCCCGACATCGTGCTGGCGCATGCTGTGGCGCCGGGCGGGGAGGGTGACGAAAGCTCCATTGACGCTTCCACGACCGTTCAAGTTCAGATTCAGGATGCCATGGAGGGATATGACCTACAGGTCGAGGTCTCGAGCGAGCAAGGCACGGCGTCATCGGATGGTGGCCTGCTCTCTCTTTCTGGCACGTTTAGGACCTATGCCTGCACCATGCACTACGAGCCGTGGCCGAGTTCGCTGAGCATCGCCGGCGTTTCCCTGGGGGCTCCGGCCGTGCTCACGCATGAACGCGCGGTGACGGTCGATCCATGGCGTCCGGGGGTGGTCATGTGACCGCGGTCTC
>CAJKZO010000227.1:0-1547 GCA_905204365.1 uncultured Collinsella sp.
GTATATGGATGCGCCATCGACGTCTTCAATACAGAAGATATCAGTGCGGAATGTTTTCAAAACCAAGCCCGGCCCCGGCCTGCGGTGACGTTGCTGATGGTTCTTGGGCATCGCTTGCTGGCGGGGTTCCTTGTCTGAGTTGGACATTGCCGAGAGAACCTTTTGCCCCAATCGCTGTCCCGCGCCTTTAGCGCGGGAGACGCGCCGCTGTGGGAGTGCTAGTCGGTCATTGTTGGCGCCGAAGCACCATCCCGCCTCAGCATCGCCCTCAACTTCTCGAAGCTCTCCTCACTCAGGCAGTGCTCCATGTGGCAGCCCTCTTGCGACGCGACCTCAGCCGAAACACCCGCATCCTCCAGCAGCCCCACGAAAAAGCAGTGACGCTCCCACATTTGGCTGGCAACCTCAAGTCCACGTTCTGTCAGGTGGACGTCGCGCTTGCCCATCTCCACGTAGCCATTGCTCTCCAGTGAAGCCATGGCCTTGGATACGCTCGCCTTAGTCACGCCAAGATACTCCGCAACGTCAATCGAGCGCACTGTGCCCAAGCGCTGTGACAGCACATAAATAGATTCGAGATAGTCTTCTCCGGATTCACGCAGGGCCATGGGCCGCCTTTCGCGATGGCTTCTAGTTAGCCTTTGGATACTTTTGCTTGATTTACTTTACCGCAAAAGTTGCCCATGTCTTACTACGTTGTTTAAAAAGTTAACCGCGTTTCACAAAATGCGCGGAGCAATCAAGGCAACACGGCACACAACGCGCAAGGGGTATCCCCAGCTGCCGGCAGAAAAGGAACGTCCCCAAG
Source organism: uncultured Collinsella sp. (assembly GCA_905204365.1). Taxonomy (GTDB): domain Bacteria; phylum Actinomycetota; class Coriobacteriia; order Coriobacteriales; family Coriobacteriaceae; genus Collinsella. Next base: position 809 of record CAJKZO010000227.1, read on the forward strand.
TGCCGAATCCGCAGCTACATCAGGCCAAAGTGCTTCGCGGCGTTGTAGACGCCGTCGTCGTCCACGGCGGTCGTCACATAGGTCGCCGCAGCTTTCACCGTGTCCTGTGCGTTGCCCATGGCCACGCTCGTGCCCACGGCGGCAAACATCGACAGGTCGTTCTCGCCGTCGCCAAAGGCAATCGCCTCACTCGCGTCGATGCCCAGGCGCTCCAGCGTCGCCGCCACGCCCAGGTCCTTGCCGCCGTTAGCGGGAATAATGTCACAGAACAGGTCGCACCAGCGCGTGGTGAGCGAATGCGACACGGCATCGGTCACGATATGCTCGTCGTCGGGGTCCACAAAGGCGCAGAACTGGTAGACCGGCGCGTCAAAGGCGTGCTCAAACGGCTCCTCGTGGTAGACGATTCCCGCGTTGCTGCCAGCCGTCACCACGCGCTCGGACAGGCGGTTCACAAACGAGTTCTCGCCCTGCATGCACAGCGAGTCGTAGCGCCCCTGCGCCACCTGGTCCACAATCACCGCGACGTCGTCCGGATCGATCGGGCAGCTGCGGTAAACGCCCCTGGCATCAAAACAGTGCTGGCCCGAAAGCGTAATGTACGCATCCCAACCCAAGTCGAACAGCCAGTCCGGCATCTGAAAGGTCGGGCGCCCCGTGGCGCTCACGCACGCACTCCCCTGCTCGTGGACGCTGTCGAGTACCTGCTGCGCCGACGCCGGACTCCGGTGGGTCTTAA
>CAJKZO010000228.1:0-1537 GCA_905204365.1 uncultured Collinsella sp.
TCTCCGATCTTTCGGACGCGCGCATGGATGAGCTGGCGAGCATGCGCCGCAAGCTTGCCGGTGCCGTTGATCCCGATGCGCCCAAAGCGGTGCTGGAGCCCTCGTTGGTGCCGTACTACAATCCGCTGTTTGCCGACCGCTTTAACTGGGCGCTTGAGTTTCGCATTCGCAGCGGTTCGGTGTCCTACGTGGTTAAGGATATCGACGGCATGGCCGATGCCTATGTGCGCGGCGGTACGTTCTCCTATGGTAAGAAGCTTACGTTTGTCCATGTGCCCGAGGCGTTCGATGACGTGTCGACAAAGCTGCTCGACTTTGTCGCAATGACGGTCGCCTACCTGAGCGACATCACGAGTTCGCGCTCGGCATCGTATGACTTTGCCCGCAGCGGTTTTGTTGCCGAGCGTCAGTTGCCGGTATCCGAGTATTCCATCGTGTCCGTGCTGGACCTGCTGCGTGGCAGGACCATGTCCTTTGAGCCTGCTTGGTCGCGGGGGACGACGACGCATCGCGCCTACGAGGTGGCGGTCGAGCCGTCGCCGCAGGGGGAGGGCGAAGTCCCGGCCAAGCGCCCGCCGCTCCTTGCCGCCAAGATTATCCCGGCAGCCGGGGGCAGCTACGACTTGCGCCTTCCGGCCGATACGTACTGCTTTGTCGCTGGTGACGCAGCCTATCTGGTCGATACGCGCCGCGCGCGCCGTACCGACATGGCGTTTGCCCAACATGCGGCGCCGTTCCTGTCGCACTTGTTGCCCTGCCGCACGCCGGTCCATATCGCCGCCGACCAGGTGGGCGAGTTCTGCCGCATGGCGCTGCCCATCTTGCGCGACTACACCGACCTGACCGCTCCCGCCGTACTTGACGCCGTGGCGCCCGAGCCGAGATTTGACATGGCGATTGGCGTCGACGATGGCCTTGTGACCTGCAAGATTACGGTGGCCTACGGCGATTGGTCGGCAGATCTCTTTAGTCTTGGTGCTCCGGGCAGTCCCTTCGAAGAACAGCGCCCCGGCGTTCCGCCCCGCGATACGGTGGCGGAGTTTCGCGTTATGGACACGGCGGCCCTCTATTTCGATTTCTACGAGGGCGGCCTGGCATTTGAGGAGCGCGATGACGAGAGCCTGTTCCACTTGCTGACCGAGGGCCTGTCTGCCCTGTCCGAGCTGGGCGAGGTCATGCTCAGCGACCGCCTGCGCCAGATCTCGGTGCGCCCTGCGCCCAAGCTTTCGGTGCGCGCGACCGTCAAGAGTAACCTGCTCGACGTCGAGCTGGGTGCGAGCGGGCTTTCGGCGGCCGACCTTGCCATCTATCTCGATTCGTATTAGCGCCACCAGACATTCGCTCGCCTTACATCCGGCGATATCGTGCGCCTGGACGAGGGCGCTCGTGCCGCGTTTGGCCTTGCCGAGGACCTGGGCGTCGATGCCGTCGACCTGCTCGACGGCGTGTCGCTTCCCGCGTCGAGCACCCTTTTTGTCGATAGCATGCTCGCGCGCACGCCAGCGCTTGAGGCCGATCGCGACGCCGCATTCCGTCG
>CAJKZO010000229.1:0-1524 GCA_905204365.1 uncultured Collinsella sp.
CTGCCAAGGAGATTGGCCAGCTGCGCATGCCGAGTATTGCCGGTATTCGCGCGGCGGAGGAGGCGGACGTGCGCGTGGTCAGTGCCGCCGACGTGAACGCCGACCCCGCGCGTTGCGGTCTTGCCGGGTCGCCGACACAGGTCGTGCGCTCGTTTGTGCCCGACCGTGACCAAACGTGCGAGGCCGTTGAGGGGACGGCGTCCGAGCAGGCGGTAGAACTTGCCAAGATTATCGAGGGGATGGTATAGATGAGCGGACTGATTATCGATAGCGAAGCCTGTATCGGCTGCGGTCGCTGCGTTCGCGCCTGTGCCTCGGGCGGCATCGTAGTGGAAGGCGAGCGACCCAGCCGATGCGCCCGCGTAACCGACGGCTGCATCCTATGCGGTGGGTGCGTCGACGCCTGCCCTGTCAACGCTATCTCGATCGAGCGTGACGAGGCCGCCGGCGCGGTTGACCTCGATGCGTATCGAGACATTTGGGCATTCGTGCAGACCGACGAGCACAACGCCGTGGCTCCCGTGGCCTACGAGCTCATGGGCAAGGGGCGCGAGCTTGCCGATGCTCGCGGCTGCCGTCTGGTGGCACTGATCGGCATGAGCCCCGAGGGCTCGCTCAGGGATCTCGAACACCTGGTTTGTGCCGGCGCGGACGAGGTCCTGGCCTGTCGCGACGAGCGCCTGCGCCAAAACGATGCGGAGGTCTACGCCCGCTTGATCTGCGATTTGGTAGCCGAACGCAAACCCGAGGCCATCTTATACGGTGCGACCGCTTTTGGTCGCGAACTGGCACCCGGCGTTGCCGTGCGCTTGCAGACGGGCCTTACGGCTGACTGCACCGTACTTTCGATGGATACGGAGACGGGACTGCTGCAACAGACGCGTCCGGCGTTTGGCGGCAACCTGATGGCCACCATCGTCTGCCCCAATCATCGTCCCCAGATGGCAACGGTTCGTCCCGGCATCTTTAAGGCGCCCGACTTTGACTACGACCGCTCTGGCACGATCACCCAGATATCGCTTGCGGATGATGCTAAGGCTCGTGTCGAGATTTCGATTCCCGCCGAGGAGTGGGGGCAGCAGGCTTCGATCGCCGATGCCGAGCGCCTGGTCGTGGTGGGTCGCGGCATTGGTTCCAAGAAAAACCTGCCGCTGATGCGAAGGCTCGCCGAGGCTCTGGGAGCCGAGCTTGGCTGCACGCGACCTGTCGTGGAGGCCGGCTGGTTAGAGTATCGCCATCAGATCGGCCAGACGGGCGTATCGGTTTCGCCCAAGCTTCTCGTGAGTATCGGTGTTTCGGGCGCCATCCAGCATCTTGCCGGCATCGGTGGGGCGGAGTGCATTATCGCCATCAACGAGGACCCAGATGCCCCCATTTTTGGTGCTGCCCAGTACAAGGTTGTCGGTGATGCCGTCGAGGTCGTCGAGGAGCTGCTGGCCCAGCTTGAGCGCTAGGCGCGCGCCAGCCAGTCGCGCATCTCGTCCTTTAGACGGCTCCAGGTTGCCTGCGTGGCGGGGTCGGTAA